>NZ_VBZC01000040.1:0-43698 GCF_005786655.1 Streptomyces montanus
ACCTCGCCCGGGCCGGGCGGCTCGGGCGCGAGCGCCAGGCCGTGCCGCGCGCCCGCCACCGACGTGAACGCCACGGCGTTCGCGGCCGCCGCGTGCACCGACTCGGCGAGATTGGCGAGGAACGACTCGACGGTGCCGGAGGTGTCGGCGACCTGTTCGGCGAGCAGTTCCAGACGGACGATCTCGTGGGCGTCGGCGGCCCCGGCCGAGGCCATCTCCCCTGGACCGGTCAGGTCACCCGGCAAGCCGGTGTCGACCAGAAACGTCGTGATCCCGCTGCCCCGCAGCAGCCTGCGGCCCGCCTCCAGTACGCCGAGTTCGCGGCGTCGGGCGAGATAGTGGGCCGGCGGACAGTGCGGCTCCAAGTCGAGGAGCGGGGGGCACCAGCGGCGTACGGCGAACCCGGCCTGGGTGTCGAAGAAGGTGGTGCCCGCGGCGGGCGGGCCCTCGCCCCGCGCGAGGTGGGCCTCGAAAGTACCGAGGCCCAGCTCTGTCCGCAGCACGCCATGGCAGTACTGGTCCACCAGGGACGGTGTTTCGATCATCCGGGCTCCCCCGCGAGTGGACCATGTGTCTTCAGGTCCTAACGGGTGAGCCGGGCATCAGGTTGCTTTCTCCGTGCACGGCGGCCAAGCGTTCCTTTTCGCCCCCGCCGCCCCAGACCCCGCTCCTCAAACGCCGGACGGGCTGATCTTCAGCCCGTCCGGCGTTTGAGGACGAGGCCGTTCAGGCCGATACGGGGGTCTGGGGGCGGAGCCTCCAGGGATGGGACGGGTAGGGGCGGCGGGGGCGGAACCAGACCGCGGTAACCCCGTCAGCCGTTGCTCGGGCCGCCGAGTTGGATCCCCGCCATGCGGGTCCACTCGTACGGGCCGGTCTTCACCTTGGCCGCGAAGTCCCCGTCGAAGGACTCGTGCTCGGTGATCCCGGACTTCTGCACCGCCTGCTCGGCGATCGCGTAGGTCGGGGCCACGAGGTCGCCCCATCCGCCGTCCTCACCGACGAGGACGATCCGGGCGCCCTTCTGCCCCAGGTACGCGATCTGGCCCTCGGCCCCGCCGTGTGCCTGGGCGAAGGAGGAGATCTGCTTGGCGAGCCGCGCCACGTGACGCTCCGCCTTGGCGGCCTGCTTGCGGTCCGCCGCCTCGTCGACCTGCTGGGTGTCTGCCATGGTCAAGATGCTACCGACGGGTAGAACGAACGGCGACGGGTGGGGTGCGTGGCATCGGCCACGCACCCCACCCGTCGTGGGTACTGCCGGCTATCGGAGGAAGGGATCCACCGCCACCGCCACGAACAGCAGCGAGACGTACGTGATGGACCAGTGGAACAGCCGCATCTCCTTGAGCTTCGCGCCCACGGCCCCGTCCTTCGCGCGGGCCTGCAGCGCGTGCGCCTCCCAGAGCCAGAATCCGCCGGTCACCAGGGCGACGGCCGTGTAGAACCAGCCGGTGTAGCCGAGCGGCGTCAGCAGCAGGGAGACGGCGACCATCGCCCAGCTGTAGAGGACGATCTGCCGTGCGACGACCTTGTTGGAGGCGATGACCGGCAGCATGGGCACGCCCACGCGCGCGTAGTCGTCCTTCACCTTCATCGACAGCGGCCAGTAGTGCGGCGGCGTCCAGAAGAACATGACGAGGAAAAGGATGACCGGGGCCCACGACAGGGAGTTCGTGACGGAGGACCAGCCGATGAGGACGGGCAGACAGCCGGCGATGCCACCCCAGACGATGTTCTGCGACGTACGCCGCTTGAGGATCATCGTGTAGACGACGACGTAGAAAAGCAGCGCTCCCAGCGACAGCCAGGCGGACAGCCAGTTGACGGTCAGGCCGAACAGCAGTGTCGAGACCACGGCCAGCGTGATGCCGAAGGCGAGGCACTCACGGGGGGTGACCATGCCGGTGACCAGTGGACGCTGCGCGGTGCGCGACATGAGCGCGTCGATGTCACGGTCGATGTACATGTTCAGCGCGTTGGCGCCGCCCGCGGAGAGGTAGCCGCCGACACAGGTGAGGAGCACCAGCTTCAGGTCGGGCACGCCCTGCTGCGCCAGGAACATCACCGGAACAGTGGTGATCAGCAGCAGTTCGATGATCCGTGGCTTGGTCAGAGCGACGAATGCCTTGACCCGGGCCCCGAACGGCCGGTGCTTCGTGCTCTGACTCGTCTCGAGCACACCCGCTGGACGGGATTCAACGGCCGTCACGTACACCCCTACAGAGACATCCCAGCGAGCCCCGACTGTGAACTCTCGGTAAAGGCCCGCGCGTACCACGCCACTGTAGACGTTGCCCAGAGCACGCTCTTCGCGGGGGTCGGGTCGTGTTGGACGGCCCCCCACGAGGCGCTTTTCGCCGCTTGATCGACTACTCAATCCCGTACTTGATCAAGTACTCGATTGAGCACCCGGTTGCGCGGCTGCGTATTCACCGGCATTCACCGGCCGAATGCGGAACGTGCCGGTCAGGAGGCGGAACGTGCCGGTAGGGAGGCGAGGCTTTGACAGTCCCGGCAGTCTGGAATGACTCGAAAAAATGCGCGTTCCTACAAGGGTAGGCTCGACAAAGGCCGGTGGGCCCGATTGCGCACCGGCATTCGACATGTGGCACATGCGGAGAGGAGCCCTGACCCAGGGTGAGCACCAAGCCGACCATGACAGACCTCGAGTGGACCGAGTTGGACCAGAGGGCCGTGGACACGGCCCGTGTCCTGGCCGCCGATGCCGTACAGAAGGTCGGCAACGGCCATCCGGGTACGGCGATGAGCCTGGCTCCCGCCGCGTACACCCTCTTCCAGAAGGTGATGCGGCACGACCCGGCGGACGCCGACTGGACGGGCCGTGACCGGTTCGTACTGTCCGCGGGCCATTCGTCTTTGACTTTGTACATCCAGCTGTACCTGGCCGGCTTCGGCCTGGAGCTGGACGATCTGAAGGCGTTTCGGACGTGGGGGTCGAAGACGCCGGGCCACCCGGAGTACGGGCACACGGTGGGTGTGGAGACGACGACCGGCCCGCTGGGTCAGGGCGTGGCCAACGCGGTGGGCATGGCGATGGCCGCCCGTTATGAGCGTGGCCTGTTCGACCCGGACGCTGCGGCCGGCGAGTCTCCCTTCGATCACTTCATCTACGCGATCGCCGGTGACGGGTGTCTGCAGGAGGGCATCTCCGCGGAGGCGTCCTCGCTGGCCGGTCACCAGAAGCTCGGCAACCTGATCCTGCTGTGGGACGACAACCACATCTCCATCGAGGGCGACACGGAGACGGCCGTCTCCGAGGACACCGCTCTGCGATACGAGGCGTACGGCTGGCATGTGCAGCGGGTGGAGCCGAAGGAGGACGGCGACCTCGACCCGGCAGCGCTGTTCGAGGCGATCCAGGCCGCGAAGCGGGTGACGGACCGGCCGTCGTTCATCGCGATGCGCTCGATCATCGCCTGGCCGGCGCCGAACGCACAGAACACCGAGGCCGCGCACGGTTCGGCGCTGGGTGCCGAGGAGGTCGCGGCCACCAAGCGCGTGCTGGGCTTCGATCCGGAGCAGTCCTTCGAGGTGTCGGACGAGGTGATCGCGCACACCCGTGACGCGGTGGATCGTGGTGGTCAGGCGCGGGCGGAGTGGGAGAAGGCGTTCGCCGCCTGGCGCACCGCCAACCCGGCGCGGGCCGCCGAGTTCGACCGCGTCAACGCGGGCGAGCTGCCCGAGGGCTGGCAGACGCACCTGCCCGCCTTCGAGCCGGGCAAGGCAGTGGCCACGCGTGCCGCGTCCGGGAAGGTGCTGCAGGCGCTGGGCGGCGTGATCCCCGAGCTGTGGGGCGGCTCCGCCGACCTCGCGGGTTCCAACAACACCACCATCGACAAGACGAGTTCGTTCCTGCCGGCGGACAACCCGCTGCCGGAGGCGGATCCTTACGGCCGCACCATCCACTTCGGTATCCGTGAGCACGCCATGGCCGCGGAGATGAACGGCATCGCGCTGCACGGCAACACCCGTATCTACGGCGGCACCTTCCTGGTGTTCTCGGACTACATGCGCAACGCGGTACGCCTGTCGGCGCTGATGCATCTGCCGGTGACGTATGTGTGGACGCACGACTCCATCGGTCTGGGCGAGGACGGGCCCACGCACCAGCCCGTCGAGCACCTGGCCTCGCTGCGCGCGATCCCGGGTCTGAACCTCGTCCGTCCGGCCGACGCGAACGAGACCGCGATCGCCTGGCGCGAGATCCTGGGGCGTTACACGAAGGTGTTCGGCAAGGGTGCCCCGCACGGCCTGGCTCTGACCCGGCAGGGTGTGCCGACGTACGAGCCCAACGAGGATGCGGCGCGCGGTGGTTACGTGCTGTTCGAGGCCGAGGGCGGCGAGCCGCAGGTGATCCTGATCGGTACGGGCTCCGAGGTGCATGTGGCGGTCGAGGCGCGCGAGCAGCTGCAGGCCGCCGGGGTGCCCACGCGGGTGGTGTCCATGCCGTGTGTGGAGTGGTTCGAGGAGCAGGACCAGGCGTACCGGGACGAGGTGCTGCCGCCGTCCGTGAGGGCGCGGGTCGCCGTCGAGGCGGGGATCGGTCTGACCTGGCACCGGTGGGTCGGGGATGCCGGGCGCATCGTTTCCCTGGAGCACTTCGGTGCTTCCGCCGACGGCAAGGTCCTCTTCCAGGAGTTCGGCTTCACTGCCGAGAACGTCGCATCCGCCGCCCGGGAATCGATCGCCGCAGCCCAGCGCTGACGCTGATACACGACACGTAGGAGATGTAATTCCATGACAGACGCACTCAAGCGCCTCTCCGAAGAAGGCGTCGCGATCTGGCTGGACGACCTGTCGCGCAAGCGGATCACGTCCGGCAACCTCGCCGAGCTGATCGACGAGCAGCACGTCGTGGGCGTCACCACCAACCCGTCGATCTTCCAGAAGGCGATCAGCGCCGGCGACGGTTACGAGCAGCAGCTCGCCGACCTCGCGGTGCGCAAGGTCACCGTGGAAGAGGCCGTCCGCATGATCACCACGGCCGACGTCCGCGACGCCGCCGACATCCTGCGCCCGGTCTTCGACGCGACCGGGGGCCAGGACGGCCGGGTCTCGATCGAGGTCGACCCGCGCCTGGCGCACAACACCGACGCGACCATCGCCGAGGCCAAGCAGCTGGCGTGGCTGGTGGACCGTCCGAACACCCTCATCAAGATCCCGGCGACCAGGGCGGGCCTGCCCGCGATCACCGAGGTCATCTCCAAGGGCATCAGCGTGAACGTCACGCTGATCTTCTCGCTGGAGCGCTACCGCGAGGTCATGGACGCCTACCTGGCCGGCCTGGAGAAGGCCAAGGCCGCCGGACTCGACCTGTCGAAGATCCACTCGGTGGCGTCGTTCTTCGTGTCCCGCGTGGACACCGAGATCGACAAGCGCCTGGCCAAGCTGGGCACCGACGAGGCGCTCGCGCTCAAGGGCAGGGCCGCGCTGGCCAACGCCCGGCTCGCCTTCGAGGCGTACGAGGAGGTGTTCAGCGGTGAGCGCTGGGCAGCCCTCGACAATGCGCAGGCGAACAAGCAGCGCCCGCTGTGGGCCTCGACCGGCGTCAAGGACCCGGCGTACAAGGACACCCTGTACGTCGACGAGCTGGTCGCGCCGAACACGGTGAACACCATGCCGGAGGCCACCCTGGAGGCCACCGAGGACCACGGCCAGATCACGGGCAACACCATCGCCGGTACGTACGAGAAGGCCCGGGCCGACCTCGACGCGGTCGAGCAGCTCGGGATCGCCTACGACGACGTGGTGCAGCTCCTGGAGGACGAGGGCGTCGAGAAGTTCGAGGCGTCCTGGAACGACCTGCTCAAGTCGACCGAGGCGGAGCTCAAGCGCCTCGCCCCCTCGGAGGGCTGAAATCTTGTCAAGCAGCAATCCGCTGCGTGACCCGGCGGACCGACGGCTCCCGCGTATCGCGGGGCCGTCGGGCCTCGTCATCTTCGGGGTCACGGGCGATTTGTCCCGTAAAAAGCTGATGCCTGCTGTTTACGACCTCGCCAACCGTGGTCTGCTGCCGCCGGGCTTCTCGCTCATCGGCTTCGCCCGCCGCGAGTGGGCCCACGAGGACTTCGCGCAGGAGGTCCACGACGCCGTCAAGGAGCACGCCCGGACACCCTTCCGCGAGGAGGTCTGGCAGCAGCTCATCCAGGGGATGCGCTTCGTCCAGGGCACGTTCGACGACGACGACGCGTTCGAGCGGCTGCGCGACACGATCGGCGAGCTGGACAAGGCGCAGGGGACGGGCGGCAACTTCGCCTTCTACCTCTCTGTGCCGCCGTCCGCCTTCCCCGTGGTCATCCAGCAGCTGAAGAAGCACGGCCTGGCCGACCAGACGGGCGGTTCCTGGCGGCGCGCGGTCATCGAGAAGCCCTTCGGTCACGACCTGAAGTCGGCCGAGGAGCTCAACGCGATCGTCCACGAGGTCTTCGCCCCGGACCAGGTCTTCCGTATCGACCACTACCTGGGCAAGGAGACGGTCCAGAACATCCTGGCGCTGCGCTTCGCCAACCAGATGTTCGAGCCGATCTGGAACCGGTCCTTCGTGGACCATGTGCAGATCACGATGGCCGAGGACATCGGCATCGGCGGCCGTGCCGGGTACTACGACGGCATCGGCGCGGCCCGTGACGTCATCCAGAACCACCTGCTCCAGCTGATGGCCCTCACGGCCATGGAGGAGCCCGCCTCCTTCGACGCGGACGCGCTCGCCGCCGAGAAGACCAAGGTCCTCGGCGCCGTGAAGCTGCCCAGGGATCTCGGCACGTCCACGGTCCGCGGGCAGTACGCGGCCGGCTGGCAGGGCGGCGAGAAGGCTGTCGGATACCTCGAGGAAGAGGGCATCGACCGCAACTCGAACACCGACACCTACGCGGCGATCAAGCTGGAGGTGGACAACCGCCGCTGGGCCGGGGTCCCCTTCTACCTCCGTACGGGCAAGCGTCTGGGCCGTCGCGTCACCGAGATCGCCGTCGTCTTCCAGCGCGCCCCGCACTCCCCCTTCGACCACACGGCGACGGAGGAACTGGGCCAGAACGCGATCGTCATCCGCGTCCAGCCCGACGAGGGCATCACGGTCCGCTTCGGCTCCAAGGTGCCCGGCACCTCGATGGAGATCCGGGACGTCTCGATGGACTTCGCTTACGGCGAGTCCTTCACCGAGTCCAGCCCGGAGGCGTACGAGCGGCTGATCCTCGACGTCCTGCTCGGCGACTCGAACCTCTTCCCGCGCACCGAGGAGGTCGAGCTGTCCTGGCAGATCCTCGACCCGATCGAGGAGTACTGGGACAAGCACGGCAAGCCCGCGCAGTACCCGTCCGGAACGTGGGGGCCCGTCGAGGCCGACGAAATGCTCGATCGAGACGGACGGAGCTGGCGTCGCCCATGAAGATAGACCTCACGGACACTACTGCCAGCAAGATCAACAAGGCGCTCGTCCAGGGCCGCCGGGCCATCGGCACACCCGCCGTCGGCATGGTCCTCACCCTCGTCATAGTCACCGACGAGGAGAACGCCTACGACGCTCTGAAGGCCGCCAGCGAGGCATCCCGCGAGCACCCTTCGCGCACCCTCGTGGTCATCAGGCGCGTCTCCCGCTCCCCCCGCGACCGCACGAAGTCGCGCCTGGACGCCGAGGTACGGGTCGGCGCGGACGCCGGCACCGGCGAGACGGTCGTGCTGCGCCTGTACGGCGAGGTCGTGGACCACGCCCAGTCCGTCGTGCTCCCCCTGCTCCTGCCGGACGCCCCGGTCGTGGTCTGGTGGCCGATGGGCGCCCCGCGCGACCCGGCCAAGGACCCGCTGGGGGCCCTGGGCCAGCGCAGGGTAACCGACAGCTACTCCGCGGAGAAGCCCGCCGACGAACTGCGTGCCCGCGCCGAGAGCTACGAGCCGGGCGACACCGACCTCGCGTGGGCCCGGATCACCCCGTGGCGCTCCATGCTGGCCGCCGCCCTCGACCAGGTGGACTGCGAGGTCATCTCCGCGGAGGTGAAGGGCGAGGAGTTCAACCCGAGCGTCGAACTGCTGGCCATGTGGCTCGCCGACCGGCTGCATGTGCACGTCCGGCGCGGGATCTCCCCCGGACCCGGGCTGACCGAAGTACGGATGGAGACGACCTGTGGTCCCATCTCGCTGCACCGGCCGGACGGAGCGATGGCCACGCTGACGCTGCAGGGCCAGCCGGACCGCGCGGTGGCGCTCAAGCGCCGCGAGACGTCCGAGCTGATCGCGGAGGAGCTGCGACGGCTCGATCCGGACGACACGTACGCGTCGGCGCTGCGGTTCGGGGTGGACCGGCTGGGAGGGAGTAGGGCGTCCGCGCCGAAGACCTCGGCTCCCGCATGGGCCGAGGAGTCCGCGGAGTCCGCCCCGCTGCCGCCGCTGTCGGACTCGGCTTCCGAGGGCCCTGCGTCGGACTCCGCTTCCCCGCCCCGGGCGTCGGACTCGGATTCCACGGGCCCGTCGTCGGACCCGGATTCCCCGCGCCCGTCGTCGGACCCGGATTCCCTGCGCCCGGCGTCGGACTCGGCCTCTCCTGGGCGGGCGTCGTCCGCGCCGGCCCTGCCGCCCGCCCCCTCACCGTCGGGCGGCAGCGACGCCGGCCGGCCGTCCCCCACGCAGATGCCACCGGTCAGGAAGGCAGGCACGCAGTGAGCCCTCCGCAGCTGGTCGTCCACCGGGACAAGGAGCTGATGGCCCAGGCCGCCGCGGCCCGGCTGATCACGAAGGTCGTGGACGCGCAGGCCTCGCGCGGCTACGCCTCGGTCGTCCTGACCGGTGGCCGCAACGGCAACGGCCTGCTGACGGCGCTCGCGGCCGCGCCCGCCCGGGACGCCATCGACTGGGGCCGTCTCGACCTGTGGTGGGGCGACGAGCGGTTCGTGCCCGAGGGCGACCCCGAGCGGAATGTCACGCAGGCCCGCGAGGCGCTTCTCGACTCGGTGCCACTGGACCCGAAGCGCGTGCATCCCATGCCCGCGGCGGACGGCCCGTACGGCAAGGACGCGGACGCCGCGGCGGAGGCGTACGCGGTCGAACTCGCCAAGGCCGCCGGGCCGGAGAACCACGCCCCGGTCCCCTCCTTCGACGTGCTGATGCTCGGCGTCGGCCCGGACACACATGTGGCGTCGCTCTTCCCCGAGCTGCCCGCGGTCCGGGAGACGGAGCGCACGGTGGTGGGCGTGCACGGCGCGCCCAAGCCCCCGCCGACCCGTATCACGCTGACGCTGCCCGCGATCCGGGCCGCCCGCGAGGTGTGGCTGCTGGCCGCGGGCGAGGACAAGGCGAATGCCGCGGCCATCGCCCTGTCGGGCGCGGGCGAGGTGCAGGCTCCGGCCGCCGGCGCGTACGGCCGGTCCCGGACGCTGTGGCTCCTGGATGCCGCGGCGGCTTCGCGGCTACCGCGGTCGCTGTATCCGCCGGCTTCGCCGTGACCGCATTCGCATAACGCCCCGTCAGAACCCGTACGGCCCTTGGCCGTACGGGTTCTGCTGGTGGTGCGGGTTCTGCGGCCACGGCATGTACGGGGCGCCGTTGCCGGGGGCGTACGGGTTGCCATTGCCCGGCGCATACGCGTTGCCGTTGCCCGGCGCGTACGGCTGGCCCGGCGGGGCGTACGGCTGGCCCGGCGGGGCGTAGGGGTTCCCCTGCGGCGGCACGAACCCCGGGTTCGGCATGTGCGCCGGCGGCTGGGGAAGCGGCGGCATCGTGGCGGGGTGGGCGCCCAGCCGTATCCCGTACCGGCGGCGCAGCCGGTTCATCTCCAGGAGGGCGATGGCCGTGACCGTCAGCGGCGCGCCCAGGATGAACACGATGCCCATGGTGAGGCTCAACCCGTGCAGGTCACCCGTGACCAGGTCGGGAATGGCCATCAGCCAGGTCGTCACCGTGGCGAGCAGCGGCGGCAGACAGCGGTGCACGGCGGCGGAGCCGAAGAAGTTCCCGGACACCCGCACCGCTCCGTAGGCCACGAAGCCGGTCAGCCAGAGCCCGACCAGCCCGGGCAGCATCAGCGTGATGCCCTGAAGCGAGGTCGTCGCCTGCCACAGGAACACCGTCACGACGACCGTGCCGATGAAGAGCAGCAGCAGCTTGAGCGAGCTGAAGAGGGGTGTCCGCAGCTGCCGGATGGTCCCGGTGCGCCGCCACACGAAGAGCATCACGCCCACGGTCAGCGGCGTGATGAACAACAGGACGGCGGACGCCGTCAGCATGTTCTCCAGCACCTCCGTGAAGTCGAACTTGCCCTCCACGAAGGTGTACACGCCGAACGCCGCGACCGCTCCGGCGATGACACGGACGCGCTTGAGCCGCTCCACGTTCTGGTCGACGGGCTCCGGTATCCACGCCGGGTGGAACACCGCTTTCGCCACGTGTTTGGGCTGCAGGAACGACCTCGCCGTCAGCGTGTCGCTCGTCCATCGCCCCCGTGAACCTGACAACTGTCGCTCCCGAGCCGATCGGCTTCATGATCGCCAGGGATTCTACGGGAAGCGGACGTCGTCGCACCGCCCACTCCCCGTAGCGACCGTCCGTCAACGGCCCCGCAGTTCCCGGTACTTGGCGACCAGTGCCCTTGTCGACTCGTCGAGCCCGGCCACCTCCGCGCCCTCGGTCAGCGCGGGTTCGACGCGCTTGGCGAGGACCTTGCCGAGCTCTACGCCCCACTGATCGAAGGAATCGATGTTCCAGATCGCGCCCTGGACGAACACCTTGTGCTCGTACAGCGCGATCAACTGCCCGAGCACCGACGGGGTCAGCTCACGCGCGAGGATCGTCGTCGTCGGATGGTTGCCCATGAACGTCTTGTGCGGCACCAGTTCCTCGGGCACGCCCTCCGCCCGTACCTCGTCCGGCGTCTTCCCGAAAGCCAGCGCCTGCGTCTGCGCGAAGAAGTTGGCCATCAACAGGTCGTGCTGGGACACCAGTCCCGGCAGCAGATCCTCGACCGGCTCGGCGAACCCGATGAAGTCGGCCGGGATCAACTTCGTGCCCTGATGGATGAGTTGGTAGTAGGCGTGCTGCCCGTTGGTGCCGGGTGTGCCCCATACGACCGGTCCGGTCTGCCAGTCCACCGGATGGCCGTCGCGGCCTGTGGACTTGCCGTTGGACTCCATGTCCAGCTGCTGCAGATACGCCGTGAACCTCGACAAGTAATGCGAGTACGGCAGCACCGCGTGCGACTGCGCGTCGAAGAAGTTGCCGTACCAGACACCCAACAGCCCCATCAGCAAAGGCGCGTTGGACTCGGCGGGCGCGGTGCGGAAGTGCTCGTCGACGATCCGGAAACCCTCCAGCATCTCGCGGAACCGGTCCGGGCCGATCGCGATCATCAGCGACAGACCGATCGCCGAGTCGAACGAGTACCGCCCGCCGACCCAGTCCCAGAACGCGAACATGTTGGCCGTGTCGATACCGAAGTCCGCGACCTTCTCCGCGTTCGTGGACAACGCCACGAAGTGCGCCGCGACGGCGTCCGGGCCGGCCTTCAGCTCGGCCAGCAGCCAGTCCCGCGCCGACGTCGCGTTCGTGATCGTCTCGATGGTGGTGAAGGTCTTCGAAGCGATGATGAACAGCGTCTCGGCCGCGTCCAGGTCCCGTACCGCCTCATGCAGATCGGCGCCGTCCACATTGGAGACGAAGCGGACCGCCAGCTCGCGGTCGGTGAACGAGCGCAGCGCCTCGTACGCCATCGCGGGGCCCAGGTCCGAGCCGCCGATGCCGATGTTGACCACGGTGCGGATCCGCCTGCCGGTGTGGCCCCTCCACTCGCCGGAGCGGACCTTCTCGGCGAAGGCGCTCATCTTGTCGAGCACGGTGTGCACCGCCGGTACGACGTTCTCGCCGTCGACCTCGACGACCGCGTCCCGCGCGGCGCGCAGCGCGGTGTGCAGCACGGCGCGGTCCTCGGTCGTGTTGATCTTCTCGCCGCGGAACATGGCGTCGCGCAACCCGAACACATCGGTCGCGGCGGCCAGCTCACGCAGCAGCCGCAGTGTCTCGTCGGTGATCAGGTGCTTGGAATAGTCGACGTGCAGATCGCCGACCTGAAGCGTGTATCCGGCGCCGCGCCCGGAGTCCGCGGCGAACAGCTCACGCAACCGCACCTCGCCGAGCTCCTCGCGGTGCTTGGCCAGAGAGGTCCACTCGGGCGTCTGGTTGAGCCGGGTACGGCCATCTGCGTTCATCTCGGACTTCAGCCTTCTTTCGTACCTGTCCTGTTGCGTACCTTGCCCCGCTGCCGGTCCCAACCTAATGGAGCAGGCTCCGGCGACGTGAGGCAGTCGTCGCACCGTCCCCCGGCACAACGGCTCGACAACAGATACGTCCGGCACGACCGCGGGTATCAGTTCCCGCCGCCCGAAAGGCCACGAAACAGGTCCGGCCAGACACCTTGGGTGCCTGGCCGGACTTCAGCTCCTAGATCTCGCCCCGCAGTTTGGCGAGCGCCTCGGCGAGGATCGCCTCGCCGTCCGCGTCGCTGCGCCGCTCCCGTACGTACGCGAGGTGCGTCTTGTAGGGCTCGGTGCGCGGTGGGTCCGGCGGGTTGTCCCGGTCCTGTCCGGCCGGAAAGCCGCAGCGCGGGCAGTCCCAGGTCTCGGGAACCTGCGCGTCGCTGGCGAAGCTCGGCTGCGTCTCGTGCCCGTTGGAGCACCAGAAGGAGACGCGCAGCCGCGGCGCGGACTCGCCACGCTCGGCCTCACCCATCGGCCCCGCCCCGACCCGGCTTCCTCGGATCGCGTTGCCACTTGCCACGGTCGTAACTCCCTGCGTGATGGTGCCGCGAAGCGAGTCGGCGTGACGCTTCGCTGCGAGCGCCTCAGTCTACGTAAGGCCCAACGCGCGTCCAGTGACTGGAGTTACACCCCACCCCGGAGACGCAAGCCCCATGATAGGCCGCACTCGAGGGCGCGTACCGGACATGGGGCTTTATGCGTGCTATGTGCTGTTGTACCGATGTCACCTGCTGATCAGTCGGTGACCCTCATCCGGTCAGTTGTTGACCTTCATCAGGATGCCGAGGGTGACAATGCACGCGAACCACAGCAGACCGACTACGACGGTGATGCGGTCGAGGTTGCGCTCGGCGACCGAGGAGCCACCGACGGACGACTGCATACCGCCGCCGAACATGTCGGAGAGGCCGCCGCCCTTCCCCTTGTGCATCAGCACCAGCAGCATCAGCAGCAGGCTGAAGACGATCAGGGCGATCGAGAACCCCATAACCACAGCTGGACCAACTTCCTCGGACTCATACGGACGACGGGGGGCCGGAGCTTCACACAAGAAGCCGCCCGGCCCCCGCAAGAGTACGACGTATCGCCGCTACCGCCTACTCGCGACCGGCTGTGCCCCTCCTGGGCACGGCCTCACTGGTCGCGGAACCGGACGATCTTGACGAACTCGTCGGCGTCGAGCGACGCGCCACCGATCAGGGCGCCGTCGACATCGGGCTGGGCCATGATCGCGGCGACGTTGCCCGCCTTCACGGAGCCGCCGTACTGGATGCGGACCTGGTCGGCCAGCTCCTGCGAGTACAGCTCGGCGAGGCGGCCGCGGATCGCGCCGCACACCTCCTGGGCGTCCTCGGGCGTGGCGACCTCGCCGGTGCCGATCGCCCAGACCGGCTCGTACGCGATCACGATGGACTCGGCCTGCTCGGCCGGGATGTCCTTGAGGGCACCGTCGACCTGCGCGAGCGTGTGGGAGACCTGGTTGCCCGCCTTGCGGATCTCCAGGCCCTCGCCGACGCACAGGATCGGGGTGAGGCCGTGCTTGTAGGCGGCCTTGACCTTGGCGTTGCAGAGCTCGTCGGTCTCGTTGTGGTACTGCCGGCGCTCGGAGTGGCCGATCACCACGTACGTGCACTTGAGCTTGGCCAGCATCGAGCCGGAGATCTCACCGGTGTAGGCGCCGGAGTCGTGCGCCGAGAGGTCCTGGGCGCCGTACTTGATCTTGAGCTTGTCGCCGTCGACCAGGGTCTGCACGGAGCGCAGGTCGGTGAAGGGCGGCAGGACGGCGACCTCGACGGCCTCGTAGTCCTTGTCGGCCAGGGCGAAGGCGAGCTTCTGGACGTGTGCGATGGCCTCGAGGTGGTTGAGGTTCATCTTCCAGTTGCCCGCCATCAGCGGCGTGCGCCCGGGCGAAATAGATGAAGCCATGTGGGTCAGTCCTCCAGTGCGGCGAGGCCGGGGAGCGTCTTGCCCTCGAGGTATTCGAGGGAGGCGCCTCCACCGGTCGAGATGTGGCCGAATGCGGTTTCGTCGAAGCCCAGGATGCGGACGGCCGCGGCGGAGTCGCCACCGCCGACGACCGTGAAGGCCGGGGAGTCGAGGAGGGCCTGGGCGACCGCCTTGGTGCCCTCGGCGTAGTCGGGGTGCTCGAAGACGCCCATCGGACCGTTCCAGAACACGGTGGCCGCGTCGGCGATCTTCGAGGCGAACAGCTTGCGGGTCTCCGGACCGATGTCGAGACCCATCTGGTCGGCCGGGATGGCGTCCGCGGCGACCGTGGTGGGGTTGGCCGGAGCCTTGGTCTTCAGGTCCGGGAACTCGGGGGCGACGAGTGCGTCGACGGGCAGGACCAGCTCGACGCCGGTCTTCTCGGCGCGCTCGATGTACTCGATGACGGCCGGGATCTGGTCCTCCTGAAGGAGGGAGCTGCCGATCTCGTACCCCTTGGCCTTGAGGAAGGTGTACGCCATGCCTCCGCCGATCAGCAGGCGGTCGGCCTTGCCGAGCAGCTGGTCGATGACGGCGAGCTTGTCGGAGACCTTGGCACCGCCGAGCACGACGACATAGGGGCGCCGCACGTCCTCGGTGAGCTTCTTCAGGACATCGACCTCGGCGGCGATGAGGTGGCCCGCGTAGTGCGGCAGGCGCGCCGGCAGGTCGTACACGGAGGCGTGCTTGCGGTGCACGGCACCGAAACCGTCGCCCACGTAGACATCGGCCAGGGCCGCGAGCCGGTCCGCGAACTCGCCGCGCTCGGCGTCGTCCTTCGACGTCTCACCGGCGTTGAAGCGCAGGTTCTCGATGACCGCTACCTGACCGGGCTCCAGGCCGTTCACGGCGTCGTGGGCGGCGGCGCCGACGGTGTCCTGGGCGAACGCGACGGGCGCGCCCAGGAGCTCGCCGAGCCGCTCGGCGGCGGGCCGCAACGAGAACGCCGGATCCGGGGCACCCTTGGGGCGGCCCAGGTGCGAGGCGACGATCACCTTGGCGCCCGCGCCCGTGAGGGCCTCGATGGTGGGCAGGACGGCGCGGATACGGCCGTCGTCGCTGATGACACCGTCGGCCAGCGGCACGTTCAGGTCGGCGCGCACGAAGACACGCTTGCCGTCCACGCCCGCGGAGAGGAGTTCGTCGATCGTCTTCATAAAGGGACTCCTGGGAGAGCTCTTTTGTCCTGGAGGGCGGATCGATTGTCCCGGAGAGCTGATCGATCCGTACGTGAGACAGGGCCCGGGCAACGCTGCCCGGACCCTGCGCTCACATCGAGGTGCTTGCTCTGGGACTCAGAGCTGGCCGCCGACGAAGACCGTGAGGTCCACGAGGCGGTTGGAGTAGCCCCACTCGTTGTCGTACCAGCCGAGGATCTTCACCGACTTGCCCTCCTGGACCATGGTCAGGGAGGAGTCGAAGGTGCAGGAGGCGGGGTCGCTGACGATGTCCGAGGAGACGATCGGGTCCTCGGTGTACACCAGCACGCCCTTGAGGTCGCCGTCGTCGGCAGCCTTCTTGAACGCGGCGTTGACCTCGTCCTTGGTGACCTCGCGCTGGAGCTCCACGACCAGGTCGGTGGCCGAGCCGGTCGGGACCGGGACACGCATCGCGATGCCGTCCAGCTTGCCCTTGAGCTGCGGGAGGACCAGGGCGGTGGCCTTGGCCGCACCCGTCGTGGTCGGGATGATGTTCTCGGCGGCGGCGCGGGCGCGGCGCAGGTCCTTGTGCGGGAAGTCCAGGATGCGCTGGTCGTTCGTGTAGGCGTGGACCGTCGTCATCAGGCCCTTGACGATGCCGAAGTTCTCGTCGAGCACCTTGGCCATCGGCGCCACACAGTTGGTGGTGCAGGAGGCGTTCGAGATGACGTGGTGGTTCGCCGGGTCGTACTTGTCGTGGTTGACGCCCATGACGATGGTGATGTCCTCGTCCTTGGCCGGAGCCGAGATGAGGACCTTCTTGGCGCCGCCGGCGATGTGCTTCTCGGCGTCGGCCTTCTTCGTGAAGATGCCGGTCGACTCGATGACGATGTCCACACCCAGCTCGCCCCACGGAATGTCGGCGGGGTTCCGCTCGGAGAGCACCTTGATGGTGCGGCCGTCCACCGTGATGGTGTTTTCGGTGTGGGACACCTCGGCCTTGAGGCGGCCCAGGATGGTGTCGTATTTCAGCAGGTGAGCGGTGGTCGCGGTGTCACCCAGGTCGTTGACAGCCACGATCTCGATGTCTGCACCCTGCTCCAGCAGCGCGCGGAAGTAGTTACGACCGATGCGGCCAAAGCCGTTGATGCCTACGCGGATCGTCACGAACCGATCTCCTCGTTAGGTACGCCGGTTTTCGACGCCGGCGAGTTGTATGGGATGTCCCCGACCGCCTACGACCCTACCTCCCTGAGACGGCTGGAGTGACATCGGTGACGCCCCATACGCGACAGGGCGGTCCGTACCCGTCAGTAGGGGTACGGACCGCCCTGGCACGAGGCCCGAAGAGGTGACCGACTACGTGCTGATCAGCTCTTCAGAGCCGCCAGCGCCTTGCCGAGCAGAGCCGTACGGTCGGCCGCCGCGCCGACGTGCTCCAGGCCGAAGCCGAGCAGCACGGTGTCACGCGTGGTGACCGCTCCGTACGTCTTGAAGAGCTCTCCGGCACGCCCCCAGTCCTGGACGACCGCGGGGCTGCCCGCGGGCGGACCGGGCACCTTCCAGGCCCCGAGCGAGGACTCGAAGCCCTCGATCTCGCCGGCCTTGCCGCCGATGACGACGGAGGCGTTGTCGGCGAGGACGCCGTGGCCACCGGTGCCGGGGTCACTGATGTAGCTCAGCGAAACCTCCACCGTCTTTCCGGCGTACGCGGAGAGATCGAAGTTGACCTCCTGCCAGCCCTCGGAGGCTCCGGTGAAGCTGTTCCAGGAGCCGCTCGTGCCGGTCGGGGTGCAGCCGGCCGAGCCCTGGGTCAGATACCTCTTGAGGGCGGGGTGCCCCTGGATGAGGTACCCGGCCTCGCACTCGGCGGGCACCGCGGTGCTGGTGGCGCCGCCCGCCTCCGGGAGCGTGGTCCAGTCGTCGGCCCCGGCCGTGTGCGCCTCGAGCACGGCGTGGTCGTAGCCCTGCTCGGTGTCCCAGAGGAGCCGTGTGCGCAGCGCGGGCGCGTCCGTGGCACTGACTCCGGTGAGGTCGATGGTGCGGGTGAGACGGTTCCAGGCGAAGTCGGAGTGGGTGACGGCCGCCATGGACGCGCCTTCGTACGGGCCGTACGGGTTGACGCTCCCGGGGTACTGGCCCGCGCCCGCGCTCGCGAACTGCGGGTACTTGTCCGCGGGCAGGGTGTCCGAGGTGACGCTGTACAACCCGGCCGCGTTCAGCGGATTGCCGGGCACGTCGCCGAGCGCGCCCTTGGTGCCCGCGAGCCGCCCGGCGCCCTCGAACGCCTTCACGCCCGGGCTCGTCGTACGCGAGTAGGCGCCGAGGTAGTACTGGCTGAAGTCGTTCGTCAACGCGCCCGGCAGCGCGACGTTGCCACCGGCCTGCTCGCCCGCCTCGATCAGCTTGCCGCCCTCGTTGAGGTAGCCGCGCAGCTGCAGCTGGGTGGCGGAGCCGGGACGTTCGGAGCCCGTGTAGTGGACGACCGTCTTGAAGTGGCCGAGGACGCCGAGCGCGTCCGGCACGCCCTGCGTGGCGACGTCCCAGACCAGCGGCTTGCGGCCGTTGGCCTTCAGGGCGTCGACGTAGCTCTGGGCCTGGGTCGCCGCGGCCCCCTCCTCGGCGACCACCAGCGTGTCGGCGCGCGGCCGTTCGGCGATCGTGTACGTGAAGTGCTCGCTGGCGGTGGGCTTTCCGCTTCTCGTCTCGCCGGTGAACCAGACCTCGACCTTGTCGCCCGGCTCGCCGTCCTGGACCGCTGCCCGGTACTCGTCGAAGTAGAGGTTGTCCTCGCCGCCGAAGGTCTCACCGCCGTCCCAGGCCTCCAGCGCCTGGTCCTGCGTACGGCCGCCGTTGACGCGGTACTTGAGCTCCTTGTCGCGTACGGACTTACAGGCAACCACGGAGATCTCCTGGTCGGCGCCGCGCGAGTACGACGTCGTGAAGGAGGCGGGGGTGAAGTCGGGCGCGTCGATACCGACCGTGGACTTCGGCTGGTCGGGCTTGGCGGCGGTCTCGGCCACGGAGAGCGCGAAGGGGACGTTCTTCGCGAACTCCTGCTGGATCAGCTTCTCGTCGTCCGGGAAGGTGAAGATCGACTCGCAGTCCGCCGCGTTCCAGGCGTCGTTCGGGTCGACGTTCGACGCGCTCTGGCAGGTCGACATCTCGGGCGTGAACATCGCCGTGCCGTTGACGTTGGACGCGTGGCCGTCGGCCTCGCCGTTGGTCGTGTAGAGCTCGGAGGAGACCTGCGGGCGGTAGCCGGGGATCGCCGGTTTCTCGGGCGTGCCGGCGAGGGACTTGTAGAGCACGTCGTCGGGGCTCGGGGTGGCCACCTGCCAGCCGACTCCGTAGAGGATCAGTTCGGCTGCGGAGTGGTAGTTGATGCCGTACTCGAAGCCGATGCGCTTCTCGAAGGCGTCCAGCGCCTTGGTCTCGGGCTCGGAGCCGGGCGCCGCGCCACGGTAGGTCTGGCTGGTCGGGTACGGGGACGAACCCTCGTCGTCGTAGCCCCACTTGTAGGCGAAGTTGCGGTTGAGGTCGACGCCGTCGCCGGTGGTCCAGGCGCCGTCACCGTTGATGTCCCGCATGTTCTTGCGCCACTGGCGGTCGCCGTCGGCCTTGAACGTCCAGTCGTAGCCGTCGGGGTTGGCGGAGAGCACGAACCATAGCTCGGTGGAGTTCACGAGCCTGGTGACGCGCTTGTCCTTGCCGTAGTTGTCCAGGTAATAGTGCATCAGACGCCGTGTCATCTCCGGCGTGATCCACTCACGTGCGTGCTGGTTGGACACGTACAGCACGGAGGGCTTGGCGCCGTCCTTGGTCTTCTTGGCGCCCTTGGTGAGCTTGAGGGCCAGGATGTCCTGGCCCTGGAGGGACTTGCCGATGGAGACGACCTTCGTGAGGGACGGATGCTGCTGTCCCGTCTTGACGATCTCCTCCTTGAGGTTGCCCTCTCCGCTGTACGGCCGGTAGACCCCGTCTCCCGCGGCCGACACACGCGCGCGTGCCTTCGCCGAGAGCTTGTGCTCGGTGAGGTCGACGCCCTTCTTCTCCAGTTGCCCGGCCTGCTTGTCGGTGAGGTACACCTCGACCGTGGCCGTGCCCTTCTCGGGTGCCTGTTCCCCCAGTTCGTGTCCGTCCTGGCCTGCCGCCAGGAGCAGGGGTACCTGCTCCTTGGTGACCTCGGCGCGGAAGACCTTGACCTCGTCCGCGCCCCGGTCGGGCGCACTGGCGTCGTCCGCGTGCGCCATGGGCGCCATGCCCGCTCCGCCCAGCAGGAGCGCGCCGGCAGCGAGGATCGATCTCGCTCTTCGTCTCATGAGCCCCCCTTGCAGTGGTTCGCCACAGCGGCGAACAGGTGCCAGGCTCATGACACATCGCGGCCAAGTCAAGAGGGCGTCAAGAACAGCGACACGCCGGTGCGGGCGCCCCAAATGGGCGCTTGCACCGGCGTGTTGAGGGTGTCGAGCGGTTCCGTGCCGTCAGCCCGCGAGGTTGTCGGCCATCTCCTCGGTGAGGTTCGACTCCGTCCCCGGGATGCCCAGGTCCTGGGCCCGCTTGTCGGCCATCGCCAGCAGGCGGCGGATGCGACCCGCGACGGCGTCCTTGGTCAGCGGCGGGTCGGCGAGCGCGCCCAGCTCCTCCAGCGAGGCCTGCTTGTGCTCCATGCGCAGCCGTCCGGCGGCGGCGAGGTGCTCCGGAACGTCCTCGCCGAGGATCTCCAACGCGCGCTGCACACGGGCTCCGGCGGCGACGGCGGCGCGCGCGGACCGGCGCAGGTTGGCGTCGTCGAAGTTGGCGAGGCGGTTGGCGGTGGCGCGCACCTCGCGCCGCATACGCCGCTCCTCCCAGGCGAGCACGGACTCATGGGCGCCGAGTCGGGTCAACAGGGCGCCGATGGCGTCACCGTCACGGACTACGACACGGTCCACGCCGCGCACTTCGCGGGCCTTCGCGGCGATCGACAGGCGGCGGGCCGCACCGACGAGCGCGAGCGCCGCCTCCGGGCCCGGGCAGGTCACCTCGAGGGAGGAGGAGCGGCCGGGCTCGGTCAGCGAACCATGTGCCAGGAACGCCCCGCGCCAGGCCGCCTCGGCGTCGCAGGTGGCCCCCGAGACCACCTGCGGCGGGAGACCCCGGATCGGGCGTCCACGGCCGTCGACGAGCCCGGTCTGGCGGGCCAGCTGGTCGCCGCCCGCGACGACGCGGACGACATAGCGCGAGCCGCGGCGCAGACCGCCGGGAGCCATCACGATCAGCTCGGAACTGTGACCGAAGATCTCCAGGATGTCCCGCTTGAGGCGGCGCGCCGCCATCGCGGTGTCCAGTTCCGCCTCGATCACGATGCGGCCGCTCACCAGGTGGAGGCCGCCGGCGAACCGCAGGATGGCGGAGACCTCCGCCTTTCTGCAGCAGGTCCGGGTGACGGGGAGCCGGGAGATCTCATCCTTCACCGCTGCCGTCATCGCCATGGGCCGATCCTTCCATGCATCCGAAAAATACGGTCGTACGCGGCGGCCAACAGCTCCGGATCGTGCCTCGAAGACCCGTCGGGCCGGGCCACAGGCGCCAGCTCGACCGCGGCCTCGAACCGCTGCGCGGCTTCGGTGAGTAAATCGCGGTCGGGCACGGCGGCCTCGTCGGCCAGCACCACGTCCAGGGCGAGTTTAGGGGCGTGTCGTGCCAAAACCTCCAAATGACGCTGCGGGGAGAAGCCCTCGGTTTCTCCGGGCTGCGGGGCGAGGTTCAAGGAGAGCACGCGGCGCGCCTTCGTCTCCGTGAGGGCGTCGCGCAGCTCGGGCACGAGCAGGTGCGGGATCACCGAGGAGAACCAGGAGCCGGGGCCGAGGACCACCCAGTCCGCGTCGAGGACCGCCGCGACGGCCTCGGGGACGGCGGGCGGGTCGTGCGGCAGGAGGTGCACGGACTGCACCTCACCGGGGGTGAGGGCGACGGTGGCCTGGCCGCGCACCGTGTCGATGTCGTCGGGCCGCGCCGGATCGTGCCCCTTGACGAGGGCCTGGAGCTCCAGAGGTACGGCGGACATGGGCAGCACCCGCCCCTGCGCGCCCAGGAGCTTGCCGACCAGGTCCAGGGCCTGGACGTGATCGCCCAGCTGCTCCCAGAGGGCGACAATCAGCAGATTGCCGACCGCGTGCTCGTGCAGGTCGCCCTTGGACTGGAAGCGGTACTGGATGACGCGGGCCCAGGTCTGGCCCCAGTCGTCGTCGCCGCACAGCGCGGCGAGGGCCTTGCGCAGGTCGCCGGGCGGCAGCACACCCAGCTCGTCGCGCAGGCGACCGCTGGACCCGCCGTCGTCCGCGACGGTGACGACCGCGGTGAGGGCACCCGTGATTCGGCGCAGGGCGGCGAGCGAGGCGGACAGGCCCATGCCCCCGCCGAGCGCCACGACCTTGGGCTGGGCGCCGCGGCGGCGCGGCTTGCCGCCGCGTGCCTCGGCAGGCTTGCCACCACGCCCCTCGGCGGTCACCCGGCGCAGCCTGCTCAGCCGCAGAGCAGCACGTCCGGTCATTCGCGGCCCATGTCCCGGTGGACGACGACCGTCTCCACACCCTCGGACACCAGGCGTGCGGCGAGCTTCTCCGACATGGCGACGGAGCGGTGCTTGCCGCCGGTGCAGCCGACCGCGATGGTCACGTAACGCTTGCCCTCGCGTCGGTATCCGGTCTGGACGAGGCGGAGCAGCTCGGCGTACCGGTCGAGGAACTCCTTGGCACCGGGCTGATTGAAGACGTACGCCGCGACCTCCTCGTTGAGGCCGGTGAACTGGCGCAGCTCCGGGACCCAGTGCGGGTTGGGCAGGAACCGCATGTCCACGACCAGGTCGGCGTCGACCGGCAGGCCGTACTTGAAGCCGAAGGACATGACGGTGGCCCGCAGCTCGGGCTCCTCCTCTCCGGCGAACTGGGCGTCCATCTTGGCGCGCAGCTCGTGCACGTTCAGGCTGGAGGTGTCGATCACCAGGTCGGCGTCGCCGCGCAGCTCACGCAGCAGCTGGCGTTCGGCGGCGATGCCGTCGACGATGCGGCCGTCGCCCTGGAGGGGGTGCGGCCGGCGTACGGACTCGAAGCGGCGCACCAGGGCGTCGTCCGAGGACTCCAGGAAAACGATCCTCCGTGTGACGTTCCTGGCCTCCAGGTCCGCGAGGGACTCGCGGAGGTTGTCGAAGAAGCGGCGGCCCCGGACGTCGACGACGACCGCGATCCTGGCGACATTGCCCTGGGACCGGGCGCCGAGCTCCACCATGGTGGGGATCAGCGCGGGCGGCAGGTTGTCGACGACGAACCAGCCGAGGTCCTCCAGACACTTGGCGGCGGTCGACCGGCCCGCGCCGGACATGCCGGAGATGATCACCAGCTCGGGGATGGCCGCCTCGGGGACCCCGGCCGTTTCGATGCCCGTACCCACCTGTGCTCCGTCTTCCTGGCCCGCTTCCTGGGGCGAGCGATCTTCGATCGTCTCCTGGTGCGGTTCTTCGTGCGTGTCGTGCTCGTTCATGGCTCCTGCCCCCGTCGCTTGTCCGAGGCGCCCGCGGATACGGGCTCCCCCGCGGAACCCGACGTCGTTCCGAGTGCCGCGTCTTCCTCGTCTTCCATGATCTCTCCAGTCGCCGTGTTCACGGCGGGTGCGGCCGGGGCTGCCTGGGCAAGGGCCACGGCGATCGCCTCGGCCGTCTTACGGCCTATGCCGGGAACCTCGCAGATCTGGTCGATGGTCGCGGATCGCAGCTTCTTCAGCGAACCGAAGTGCTTGATCAGCGTCTGTTTGCGCGTCTCGCCGAGGCCCGGCACGTCGTCCAAGGGGCTCGCCTTGAACCGCCTGGCCCGCTTGGTGCGCTGGTAGGTGATCGCGAAGCGGTGCGCCTCATCGCGTACACGCTGAAGAAGATAGAGCCCTTCGCTGGTGCGTGGCAGCACCACGGGGTCGTCCTCGCCGGGCAGCCAGACCTCTTCGAGGCGCTTGGCGAGGCCGCAGACGGCGATGTCGTCGATGCCCAGTTCGTCGAGGGCCCGGTGGGCCGCCGCGACCTGCGGCTGCCCGCCGTCGACGACGACCAGCTGCGGCGGGTACGCGAACCGCTTCGGCCGCCCGTCGTCCTCGGTGAGTCCGTTCTCCCCGTCCGTCCACTCGCCGGTCTTCTCCTTCTCGGAGAGATAGCGCTTGAAGCGGCGGGTGATCACCTCGTGCATGGACCGGACGTCGTCCTGTCCCTCGAAGCCCTTGATCTGGAAGCGGCGGTACTCGCTCTTGCGCTGGAGGCCGTCCTCGAAGACCACCATGGAGGCCACGACGTCGTCCCCCTGCAGGTGCGAGATGTCGTAGCACTCGATCCGCAGGGGCGCGCTGTCCAGGTCGAGGGCCTCGGCGATCTCCTCCAGGGCGCGCGAGCGCGTGGTCAGGTCGGAGGCACGCTTGGTCTTGTGCAGGCCCAGCGCCTGCAGGGCATTGCGCTGGACGGTCTCCATGAGGGCCTTCTTGTCGCCGCGCTGCGGGATGCGCAGCGACACGTTCGAGCCGCGCCGCTCCGTGAGCCACTCCTGGACGGGTTCCACCGGGTCGGGCAGCGCCGGGACGAGCACCTCCTTGGGAACGGAGTCGCCGGTCTCCTCCCCGTACAGCTGCTGGAGCGCGTGTTCGACGAGGTCCGCGGTCGTGACGGCCTCGACCTTGTCCGTCACCCAGCCGCGCTGACCGCGCACGCGTCCCCCGCGTACGTGGAAGATCTGCACGGCCGCTTCCAGCTCGTCCTCGGCGACCGCCATCAGGTCGGCGTCGGTCGCGTCGGCGAGCACCACCGCGTTCTTCTCCATGGCCTTCTTGAGGGCCTCGATGTCGTCGCGGAGGCGAGCCGCGCGCTCGTACTCCATCTCCTCGGCCGCGTCCGTCATCTGCCGCTCCAGGCGGCGGATGTACGTCCCCGTGCGGCCGGCCATGAAGTCGCAGAACTCGTCGGCGAGTTCACGGTGGTCCTCGGCGGAGATCCGCTCGACGCAGGGGGCCGAGCACTTGCCGATGTAGCCGAGCAGACAGGGGCGGCCGGTGCGCTCGGCGTTCTTGAAGACACCAGCGGAGCAGGTGCGGACGGGAAAGACGCGCAGCAGGAGGTCCACGGTGTCGCGGATCGCCCACGCGTGCGCGTACGGGCCGAAGTACCGTACGCCCTTGCGCTTGTGGCCGCGCATCACCTGCACGCGCGGGAACTGCTCGTTCATGGTGACGGCGAGGTACGGGTAGCTCTTGTCGTCGCGGTACTTGACGTTGAAACGGGGGTCGTACTCCTTGATCCAGGAGTACTCCAGCTGCAGCGCCTCGACCTCCGTGGACACCACCGTCCATTCCACCGACGCGGCCGTCGTGACCATGGAGCGCGTACGTGGGTGGAGGCCGGCCAGGTCCTGGAAGTAGTTCGCCAGGCGCTGGCGCAGGCTCTTCGCCTTTCCGACGTAGATCACCCTGCGGTGCTCGTCACGGAATTTGTAGACCCCCGGCGAGTCGGGGATCTGCCCTGGCTTGGGGCGGTAGCTGGACGGATCGGCCATGTCTCACACCCTACTGGCGAGGGGTGACAGCGCGGCGGCGTGGAGGCGGGACTCCGGCAAGGTGAAGACGGCGAGGACACGGCGGTGGATGCTCCGGTTGAGCATCAAGTGTTGTCCGGTCCTGATCAACACGCTTCAATGCGGGGTGACTCGGGGCCGTGAACGACGGCGCACGCATGTGGGCCTCTCCCGCGCGCCGGCCGGGTGCCCCTCCGAACAGCGTGAACGGCCCCGGCGGCCGTTGTGAGCATCCACAGAAAGGCCCCCCGCATGCGGCACGGCACACAGTACGCGGACGTCGCCACCGCCGAACTGGAGACGGCCCTGCATGGCGGGCCCTTCCATGTCGCCCTGCGCGCCGCGATCGCCGCGCGCGGACTGCCGCTGCAGCGCGTACAGCACCACCTGACGCGCTATGGGGTGAAGGTCGGTGTGACGAGCCTGAGCTACTGGCAGCAGGGCGCCCGGCGCCCTCAACGCCCCGAGTCGCTGCGGGCCGTGCGCGCCCTGGAGGAGATCCTCAAACTGCCGGACGAGTCGCTGATACGGCTGCTCGCCGAGGCCGACGACCGCTCCGGCCCGGAACGCTCCTCGGCCCGTTCGTACCGCTCCCTGGTGGAGGCCTCCGGCATCCTGGAGAAGCTGCTCGCCGAGCTGGGGACGACGCTCGACGGCGGACTGCACACCCTCGGCCACCACGAGTGCGTACGGATCGGGACGCGCAGGGAGCTGCTGGGGCGCGACTCGCACCACATCGTGCGCGCCCACAAGGACGGCATCGACCGCTATGTGGCCATCCACCACGGCGACCCGGGATGCGCGCCGGAGCGCATGACGGTGCACGCGCTGGAGAACTGCCACACGGGACGCGTGCGTTGGCACCATGACACCGGTGTACTCGTGGCGGAGCTGCTCTTCGACACGCGGCTGCGTACGGGCGACACCCATCTGTTCCGCTACGGCGTCGAGGACGGCACGGCCGGCGCGTCCAGCGAGTACGTCCGCGGCTTCCGCGTCTCGGGCGGGCAGTACGCGCTTCAGGTGCGGTTCGCCGAGGACACGCTGCCCGTGCGCTGTCACCGGTTCACGCAGCACTCGGCGGCGGCGCCGCGCAGTGGCCGTCAGGAGCTGACGCTGAGCGGCCGCCACCGGTCGGTGCACATGGTCGAGCCGCGGGTGCGGCCGGGGATCGTGGGGATCGGGTGGGACTGGGAGTGACCGCCTGAGGTCAGGTCCGGTCGGCCGGGGGTTTCTGTCCGGAGGCTTTGCGACGCCTCCGTTCAAACGCTTGCGTAAACGCTTACGCAAGCGTTTACGTTTCCCGTCCCATGGGGTACGGTCCCCTCCAGACGGCGCCCCACCGGGCGAGAGAAGGGGCACAGCGATGGCGACGATGGTCGACGTGGCCCGAAGCGCGGGCGTCTCCGTCGCGACGGTCTCGCACGTGCTCAACGACACCCGCCCGGTGCGGCCGGCCACCCGCCAGGCCGTGCTCGACGCCATCGACGAACTCGGCTACACGCCCAACACACTGGCCAGATCCCTGGTGACCGCGCGTACGCGGTCCATCGGGCTCGCGGTGTCGGCGGTCAGCAATCCCTACTTCACGGAGATCCTGCAAGGCGTGGAGGCCGGTGCCCTGGAGCACGGATACAGCCTGCTGATCGCGGACCCGCACGACGATCCGGCGCATGAGCGCAAAGTGGTCCAGCTGCTCCACGAGCGCCGGGTGGACGGCATGATCGTCGCGCCGTCGGCGCAGCCGGCCGAGCTCATCGGCTACCTCGGGCGCCAGCACGTGCCGACGGTCTTCCTGGACCGGCTGGTCGACGGTGGCGAGGTGCCGGGGTTCGAGTACGACCAGGTCTGCGCGGAGAACGCCGAGCCCGTCGCGCGCCTGGTCACCCACCTCGCCGAGCTGGGCCACAAGAGGATCGGCCTGGTCGGGGGCCTGCCGGGGCTGAGCACCACGAGCGAACGGATCTCCGGTTACCGGCACGGGCTCGCGGCCGCGGGGCTCCCGTACGACGAGCGTCTCGTGGTGTCCGGCAGCTCCGAGGCGGAGGGTGCCGAGCGGGCGACCGGCGAGCTGTTGTCCCTGCCGACGCGACCGACGGCGCTCGTCACGGCCAACAACACCATGACCATCGGGGCGCTGCGGGCGCTGCGCGAGAAGGACCTGTCCGTGCCCGGTGACATGGCCTTGTGCTGCTTCGACGACTTCTCCTGGGCGGACCTCTTCTCGCCCCGGCTCACCGCGATCTCCCAGCCCAGCAAGGACATCGGGGCCAGTGCCGTGCGGCTGCTCCTGGACCGGCTGGCCTCCCCCGGCCGTCCGGCCCGGACGCTCCGGCTGCCCTCCGCCTTCGTTCACCGCACCTCGTGCGGCTGCCCCGAGAAAGGACCCGACTCGTGATCGTCGTCGCCGGTGAGGCCCTGATCGACCTGGTGCCGAGAGAGGCGGGCGCGCTCGCGGGACTCGATCCGCGCCGCGGCGGCGGCCCGTACAACACGGCGGTCGCGCTCGGCCGCCTCGGCTCCCCGGCCGCCTTCTGCTCCCGGGTGTCGGACGACGCCTTCGGTGAGGCCCTGGTCGGCGGGCTGCGCGAGGCGGGTGTCGACGTGTCGTCCGTGCAGCGGGGATCGGAGCCGACGACCCTCGCGGTCGCCACGATCGACGCGGACGGCTCGGCCCGTTACTCGTTCTACGTCGAGGGCACGGCGGACCGGCTGTTCTCGGCACCGGACCACCTTCCGCACGGAACGAGTGCGGTGTCGTTCGGCACCTGTTCGCTCGTGCTCGAACCGGGCGCGAGCGCCTACGAGGAGCTGATGCGGGCCGCCTCCGCCCAGGGCGTGTTCACCGCGCTCGACCCGAACATCCGCACCGTGCTGATATCCGACGCGGACGCCTACCGGGCACGGTTCAAGAGCTGGCTGCCCTCGGTGTCGCTGCTCAAGCTGTCCCAGGAGGACGCGGACTGGCTCGGCGGCACCCCGCGCGAGTGGCTGGCGTCGGGGCCGTCGGCGGTCGTGGTCACACGGGGCGGGGACGGCCTGACGGTCTTCACACACGACGGCGCGGAGTACACGGTGCCGGGCGAGCGAGTCGACGTGGTGGACACGATCGGCGCGGGCGACACGGTGAACGCGGCGCTGCTGCACGGCCTCGCCGCACGTGACGCCCTGTCCCCGGCGGGACTGGCGGGCCTGGGTGCCGACGGCTGGACCGCGCTGCTGCGGTTCGCGGCGCGCGCGGCGGCGATCACCTGCTCACGGGCGGGCGCGGAGCCGCCGTACGCCTACGAGGTGGGCGACCTCCAGGCCCTGTGACGACCGGGCTGTCCGGCCCACACCGACGCGCCGCGCCCCACGGGAACTCTCCGTGGGGCGCGGCGCATTGCTCGGTCAGCCGCCCTGAACCTTCCGGGCCCGTGTCGCCTTCTTCGCCGGGCTCGCCTTCTTCGTGACCGCGGCGGCCTTCGTAGTGGCCGTGCTGTTGGCGGTTCTGGCCGTCGCCGTCTTCCTCGCCGTGGCCTTGACGGCCACCGCCTTCTTGGCCGCCGCCTTGCGCGGGGCCTTCACCGGTTCGGCGTCGCTGACGCGCTCGGCACCGAGAACCTCGCGCAGGAACTTGCCGGTGTGGCTGGCCGGCACCCCGGCGACCTCCTCGGGCGTGCCCTCGGCGATGACGAGGCCTCCGCCGCTGCCGCCCTCGGGACCCATGTCGACGACCCAGTCCGCGGTCTTGATGACGTCGAGGTTGTGCTCGATGACGATGACCGTGTTGCCCTTGTCGACCAGGTCGGACAGGACCGAGATCAGCTTGCTGATGTCCTCGAAGTGCAGACCGGTGGTCGGCTCGTCGAGGACGTAGACCGTACGTCCCGTCGACCGCTTCTGGAGTTCGGAGGCCAGCTTCACGCGCTGGGCCTCACCGCCGGAGAGGGTCGGCGCGGGCTGGCCGAGCCGTACATAGCCGAGACCGACGTCGTTGAGGGTCCTCAGGTGGCGGGCGATCGCCGGCACGGCCTCGAAGAAGCCGAGGGCCTCCTCGATCGGCATGTCCAGGACCTCGGAGATGGACTTGCCCTTGTAGTGGACTTCCAGGGTCTCCCGGTTGTAGCGCGCCCCGTGGCAGACCTCGCAGGGGACGTACACGTCCGGAAGGAAGTTCATCTCGATCTTGATGGTGCCGTCGCCGGAGCAGTTCTCGCAGCGGCCGCCCTTGACGTTGAAGGAGAAGCGGCCGGGCAGGTAGCCGCGGACCTTCGCCTCGGTCGTCTCCGCAAACAGCTTGCGGACGTTGTCGAAGACTCCGGTGTACGTCGCCGGATTCGACCGGGGAGTCCGGCCGATCGGCGACTGGTCGACGTGCACGACCTTGTCGACGAGGTCGTCGCCGTCCACGCGCGTGTGCCGCCCGGGAACGTTCCGGGCGCCGTTCAGCTCGCGGGCCAGGTGTGTGTAGAGGATGTCGTTGACCAGCGTCGACTTGCCGGAGCCCGAGACGCCCGTGACGGCCGTGAGGACGCCCAGGGGGAACGACACGTCGATGTCCTGGAGGTTGTTCTCGCGGGCGCCGTGCACGGTGAGCCTGCGGCCCGGGTCGGCCGGGCGGCGGATGTCCGGGAGCGGGATCTCCTTCTTGCGGGCGAGGTACTGCCCGGTCACCGACTCGGGGTTCGCCAGCAGCTCCTTCAGGGGACCGCTGTGCACGACCTTGCCGCCGTGCTCGCCCGCGCCGGGGCCGATGTCGACGATCCAGTCGGCGGTCTTGATGGTGTCCTCGTCGTGCTCGACGACGATGAGCGTGTTGCCCATGTCGCGCAGCCGGACCAGGGTCTCGATGAGGCGGTGGTTGTCGCGCTGGTGCAGGCCGATGGAGGGCTCGTCGAGGACGTAGAGGACGCCGACGAGTCCGGACCCGATCTGGGTGGCCAGGCGAATGCGCTGGGCCTCGCCGCCGGAGAGGGTGCCCGCCGCGCGGTTCAGCGACAGGTAGTCGAGGCCGACGTCGACGAGGAACCGCAGCCTTTCGTTGACTTCCTTCAGGACGCGCTCGGCGATCTTCTTGTCGCGTGCGTTGAGCGTCATCTCACCCAGGAAGTCCGCGCAGTCGCTGATCGACATCGCCGAGACCTCGGCGATCGACTTCCCCAGGACGGTGACCGCGAGGATGAGGGGCTTCAGACGCGTGCCCTCACAGGTGGGGCAGGGCACCTCTCGCATGTAGCCCTCGAAGCGCTCGCGGCTCGCGTCGCTCTCGGCTTCGCTGTGCCGCCGCTTCACGAAGGGGACGGCGCCTTCGAAGGGCGTGGTGTAGACCCGCTCGCGCCCGTAGCGGTTGCGGTACCGCACCTCGATCTGCGTCTTGTGCCCGTGCAGGAGGGCCTTCCTGGCGCGCTGCGGAAGGCCCGCGAAGGGGATGTCGGTCCGGAATCCCAACGCGTCCGCGAGGGCTCCGATCAGGCGACCGAAGTAGTCCTTGGTGTGCCCGTGCGACCAGGGGTGGATGGCGCCCTCGTCGAGCGACTTCTCCTCGTCCGGGACGATCAGCTCGGGGTCGACCTCCATGCGGCTGCCGATGCCCGTGCAGTCCGGGCAGGCGCCGAAGGGCGAGTTGAAGGAGAAGGAGCGGGGCTCCAGCTCCTCGAAGGACAGGTCGTCGTACGGGCAGTAGAGGTGCTCCGAGTACATGCGCTCGCGCTCGGGGTCGTCGTCGGGGAGATCGACGAAGTCGAGCACGACCATGCCGCCGGACAGGCCGAGCGCGGTCTCCACGGAGTCCGTGAGGCGGCGCTTGGCGCCCTCCTTCACCGTGAGGCGGTCGACGACCACCTCGATGGTGTGCTTCTCCTGCTTCTTCAGCTTCGGGGGGTCGCTGAGCTGGATCGTCTCCCCGTCGACCCTGGCCCGGCTGTATCCCTTGGTCTGGAGATCGGCGAAGAGGTCGACGAACTCGCCCTTGCGCTCACGCACCAGCGGCGACAGGACCTGGAAACGGCTCCCCTCGGGCAGCGCCAGCACCTTGTCGACGATCGCCTGCGGCGACTGGCGCGAGATGGGGCGGCCGCACTCGGGGCAGTGCGGCTTGCCGATGCGCGCGAAGAGCAGACGCAGGTAGTCGTAGACCTCGGTGATGGTGCCGACCGTCGAGCGCGGGTTGCGCGAGGTCGACTTCTGGTCGATGGAGACAGCCGGCGACAGGCCCTCGATGAAGTCGACGTCCGGCTTGTCCATCTGCCCGAGGAACTGCCGGGCATACGAGGAGAGCGACTCCACATACCTGCGCTGCCCCTCGGCGAAGATCGTGTCGAAGGCGAGCGAGGACTTGCCCGACCCGGACAGGCCCGTGAAGACGATGAGCGAGTCGCGCGGGAGGTCGAGCGAGACATTCTTCAGGTTGTGCTCGCGCGCGCCACGGACGATGAGACGGTCGGCCACGCCGGTCCGCACCTTTCTTGAGAGAAGTGACAGGGGCGGGGCCCCCGTCTTTCTCAGACTAGGGGGAGCCACTGACAGCGCCGGTTCGGTTTCCCTTGTTGGTAACAATCCCGGGCCATCCAGCATGCCCGACGCCGCGCCCGAGCCTATAGCACGCGCATTCGATTTTGGGGGGTGGTCCACCACCTTCACCGAAACGTGTGGCGGGGCTATCGTCGGCCCATGATTGATCATGTGCGCGACCTGGAGTCTGTACGTGAAGCGACCGAGCGGCTGCTCACCGCAGCCGCCTCATTGGACAACGCCGCCGTGGCCGAGCCGTCACGCCTCCCCGGCTGGAGCCGAGGCCATGTCCTGGCCCATCTCGCCCGCAACGCGGACGCTCTCGTGAACGTCCTCGAGGGGCGCCCCATGTATGCCTCCGCACAGGCCCGGGACGCCGACATCGAGCGGGACGCACCGCGGCCGTTGGACATCCAGCTCACCGACCTGCGTGAGAGCGCGGCCCGTTTCCAGGCGGCGGGGGCCGTGCCCGCGGACTGGTCGCGCACCGTGGAGCTGCGCAACCAGGTCACCGACACGGCGTCCGCGGTGCCGTTCCGGCGGTGGATCGAGGTCGAGCTGCATCACGTGGATCTCGGGATCGGATACGAGCTCGAGGACCTGTCGGAGGAGTTCACCCAACGGGAGATCAATTTCCTCGCCAACCGCTTCCGCGGTCATCCCGGGGTACCCGCCCTGCTCATCCGGCAGGACGATGGCCGCGGGCTGGCCACCGGGGCGGTCGAGGGGGTCACCCTGGAAGAGGTCGAGCGGGGCCACGAGCCCCGGTTCGAGCTCACGGTCAGCGGCCGCCGGGCCGACATCCTCGGGTGGCTCGCCGGGCGTCGCGACGGGTCCGCGCTGAGCACCGAAGGCGGACCGCTGCCCGCACTCCCCCCGCTATAGGCTGGACGACATGACGTACAGCGGAGCAGTGAAGGTCGGCGGCCCTGCGGATGTGCACGAGTTGCAGGACCTGATGATCTCCAAGGTCGCGGTCGGCCCGATGGACAACAACGCCTATCTGCTGCGCTGCCGGGCCACGGACGAGCAGCTGCTGATCGACGCGGCCAACGACGCCGGGACGCTGCTCACGCTGATCGGCGGAGACGGGATCGCCTCCGTGGTCACCACTCATCAGCACGGCGACCACTGGCAGGCGCTCGCGGAGGTCGTGGCGGCTACGGGCGCGCGTACCTACGCGGGCCGGGACGACGCCGAGGGCATCCCCGTACCGACCGACGTCCTGGTCGACGACGGTGACACGATCCGGGTGGGGCGCGTGGAGTTGACCGCGCGCCACCTGGTGGGGCACACGCCGGGCTCCATCGCGCTCGTCTACGACGATCCGCACGGGCATCCTCATGTGTTCACGGGTGACTGCCTCTTCCCGGGCGGTGTGGGCAACACCCGTAAGGATCCGAAGGCGTTCGCCAGTCTGATCCACGATGTCGAGACGAAGATCTTCGACGCACTCCCGGACGAGACCTGGGTCTACCCGGGCCACGGCAACGACACGTCGCTGGGCGCGGAGCGGCCGCATCTGCCGGAGTGGCACGCGCGGGGCTGGTGACCCTTCCTGCGGCCGGACGTGATTGACGCACCGTCAGTTCTCTCGCGGCATACAGGACTTCCACGGGGCATTCGCTCAATTGCGCGCCCCGTGTGAACCGAGCGCACGCGCCGGTGTCACGCGCGCGCTCCCGGCGCACGTGGCCGAGCGGTCCACTGGAAGGTGGCCCGCACAGGAAGACGGCTCCTGAGCGGACGGGCCGTCGGTCATCCGATCCCCGCCCTCGACCGGCGGCCCCGCCACGGCGGCGGTCGGTCGACGTCCGGCGACCGACCACCGCCACCGGGGTGCCCGGATGGTCCGGGTCAGGCGTCCGCCCGTCCCGCTCCCGCCAGCGCCGCGACCCGCTCCACCCCGAACACGTACCCCTGCACGCCACAGCCCGCGATCACGCCATCGGCGCGGAGCGATACGTACGAGTGGTGCCGGAACTCCTCACGCTGGTGGATGTTGGAGATGTGGACCTCCAACACCGGCATGCCGTCGCAGGTGTTGAGCGCGTCCAGAATCGCGACCGAGGTGTGCGAGTAGGCGCCGGGGTTGATCACGATGCCGACGTGGTGCAGGCGCGCCTCGTGGATCCAGTCGACCAGCTCGCCCTCGTGGTTGGACTGCCGGAAGTCCACCGTGCCGCCGTGCGCGGCCGCCGCCTTGGCGCACATCGCCTCGACGTCGGCGAGCGTGTCGGAGCCGTAGATCTCCGGCTGACGCTGACCCAGGAGGTTCAGGTTGGGGCCGTTGAGAATCATGATCGGGGCGTTGGCGAGGGTGCGGGGCACGGTTCCTCCGGTCCGTTCAGGTCTGCCGGCCCGTTCAGGACCGCTGCTCGGACCCGGTCTATCACGGTGCGCGCGTGGACGGTCCGGCCCCGGCGCATCACGGTCACCTGCTGACGGAGGCCCGAGCCCCCGCACGGCCCCGTAACCACCCGTCACGGTGGGTAGTTGACGCAGCATGCACGACGTACGCCCCGTAAGGGCACCCTCCATGCTGCGGCTCGCGGCCGCTTCGCTCGCCGGGACGGCCATCGAGTTCTATGACTTCTTCATCTACGGGACGGCGGCCGCGCTCATCCTGGGGCCCCTGTTCTTCCCGACGTTCTCGCCGGTGGCCGGGACGCTGGCCGCCTTCGGGACCTTCGGTGTCGGTTTCGTGGCGCGGCCGCTGGGCTCGATCCTCTTCGGGCACATCGGGGACCGGCACGGGCGGCGGCCCGTTCTCGTCGTCTCCTTGTTGCTGACGGGCACCGCTACCGTCGCGGTCGGCTGCGTACCGACGTACGACGCGATCGGAACGGCCGCCCCCGTGCTCCTCCTGGTGCTGCGTTTTCTGCAGGGGCTCGGGCTCGGCGGGGAGTGGGGCGGGGCGGTGCTTTTGACCGCGGAGCACGCCCCCGCCGAGCGGCGCGGGCTGTGGTCGAGCTTCCCGCAGATCGGCCCCGCGGTGGGGTTCGTGCTCGCCAACGGTGTGACGCTGGTGCTGTCGGCGACGCTCTCCGACGCACAGTTCTCGTCCTGGGGCTGGCGGGTGCCGTTCTGGGCTGCGGGCGTACTCGCGGCGGCGGGGCTGTGGCTGCGTTCGTCGCTCACGGAGAGCCCGCGGTTCCTCGAACTGCGGGAGCACGCGCGCGTGCCGCTCGCCGAGGTGGTGCGCGGACACTGGCGGCTCGTCCTGCTGACGGCCGGGGCACTGGCGGTCGGGTACGCGGTGTTCTACGCGGTGACGACCTGGTCCCTCTCGTACGGGACCGAGCGCCTCGGTGTGAGCCGAACGGTCATGCTGGCCTGCATCATGGCCGCCGTCGTGGTGAAGGGCGCTCTGACACCGCTGGCGGCCCATCTCGGCGACCGCTATGGGCGGCGACCGCTGTGCCTGGCGGGCTGCGCGGCCGCCGCGCTGTGGATGTTCCCGATGATCGCGCTGCTGTCGACCGGCGAACCGCTGCTCATGTTCCTGGGCTTCCTGGTGGCGATGGTCGCGTTCATCACGATGTTCGCCGTGATCGGCGCGTATCTGCCGGAGTTGTACGAGCCGAGGGTGCGCTGCACGGGTGCCGCGGTGGGCTACAACCTGGGCGGGGTGCTCGGGGGCGCGCTCACGCCGATCGTGGCGACGGCGGTGAGTGAGCAGGGCGGGCGGGTCCCCTGGGGCGTGGCCGCGTATCTGACGGGCATCGCACTGCTCAGCCTGGCCTGCTTCGCGCTGCTTCCGGAGACCCGGCCCGTCCGGGTCGAGACGACGGAGCCCGTCATCGTGGGCGACGGCAGGGTTCCTTGACGGCACGAGCAAGCACCGGGAGCGGTGGCCGGCGATGTGCCGAACTTTGCTCCCGGTGCTGCTTGTTGCGAGAGGGGGACCCGTCAGGCCTCGACCGTCGCCCCTCGGCCGTCAGCCGTCAGCCCGCGGCCATCAGGCCTCGATGCTGTCCTTCGGAGTGCCTTCGGTCTCCTGTCGCGCCGCCTCGGCTGCCGCCTGCTTCTTGGACGCCATGAGGCTGGTGATCGTCGTGACGATCAGGACGGCGCAGATCACGCCGAGCGAGACCGGGATGGAGATCTCCGGGACGTGGACGCCTGACTCGTGCAGCGCGTGCAGCACCAGCTTGACGCCGATAAAGCCGAGGATGACCGACAGTCCGTAGCTGAGGTGGACCAGCTTCCTGAGGAGCCCGCCAATGAGGAAGTACAGCTGTCGCAGACCCATCAGCGCGAACGCGTTGGCCGTGAACACGATGTACGGATCCTGCGTCAGGCCGAAGATCGCGGGGATCGAGTCGAGCGCGAAGAGCACGTCCGTGGTGCCGATCGCGAGCATGACGACCAGCATCGGCGTCATGACCCGCTTGCCGTTCTGCTGGATCCACAGCTTGGTGCCGTGGTAGCGGTCGGCGACGCCGAAGCGCTTCTCGGCGGCCTTGAGGAGCTTGTTCTCCTCCCAGTCCTCCTCCGACTCGTCGGCCCTGGCCTCCTGGATCAGCTTCCAGGCGGTGTAGATGAGGAACGCACCGAAGATGTAGAAGACCCACGAGAAGCTCGCGATGATCGCCGCACCCGCGGCGATGAATATCGCGCGGAGCACGAGCGCTATCAGTACGCCGACGAGCAGTACTCGCTGCTGGTACTGCGAGGGCACCGAGAACTTCGCCATGATCAGCACGAAGACGAAGAGGTTGTCGACGCTCAGCGACTTCTCGGTGATGAAGCCCGCGAAGAACTCCCCGGCGGGCTGGCCGCCACCGAAGACCAGCAGGCCGAGTCCGAACAGTCCGGCCAGGACAATCCAGACGACCGTCCAGATTCCTGCTTCCTTGATCGATACGTCGTGGGGCTTGCGGCCGATGAAGAAATCGACCGCGATCAGGGCGGCAAGGCCCACGATGGTCAGGACCCAAAGGGTCGTCGAGACATCCACTGCGCCTCCGGCAGTACGTAACGGCAAATGTCAGCGTCGTCGCTGCCGGAGGTCTCTTCCACCCGGACACCGGGGGCGTCTGTCACGCCTGGTGCCTTCGGGCCGACGCCCCGGGATCTGGCCAGATCCGTATTGACGGGTACGCCGCAGTAGGTAGGGAGTACTCCCCTCCGCATGAACGACAGTACCCCAATCACCAAGGAAAGGTAAAGGAGTTGGCAAAAGAAAGACCAAATACCCTGGTCAGAAGCCTTGACCAAGCCTTGGTGCAGCACAAAGGGCCGCCCTCGATCGCGTGCGAGAGCGGCCCTTCGGAGTGTCAGCGTGTCAGCGGTTTCAGGAGCGGCGGGCCGCCGCGACCTGGCTGAGCACGTGGTGGAGCACCTGACTGCCGGGCGGTATGAGCGAGGGCTCGTACGTCCACGCGTGCCCGACCCATGGGTCGGCCAGGTGGTCGTCGGGCACCGGGGTGAGACGCATGAGCGAGCGCCAGAGCGGGTCGAGCAGCGGGCCGTAGGCGGCGGCGTCCTCCCGGTCGGCGACCAGCATGAGATGGACGCCGACGGCCGGACCCTCGTCCGCGAGGTAACGCAGCTGGGTCACCGCTCGGTCGTCGAAGCCGTGCGGGAAGTCGTTGACGATCAGCAACTGTTCGGCCGTGTCGAGGCCCGGCGGGAGTGCGTCGGCCGCACCGCCGCGGATCGCCATCTGTACCAGGTCGACGCGCTGGGTGAGCCTGGCCAGGACGTCGTTCACTCCCGCGGCGCCGGCGGCGGGCGGGGCGTGCAGCACGCCGGTCTGTACGAGCGGTGCCAGTGCCGAGGCACCCGAGCCGGCCGGGTCGATGACGTGCACCGTGTATTCGCCCGCCGGATAGACCGCGAGCAGCCGGGCCGCGTGTGCCACCGCCGTGTCCATGGCGAGGCGGCGCAGTTCCCCGGAGTCGGCGAGCGAGCCGTCGAGGGATCCGACACGGCCGCTGTCGATCCACAGGCCACGCTCCAGCGGCAGCCGCACCAGCATCGGAATGCTGAGGAGGGAGCTCTCGGGCAGCCGGAGGTCGCCCAGGCGCAGCGCCATGGGGATCTCCATCGGAACCCGGTAGCCGTGCCAGACCGGGTTGTCCCAGCGCGCGAACGCGGGCGGCAGCGCAGGCTCGACGACCTCGGACTCGGCGGTGAGCTGGGCGAGGTCGCGGTCGAGTGCGGCCCTGGCCTGGTCGACGAGCAGGCCGTGCTTGGCGCGGGCCGCCTCGCGCGCGGCGTCCCCCTGTCCGCCGATGCGGCTGCGCGGGTCTGACAGGACCTTGTCGAGCTCCTGTTCCATGCGGGACTCGGCGAAGTCGACGGCGCTGCGGTACGCGGCCGTGGTGCGCGCCAGGTCCTCGAACATGCCCCACACCTGGTTGTAGAGCCGCTCGTCCATGGACCAGCCGGTCGCGTCGCCCGCGACGGGCTGCGCGACCTGGCCGGGCTGGGCCGGGGGCGCGGTGGGCGGGGGCGGCGGAGGCGCGGCAGCCTGTCGGCCGGGGTGACTGTAGTTGACGGAGCCACCGGCTCCGGGCATCGCGGGCTGGGTGACGGCGGACGGATCCGGCTGCGCGGGTCCTCCTGCGGAGCCGCCCTGCGGCGCGGCCGTGTGTCCCGTGTGTCCCGTCTGACCGGGGGTGCCCTGGGGCGTGGCTCCGCCCTGGTCCGGGCCCAGCGCCGGTGCCGCGGCGTGCCGGGAGCGCTCGCCGTCGGCCGTGCGCGGCGGAGGCGCGGCCACGGAACGCGCCAGCCCCTGGGCCACCGCCTCGTTGATGCTGCCCGCGAGTTGGTGGGCCTGGGGCAGGCCCTGGTCGGCGAGGAGTTCGGCAAGGCCGCCCGCGTACCCCTGGCCGACGGCGCGCACCTTCCAGGCTCCCTGCCTGCGGTACAGCTCGAGAGCGACCACGGCCGACTCGGAGTCGAGGCTGGTGATCGTGTAGCTGGCCACCTCGGCCCCGTCGAGCCCGGTGACCGCCACGAAGGGAGCGGCGACGGCACCGAACCGGATCGGGCCGCCGACGCCGATGGGCAGAGCGAGCAGCACACTGACCCGGTGTACGGCCTCCGGCAGGGCGCCCAGGTCGAAGGCGAGGCGGTGGTCGGCCGCCGCCTGCTTGGAGACCTCGAGGCCGGGCAGGGTGGGAGAGCCGGGGTGGGCCACCCACTCGACACCGGGCACCTTGCCGTTCTCGTCGCTGAGCGTGGCTCCCGCCACGACCGGCTTTCCGGCCGACACCCGGACCTCAAGGCGGACCTGGGGCAGCGGATGGTTCTGTCCCCGGACCAGCTCGGCCGTCATCGCCTGCTTCCCCCTTGTTTCGTGTGCGCCGGGCTGCCTACAGGTGCGGCAGGATCGCGGGCATCAGGTCCTGGAACGTGCGGCCGTTGGCCGGCGTACCGAGGGCCGTCATCTGCCAGCCCGCGCCCGCGCGGTGCACCTTCGCCATGATCTGCGCCGTGTACTGGCCGCCGCCCGCCAGCGTGTAGCGGGCGAGTTCCTGACCGTTGGTCTCGTCGACCAGCCGGCAGAACGCGTCCTGCACTTCCTGGAAGGTCTGGCCCGTGAATGAGTTCACGGTGAAGACGATCTGATCGATGTGGACCGGCACGCGCTGCAGGTCGACGAGGATCGCCTCGTCGTCGCCGCCCTGCCCGACACCGCCGACGAGGTTGTCTCCGGTGTGCCGTACCGAGCCGTCGTCGCTGACGAGGTGACGGAAGAACACCACGTCGACCGGCTGCTTGTCCGCGAACAGCACGGCCGACGCGTCGAGGTCGATCTCCCGGGTGCGCGAGCCGAACAGGCCACGGCGCGGGGCCGCCTGCCAGCCGAGCCCCATGCGCACCGCGGTCAGGGTGCCTCCGTCGTTCTTCTGCAGACTGATGGCCTGACCCTTGGTCATGTTGACCGTCACGCGCTGTTCCCCTCTCGGACTGTCCCCTGTTGCCGCAGAACCCTGCGGTTGACCAGCACCCTACGCAGGGGCACCGACAGTGCCGAACCCTGCTCCGCACTTTGTGTCGGTCTTGCAACACAGCGCGCGATACGGGCTTGTCAGGCGATGCCCGCCTCCCTCATCTGGCGCAGTTCTTTCTTCATCTCCGAGACCTCGTCGCGCAGCCGGGCGGCGATCTCGAACTGCAGGTCGGCGGCCGCCGCGCGCATCCGCTCCGTCATCTCCTCGATCTGCTCGGCGAGTTCGGCCGCGGGCCGGTCGGTGGGCACGGTCTCCTTGCCCTTGCCCTTCGCAGCCTTGGCTCCCTTGGCGGCCTTGGGCACCGGGGCTTTGGCTCCCTTGCCGTCCTTCGACTGGCGGTAGCCCGAGCCGAGCAGCTGCTCCGTGTCGACGTCCTCGCGGGCGATCTGCGCCACGATGTCGTTGATCTTCTTACGGAGGGGCTGCGGGTCGATGCCCCGCTCCGTGTTGTACGCGACTTGCTTCTCCCGGCGGCGGTTGGTCTCCTCGATGGCCTTCTCCATCGCCGGGGTGATCTTGTCGGCGTACATGTGGACCTGGCCGGAGACGTTGCGCGCCGCGCGGCCGATGGTCTGGATGAGCGAAGTACCGGACCGCAGGAAGCCCTCCTTGTCGGCGTCGAGGATCGACACCAGGGAGACCTCGGGCAGGTCGAGGCCCTCCCTCAGGAGGTTGATGCCGACGAGGACGTCGAATTCACCGGCGCGCAGCTCGCGCAGCAGCTCTACGCGGCGCAGCGTGTCGACGTCGCTGTGCAGATAGCGCACCTGGATGCCGAGTTCGAGGAAGTAGTCGGTGAGGTCCTCGGCCATCTTCTTGGTGAGCGTGGTGACCAGGACGCGCTCGTCCTTCTCGGAACGCTTGCGGATCTCGTGCACCAGGTCGTCGATCTGTCCCTCGGTCGGCTTGACCACGACCTCGGGGTCGACGAGGCCGGTGGGGCGGATGATCTGCTCGACATGGCCGTCCGCGCGCGAGAGTTCGTACTTGCCCGGGGTCGCGGACAGGTAGACGGCCTGTCCGATGCGCTCCTGGAACTCCTCCCACTTCAGGGGGCGGTTGTCCAGGGCGGAAGGCAGCCGGAAGCCGTGGTCGACGAGCGTGCGCTTACGGGAGGCGTCGCCCTCGTACATGGCCCCGATCTGCGGCACCGTGACATGCGACTCGTCGATGACGAGCAGGAAGTCGTCCGGGAAGTAGTCCAGCAGCGTGTTCGGCGGGGATCCGGGCACGCGGCCGTCGAAGTGCATCGAGTAGTTCTCCACACCGGAGCAGGAGCCGATCTGGCGGAGCATCTCGAGGTCGTACGTCGTGCGCATCCGCAGCCGCTGGGCCTCCAGGAGCTTGCCCTGCTTCTCCAGTTCCGCGAGGCGCTCTCCCAGCTCCTTCTCGATGTCGTTGGCGGCGCGCTCCAGGCGCTCGGGGCCCGCTACATAGTGGGACGCCGGGAACACGTAGAGCTGCTCGTCGTCGCTGATGACCTCGCCGGTGAGCGGATGCAGCGTGGAGAGTGCCTCGATCTCGTCGCCGAACATCTCGATGCGGACGGCCAGTTCCTCGTAGACCGGGAAGATTTCGATCGTGTCGCCGCGGACGCGGAAGGTGCCCCGGGCGAAGGCCACGTCGTTGCGCGTGTACTGGATCTCCACAAAGCGGCGCAGCAGGTCGTCCCGGTCGATCTCGTCGCCGACCTTGAGCGGGACCATCCGGTCCACGTACTCCTGCGGCGTACCGAGGCCGTAGATGCAGGAGACCGAGGCGACCACGACGACGTCGCGGCGGGTGAGCAGCGAGTTGGTCGCGGAGTGGCGCAGGCGCTCGACCTCCTCGTTGATCGAGGAGTCCTTCTCGATGTAGGTGTCCGACTGCGGGACGTACGCCTCTGGCTGGTAGTAGTCGTAGTACGAGACGAAGTACTCGACCGCGTTGTTCGGCAGCAGCTCGCGGAACTCGTTGGCCAGCTGGGCGGCCAGCGTCTTGTTCGGCGCCATCACGAGGGTGGGGCGCTGAAGCTTCTCGATCATCCACGCCGTGGTCGCGGACTTACCGGTGCCGGTCGCGCCCAGGAGGACGACATCCTTCTCACCTGCGCGGATACGCCGGTCAAGGTCGGCGATGGCAGCGGGCTGGTCGCCGCTGGGCTGGTACGGGCTGACGACCTCGAAAGGCGCCACCGTGCGTTCGATCTTGGAAACGGGCCGCATGGAATCCACCGTACGACTCCGCACTGACAACGGGGCCGGTCACTACCTCTGCGGGGTGCGGGAACCGGGGCGGCCGGAGCGCTGACGCGGGCGGGGCAGGGGCCGGCGGCCGGTGTGGCGGACCATGTGGGCCGGGATGCCGGGCTTGCGCTCGGTGGGGATCCGGTCGGGCTTGCCCATGACCATCAGCGGGTCGAACATCACGACGACACCGGCCAGCACCAGGAAGGCGAGGGGGCCGATCATCAGGGGCGCCAGGAGGGAGGCGGGCGAGTCGGCGGGGCCGCCGCCGGCGGTGCCGTGCAGATGGACGCTGAGCGCGGCCATGCCCATGTAGTGCATGCCGCTGACGGCGAGGCCCATGACGAGGCTCGCGCCCACGCTCCACAGGAAACCGCGCACCTGTCCCGCCGCCCAGAGCGCCGTGATCGCGGCCACGACGGCGATGACGACCGAGGCGGCGACGGTGAGGGTGTTGTACTCGAGCTTTCCGTTGAGTCGCATTCCGGCCATCCCCAGGTAGTGCATCGAGGCGATGCCCAGACCGGTGATGGTGCCTCCGGTGAACAGGGCCGTTCCGGACGCGCCCTTGTAGCCGACGATGAAGATCCCGATCCCGACCATGAGGATCGCGACGCCGAGGCTCGCGAAGGTGATCGGTTTGTCGTAGTGGATGGGGGTCTCCTCGACGGAGAAACCCATCATGGCGATGAAATGCATCGTCCAGATGCCGGAACCGATGGCCGCCGAGCCGAGCGCCAGCCAGCCGGGCCTCCAGGTGTGGGTGACCAGCATCGATCTCGTGGTGCAGCGCAGGCCCAGCGCGCCACCGAGGCAGGCCATGAGGTACGCCACCAACGGCGTGACGAGTCCGTAGCTGAAGCCGTCGACCGTGCCTTGCATGCGCGGTTGCCCTTCCGCCCTGTTGCGTCCCGGAATTCCGTGTCAATGCCCCCGTCCCAGGACCGCCGCGGCGGCGGCCAGGGGTGACGCAGAGAGTATGACCCCGCCGGAGCGCTCGAACGATTATCCGGCAAAGAAACACGCCCCTACCTCAGTTGTGCGGCAACCGTGACCGCTCATGGGCAACTCCATTCAATCTATGGCCATCCTGCACCCCCCTTCTGTTGGCTCCCTGCTGTCACTCTGGAGCAGTCAGTGATGAGCCAGACACAAGGAGTACGCATGCCCGCGCGCGTTGCAGCCGCCACGACCACCGCGCTCATGGGAGCCGCCGCACTCGCTCTCTCCACTCCCACCGCGGCGCCTCCGCCTACGCCCCCGAGAACACCCTGGCCGCCGTCGACAAGGCGGCGAAGCTGGGATTCCGCTGGGTCGAGAACGACGTCCAGCGCACGAAGGACGGCGAACTCGTGGTGATCCACGACGACAACCTCAAGCGCACGACCAACGTCGAGGAGGTCTTCCCCGACCGGGCGCCGTGGAAGGTCAAGGACTTCACCGCCGCTGAAATCGCACGCCTGGACGCGGGCAGCTGGTTCAGCGCCAAGTACGCGGGCGCGCGCGTGCCGACGCTGAAGCAGTACATGAACCGTGTCTCCCGCAACCATCAGAAGCTCGTGCTGGAGATCAAGAACCCGGCGCTCTACCCGGGAATCGAGAAGGAGACCCTCAAGGTCCTCAGCAACGAGGGCTGGCTGTGGCCGTTCAACGTACGGAGCAAGCTGGTCATCCAGAGCTTCAGCGCGGACAGCGTACGGACCGTGCACGAGCTGCGGCCCGACGTCAAGACGGGCTTTCTGGGCACGCCGGCGGTCTCGGAGCTGCCTGCGTACGCGAAGTTCGCCGACCAGATCAACTCGACGCACACGTCCATCTCCGCCGATTACGTCGCGTCGATCCACAAGCTCGACGGACCGCACGGCAAGCCGCTGGAAATCTTCACATGGACCGTCGACACCGCGGACGGCGCACGACGCGTCGCGGACTTCGGTGTGAACGGCATCATCACGAACAAGCCCGACGTGGTCCGGGCCGCGCTGGACTAGTTCTGAGGCCCACTCCCGGGCCCTGCCGGTGGCGCGGACGCCCGCATGCGTCCGCGCCACCGG
>NZ_VBZC01000040.1:43708-91487 GCF_005786655.1 Streptomyces montanus
TGTCAGTGGTGCGCCGTACGGTGGACCGCATGAACAGCCATGGGCAGAACGAGCAGCAGGTGGTGTGGACCGTCGTCGGCACCGACATCGGCCCGTTGCTGCTGGCCGCGACCGGCGAGGGCCTGGTCAATGTCGTCTTCCACGCCACGGACGAGGTGCGCGACAAGGCGCTCGACCGGCTCGGATCCAGGCTCGGCGCCGAGCCCGTCGAGGCAGCCGGGTCCCCGCTGCTGGCCGAGGCGATATGCCAGGTCGAGGCGTACTTCGCGGGTGCGCGGCACGACTTCGAGCTGCCACTGGACTGGTCGCTGATCTCCGGGTTCAACCGCCAGGTGCTGCGCGAACTGGCGTCCGGCGTTCCGTACGGGACGGTTGTCGGGTACGGCGACCTGGCCGGGCGGGTCGGTCAGCCGGGCGCGGCCCAGGCCGTGGGCATCGCCATGGGCGCCAATCCCCTGCCGGTCGTCGTGCCGTGTCACCGGGTCGTCGAGAGCGACGGCGGCATCGGTGGTTTCGGCGGCGGCCTGGAGACCAAGCGGAAGCTGCTGGCCCTGGAAGGGGTGCTTCCCGAGCCGTTGTTCTGAAGGGCGGTCGGACCCGGAAGGCACTGGGGAGGCACGGGGGCCTCGAGTTCGGGAAAGGCCGTTGCGCCCAGGGTGTCCCGGGTTCGGGGAAAAGGGGGAGACTGCGGTCCGGGAGAAGGGGAGACTGCGCCGGTGACCACATCCTGCGCACGTGTGTACGCATCCGCCCCGGCACGGTTCGCCACTGAGACCGACGTGCGCGCGTTCTGTTGCGCCGCCCCGGCCCGTTCGCGATGACCGCCGTCGAGCGGCAGGTCGCCGCGCCTGTCGACGCGGACGGGATACCGGCACTGCGGCGCCGCATATCCGCTGTACTCATCGCGAGTCAGATCCTCGGCGGACTGGGCGTCGCCACCGGTATCGCGCTCGCCGTGGTGCTGGCCGAACAGGTGGCCGGCACCGAGTCACTGGCCGGGCTCGCGCCCACCGCGACCGTAACGGGGACGGCCGTGCTCTCCATGCCGCTGGCGGCGCTGATGACCGCGCGCGGTCGCCGTCCCGGGCTCGTCCTGGCGTATCTCATCGGTGCGTTGGGGGCCGGCGTCGTCGTGGCCGCCGCGGCCGTCGGCAGCTTTCCCCTGCTGCTCCTAGGCATGGCTGCGTTCGGTGCGGCCTCGTCCGCGAATCTGCAGGCCCGGTTCGCGGCCGCCGACCTGGCCGAACCCCAGCGGCGGGCCCGGGCCATCTCGAACGTCGTGTGGGCCACCACCATCGGTGCGGTTCTCGGTCCCAACATCGCCGCGCCCGCGGGACGCAGCGTCTCCGGGCTCGGCATACCGGAGACGGCGGGCCCCTTCCTGTGGGCGGCCGGCGTCTTCCTCGTCTCGGCGCTCCTGGTCGCGATGCTGCTGCGGCCCGACCCGCTGCTCACCGCCCGCGCGCTCGCGCCGGTCGAGGAGCAGTCAGCCGACGCGCGCTCGATCCGGGCCGGGCTGGCCGCGGTACGGGCCTCGCCGCGCGCCCGTCTCGCCCTGGTGACGGTGGCCGTCTCGCACACGGCGATGGTCTCGGTCATGTCGATGACGCCGGTCGACCTCGGTCACCATGGCGCGAGCATCGACCTGATCGGGTTGGTCATCAGTGGCCATATCGCGGGCATGTACGCGTTCTCGCCGATCATGGGGCGATTGTCGGACCGCCTCGGGCGGCTCTCGGTGATAGGACTCGCGGTGGCCCTGCTGGCCTGTGCGGCACTGCTCGCGGGTACCGCGGGCGCCAGTCACGAGCAGAGCGCCGCCGGGCTCTTCCTGCTGGGCCTCGGCTGGTCGGCCGGCCTCGTCTCCGGCTCCGCGCTCCTCACGGACTCCGTGCCCCAGCCCGCGCGCGCCGCCGCACAGGGGCTGTCCGACCTGACCATGAACACCTCGGCGGGCGTCGGCGGCGCGGCCGCGGGCCTCATCGTCGCGCAGGCGAGCTACGGCTGGCTGAACCTCATCGCCGCCTGCCTGTTGCTGCCGCTCGGCGCGCTGGCCCTGTTCACCCGAGGCAAGCGCGTCGCAGACCCGGCGTCTCCTGTCTGAGCGCTACTCGTAGTGCCGTGCCTCGAAGACGTTTCCGTCCGGGTCCCGGAAGTAGAAGCTTCGCTTGGCCGTTCCCCGGGCCCCGAACGCGTCGTACGAGAAGTCGGAGACCGGGACGGCCCGCTGCTCCAGACGAGCGCGGAGCTCATCGAAGTCCTCGCCCCGAAGGGACAGGCATACATGGTTGACCGGGTGCCCCGCGCTCTCGGCCGCCCCGGGGACGATGTCCATACCCGCTGCCATCGACAGTGGTGCGAGGTCGAAGATGGTCTCCTCGTTGAGGCGTACGGAGGGGAATGAGACCTTCCCCGCGGTGAATTCGGTGATTCTGAGGGGCTCCAGCCCGACCGACTTCTCGTAGAAGTCGGCCGAGGCGACCGGGTCGCGCACCCAGAGGACGACATGGTCGAGACGTGCCGAGTTGTCCGTCATGCCCCCAGGCTGCTGCCCTCTTCCGGCCGTCGCAAGGGTTTGGCCGGGCGCGCCGCCCGCCAGGGATGAGGGGAGAACCGACAGACAGGAGGCAGGCGCGTGCTGGTGGTGTCCGAAGAGGTACGGGAGGCGCTCGCCGCGCACCGGCCGGTGGTGGCCCTTGAGTCCACGATCATCGCGCACGGGCTGCCGCGCCCGCGCAACCTCCAGGTGGCGCTGGAGCTGGAGACGGCCGTACGCCAGGAGGGTGCCGTTCCCGCGACGATCGCCGTCCTGGACGGGGAGCCCCGGGTGGGCCTCGACAAGGAGCAGTTGGAGCGGGTGGCGAACGAGGACGCCATGCGCAAGCTCGGCCATCGCGATCTGCCGCTCGCCGTCGCCACGAGGGCGAGCGGGGCGACGACGGTGTCGGCGACAGCGCTGCTGGCCGCGCGGGCGGGCGTCCGGGTGTTCGCGACGGGCGGGCTCGGTGGAGTGCACCGGGAGTGGACGCTCACCCAGGACGAGTCCGCCGACCTGGGTCTCCTCGCGCGTACCCGGATCACGGTGGTGTGCACGGGCGTGAAGTCCATCCTTGACGTGCCGGCGACCCTGCAGCGCCTGGAGACACTGGGCGTCGCGGTCGCCGGGTACGCGACGGCGCGCTTTCCCGGCTTCTATCTGTCCGACTCGGGGCACCCGGTCGACTGGACGCTGGAGTCGCCCGACGAGGTCGCGGCTGTCATGCACGCGCAGGACGCGCTCGACGGACCCGAGTCCGCGCTGATCGTCGCCAATCCGGTTCCCGAGGCGGAGCAACTGGATCCCGAGCTCCACGCGCGCGTGCTGGCCGACGCGCTGCACGCGTGCGAGGCGGAGGGCGTGACCGGCCAGGCGGTCACGCCGTTCCTGCTCGACTATCTGGTGCGGCACACCGACGGGGCGTCCCTGAGCGCCAATCTGGCGGCCGTACGCGGCAACGTACGACTCGCGGGGCGGATCGCGGCGGCCTGGGCCGGGGCGTGACCGGGGCAGGCGGAGGCGAGGGCGAGGCCGACGGGGCCGCGAGAGCGCCGGGCTCGAGCATGACGGGGCCCGGCTGGGAGACGACGGGGACGGGTATGACGGGGCCCGGCTGGGAGACGACGGGGCAGGGTCGTCATGACGGGGCCCTGCTGGTCGTCGGTGACATCGTCACCGACGTCGTCGCCCGGCATCGAGGACCGCTCGCCTCGGGCACCGACACGGCCGCCGCCATCCGGACCATGCCGGGCGGTGCGGGCGCCAACGTCGCGTGCTGGGCGGCCCATTGGGGCTGTCCGGACGTGCGGATCCTCGGCCGGGTGGGCGCCGACTCGGCCGCGTGGCACGAGCGGGAGCTGACCGCTTCAGGGGTGCGTCCCCACCTGGTCGTCGATCCCACGGCACCGACAGGCACGGTGATCTGCCTGGTGGACACGGATGCGGCGGCGGAGCGCACCTTCCTCACGGACAGCGGCGCTTCCCTGCGGCTCGACCCCGGCGACTGGTCGCCGTCGCTGCTCGACAACGTCGCGTGGCTGCACCTGTCGGGCTACCTGTTCTTCTCCGAGCCGGGCCGGGCACTGGTCGCGGTGGCTCTGGAATCGGCACGCGCCCGTGGCGTGCCGGTGAGTCTGGATCCCGCGTCGGCGGGGTTCCTCACCGTGCTCGGCGTCGACCGCTTTCTGGCACTCGCCGAGGGCATCGACGTACTGCTGCCGAGCCGGGACGAGGCCTGCCTGCTCACCGGGCTGCCCGATCCGGGGGACGCGGCGGCCAAGTTGAGCCGCCACGTCCCGCTGGTGGTGGTCAAGCAAGGCGGAGCCGGGGCACTGGTGGCCGAGTCGGGTGCCGTACGGGATCACGTTCGGGCGGCGCCCGCGACACCCGTCGACACCACGGGGGCCGGGGACGCTTTCACCGGCGCCTTCCTCGCTGCCGTGCTCTCGGGCAGCCGCCCCGGCGAGGCGGCGGCGGAGGGGTGCCGGGCGGGAGCCCGGGCGGTGGAGCGGGTGGGCGGGAGGCCGGAGAGGGGCGCGTGACGGCGCCTGGGCTACGGCTTGCGCCCCCACGCCGAGACCAGTGGTGCCGTCGTCAGATCCATGACGCCTGCTGTCACGTTCGCCAAGTGACGCTCGATGTCCTGGTCCGAGGCAAGGCCCGCCGCGACGAGCTCTTCGCGGACCTGGCCGACCGTCATGGACTCCAGCGCGGCGCAGGCCGGCGAGGCGATCGCGAAGCATGCCTCGGCCTCCACCCGCCGCAGTCCGGCCTCGCGGAGCAGGCGCGGGAGTTGACGTCCGTACGCCAGGTCGGCGCCGCGCTTGGCGAGCAGTTTGTCGCAGGCGTGGCGCAGCTTGTTGGCCAGCTGCTGCTCAGGGCCCTGCTCGTCGGGGCAGAGCCGCGATTGCAGCGCGGGATCGGCGTCCTCGATCAGGAGTCGTCCGCCGGACCGCAGCGCCCCGGCCATCGACCGCAATGCCCGTTCCCTGTCCGGCACATGGGACAGGACGAGCCGGGCGTGCACGAGATCGAAGCCGTCGCCCGGCGGCTCGTCCACGCCCACGTCATGGACGCGCACCTCGACCGGCGGGCGGGCGGGCGACGTAGCCCACGAGTCGTCGGTGTCGGTCGCGACGACCCGTCCGGTGGGGCCGACCTTCTTGGCGAGCCACGACACCACGGACGTGCCGCCGGCGCCGACCTCCCAGCAGCGCCAGCCGGATCCGATGCCGAGCCGCTCGATGTGCCGGAACGTCGTGGGGTCGAAGAGGGTGGCGAGGGCCTGGAAGCGCTGACTCGCCTCGGTCTGCCGGTTGTCGAGGAGATACCCGTGGGTTCGCGTCATGCGTAGATCATCCCAGTTGTCCGGCTTGCCCACGATGGCCGACTCTCCCGTTCTTCACGTGTCGTGGCAGGCTGCGGAACGGAACGTTCCGTTCCCCCAGCCTTTTCCCGGCCATCGGTACATCCTGGCAAACTGGCCGCGGCAAGGCGCAGAGCGCGGCGCGAGGAGATCCACACGAGGAGATCCAGATGTCCATGGCAGGGAATCTGCGGAAGGTCACGGGCTTGGGCAGGGCCGGTGGCCTTCGCAAGGTGGCGCGGTTGGGACGGCGGCGGGCCCGTGTGGACCTCAGCCACCCCGCCCGGTCCCCACTGGGCTCCTCGGTGGTGAACTGCGTGGCGTACGAGGACGGGGTCAGAGTGCCCGGCGGCCGGGACCTCGTCGAGACGGTGGAGAAGATCCGCAAGGACGACGAAGGCTTCGTCTGGCTCGGGCTGCACGAGCCGACCGAGGCGGAGTTCGCGGTCATCGCCCAGCTCTTCGACCTGCACCCGCTGGCGGTCGAGGACTCGGTGCACGCCCATCAGCGCCCAAAACTGGAGCGGTACGGCGAGACCCTGTTCGCGGTGTTCAAGACGGTCTGCTACGTCGAGCACACTGAACTGACCGCGACCAGCGAGGTGGTGAACACCGGCGAGATCATGGTCTTCGTCGGCCCCGACTTCGTGATCACGGTGCGGCACGGCCTGCACGGTTCGCTGGGCCCGCTGCGCGAGGAGCTGGAGGCCGACCCTCAGCAGCTCGCCAAGGGGCCGGCCGCGGTACTGCACGCGATCGCGGACCATGTGGTCGACGACTATCTGAACGTCACCGACGCGGTGCAGGCGGACATCGACCAGGTCGAGACCGACGTGTTCGCGGAGAACGGCGCGCGGGCCGACCCCGGGCGCATCTACCAGCTCAAGCGCGAACTCCTAGAGCTGAAGCGGGCGGTGGTGCCACTGAGCCGCCCGATCACGGATCTCGCCACCCGGCCGATACGGGTGGTCGACCAGGAGATACAGGCGTACTTCCGGGATGTCTCCGACCATCTACTGCGGGTGACCGAGCAGATAGCCGCGTTCGACGACCTGCTCAACTCGATTCTGCAGGCGCACCTCGCGCAGGTCAGCGTCGCGCAGAACGAGGACATGCGGAAGATCACGGCGTGGGCGGCGCTGATCGCCGTGCCGACGATGGTCTGCGGTGTCTATGGCATGAACTTCGAATTCATGCCGGAGCTGCACTGGAAGTTCGGTTACGCCTGGGCGCTCGGTGTGATCGGTGTCGCCTGCTTCTTCCTGCACCGAGGCTTCAAGCGCAACGGCTGGTTGTGACAAGCGTGTGCCCCTCGTCCGGCACGGCCGGCCGGACGAGGGCGGCTCGTGCCGGACGAGGGCGCGTTCCCGGTGTCAGCGTGTCGTGGCCTTCGCGTAGACGCTCTCGGCCCAGCCCGCGAGCTGTTCCTCCGTCAGATGCGAGGCCAGATCGGCCTCGCTGATCATTCCGACCAGGCGCTTGTTCTTGATCACAGGAAGGCGGCGGATCTGGTGTCCTTGCATTTCGCCGAGCACTTCACTGACATCGGCGTCGGCGTCGATCCAGCGCGGCGTGCCCTTGGCCATCTCGCCCGCGGTGACGCGGGCCGGGTCGTGCCCCATGGCCACGCAGCCGACCACGATGTCGCGGTCCGTGAGGATGCCGCAGAGCCGTTCGTTCTGGTCGCTGATGGGCAGCGCGCCCACGTTGAGCTCCCGCATCAGCTGGGCGGCACGGTCCAGCGTCTCGTGAGCGGGGATCCACTGGGCGCCGCGGTGCATGATGTCTCCGGCGGTGGTCATGTAATACCTCCCGTTGCCGGCGGGCCGGCGCGGCGCGGGGACGCACCGCTGGTCCCGGCGCCTCTACATTCTCGCGAAGGACGGAGAGATACGCACCTGGAGTTCGCCGACGTCAGCCGTTCCACGCCGGGCGGCGCGGGTCATCGGCACGCACCAGGACGTCGGCCGTGTCACCCGGGGCGACCTCGCTCTCGTAGCGCTCGTACGCGGGCAGCGTCCAGTGCTCGCTCTCGGGGGTGCGCCGCCGCAGAGCGCCCGGGGAGAGGCGCACGTGGACGGCCAGGTCGAACGGGAACCAGTGGCGCAGGAGCAGCGGGCCGTGCAGCAACAGCAGGGCGCCGGGAGGGAGTTGGACGTAGGGGCTGCGGGTGGCGCGGTCGGTGGCGGGGTCCCAGAGGTCGGGCAGGACACGGCCGTCGCCCGCCGGTTCCAGCGGGCCGAAGACCTCGCGCCACAGGGCTGCGGTGTCGAACCAGCCGTTGTAGTAGGCCTCCACGTCCTGGTGGCCGTACTCGAACCGGAGTGACGCGGGGCGCAGAAAGCCCTCTGTGCCGATGACCAGTGCGGAGCGGCCACGTATGCGCAGCGCCTCGGCCACGCTCTCGGCGAGGTGGCCGGGCTGTGCGGCCGGTGCTCCGTCGAAGGCGATGCGCGGCCACGGACTGCCGTCGCCCGGCTTCAGGTCGAGCAGCCGCTCGGCGAGGAGGTCGCCGAGCCGTTCCCAGGTGATCGCTTCGAGTCGCACAAGGCCCATGATGCCGCGCGGGCCGACATGCCAGGCGGCTCTCGGCTCCGTTCGGCGGCCGCTCGGCCCACTCGACGGGCCGCTCGGCGGCAGGTCGGCCGGGCGGCATTCGAAGGCGCATACGCTCAGCGTCCAAGACGCCCGCGTATGGCCCCGAGCCTCTCAACCATGGTCACTCTTCTGGTACCGGGTTTCACTAGTAGTGACAGGGAGTTCCGGGCAGGATCTTGGGGTTCGGGAGCGTTCGGCCCGACGGTTCTGGGAGCGGTGCGCCGAGTTGTTGCCCACGGGCTTGCTCTATGCGGGAGTTGCCATGATCGATGGACCGTACTTCGTGTTCACGTTGCTGGGTGTGCTCGGCACCGGGCTGGTGGCCGGGGTCTTCTGCGCGTTCTCGACGTTCGTGATGAAGGGGCTCGCCGCACTGCCGCCCGCGCAGGGCGTCGCGGCGATGCAGGCGATCAACGTGACCGCGTTGATGCCGGCTTTCATGGTCGTGTTCGTCGGGTCGGCGGTGCTGTGTACCGTGCTCGCGGTGGTCACGTTCGTGCTGTGGCCCGACGAGGGCACGGTGGAGCTGCTGCTCGGCAGCGCGCTGTATCTGTTCGGCTCGTTCGGAGTCACGATGGTCGCGAACGTCCCGCGCAACGACGCGCTGGCCAAGATGGACCCCGGCACCCCGGAGGCCGCCAGGTACTGGCCCACGTTCGTGAGCGAGTGGACGATGTGGAACCACGTCCGCATGGTCGCGTCGGCCGCCGCGGCGATCTCGTACGTGCTGGCCCTCACCTGAGGCATACACGCCGGGCGCGCACGCCTTGGGCGCACAGGCCGGCGCATGCCTGAGGCGTGCGCGGCGCGGGCGACGTATCGTGGCGGGGAGAGTCAACCGAAGGCCCTGCTCCCTGCCGCCCCGGCCGCCGCCCGGAGGTCGTAGGCCGGAGGCGCACGGGCCCCCGTACGCGTACGTGAGTGAGACGGCCATGGCCGATCCCAAGGGTTTTCTCAACGCCTCCCGTGAGGAGTGGCCACGCCGCCCCGTCGAGGAGCGGGTCCGTGACTGGGACGAGGTGTACGTCCCCGGGGCGCTGCTGCCCATCATCCGCACGCAGGCCGACCGCTGCATGGACTGCGGCATTCCCTTCTGCCACGAGGCCTGTCCGCTCGGCAACCTGATCCCCGAGTGGAACGACCTCGTCTCGCGCGACGACTGGCGCGCGGCCAGCGACCGGCTCCACGCCACCAACAACTTTCCCGAGTTCACCGGGCGGTTGTGTCCCGCGCCGTGCGAGGCGGGCTGTGTGCTGGCGATCAACCAGCCCGCGGTCACCATCAAGAACGTCGAGGCCGCCATCGCCGACCGGGCCTGGGAGGACGGGTTCACGCCGCCGCGACCGCCGGACCGGCTGTCCGGGCGGACGGTCGCGGTGATCGGCTCGGGGCCCACCGGGCTCGCCGCGGCCCAGCAGTTGACCCGGGCCGGGCACACCGTCGCCGTGTACGAACGGGACGACCGGATCGGCGGGCTGATGCGGTACGGGATCCCCGAGTTCAAGATGGAGAAGCGGCACTTGGAGCGACGGCTCGGTCAAATGGGGGCGGAGGGAACCAAGTTCCGCACGTCAGTGGCCGTCGGCAGGGACCTGGGAGCTGCCGAGCTGCGGGCCCGTTACGACGCTGTGGTCCTCGCCGTGGGTGCCACTGCCTGGCGTGAACTCCCTGTGCCCGGGAGGGAGTTGGACGGCATTCATCAGGCGATGGAGTATCTGCCGCTGGCCAACCGGGTGTGCGAGGGAGACCTGGAGACGTCCCCGCTGTCCGCTGCCGGCAAGCACGTCGTGATAGTCGGCGGCGGCGACACGGGGGCCGACTGCCTGGGCACGGCGGTGCGCGAGGGCGCGGCGTCCGTGACCCAGCTGGACATCTACGCGCAGCCGGGCGCGGAGCGCGACGAGGACACCGAGCCGTGGCCGGTCTATCCGAAGATCTACCGCCTGTCGGCCGCGCACGAGGAGGCTCGCGACCTGCGGACCGCGCCCGCGGCGGACGCGGACGCGCGGCTCTTCGCGGCGTCCACGCTCCGCTTCACCGGCGACGCGAATGCGCACGTCCGCGCACTGCATATCGTCGAGGTCGACCCCGAGCGCCGGCCACTCCCCGGCACCGAGCGCTCGATCCCCGCCGACCTGGTCCTGCTCGCCCTGGGCTTCTCCGGCCCCGACCGCACCGACGGCCTCGTCGACCAGCTCGGCCTCGCCCTCACCCCCCGCGGCACGATCAGCCGCGACGCGGACTTCGCGACCAACGTCCCGGGCGTGTACGCCGCCGGGGACGCCGCCCGCGGCCAGTCCCTGATCGTGTGGGCCATCGCCGAGGGGCGGGCGGTCGCGGCAGCGGTGGACCGTCATCTGACGGGGAACTCCCGGCTTCCGGCACCGATAGGGCCGCACGACCGGCCGATGACGGTATGAGCCCTGGACTGTCTCTCGGACTTCCGCCGCCCGGCGGCAACGGGTGAGCACCTACTCCGACCCGAAGACTGCCGCCGCTCGGTGCCCCGGGGCAGCGAGGCAGCACAGCCGCCTGACCGCCGTCACCGCCGTCGGCGCCGCCCTGCTGCCCGCAGCCCGCAGCCCGATTGACTGAATCCCAGCGGGCCCATATGACTACAACCGCCCCACTGTCATCACAGGCCGCTCCCGCCCCAGCACCCGAGGTTACGATGCCTGCGCGCCCCTCGTCCCCGAGAGCACCCCGGCTCGCCCATGGCTGTCATCGCCCCGTCCTCGCCCCGACTCACGCTGCCGACCGGTCGGCCCCGCATGCCTCGCCGCCGAGTCCTCCTCCGGGCGCTCGCCACCCTCGCTCTCGGCTATCTCGCCCTCTGGGCGACCGGCGCGCTGGGCATCCTCGCGGTGTCGTACTGGATGCGCGAACACACCCCGCCACCCGAGGGAACTCGCCCCGTGAGGGGCATCCACCACTTCCAGCCCGTGGACACCGACGGGCAACTGTGGCGCGGTGCGGCCCCCTCCCCCGCGGGCTACCGGGCGCTGGCGCGCCTCGGCTTCACCACCGTCGTCGATCTGCGCGCCGAGAACCTGAGCGCCGCCCAGCTCGCCGGCCCCCACAAGGCCGGGCTCGATGTCGTCCGTCTGCCCATCCGCGACGGACAGACCCCGACACCTCACCAGGTACGACGTTTCCTGAACGTCGTCGGCTCGGTGCCGGGGCCGGTGTTCGTGCACTGTGGCGCAGGCGTGGGGCGTACAGGGACGATGGCGGCCGCGTATCTCGTCCACGCCGGACAGGAGTCACCGACGGCGGCGGTCCGCCGCAACCTCGCGGTCGGACCGCCGTCGATCGAGCAGATCTACTACGGGCTGAGCCTGGGCCGGGACCGCGCAGAGCAGCCGCCGTTCCCGGTGATCGCGCTCAGCCGCCTCGTGGACGCGCCACGTCGCATGGGGTCATGGCTGTAGTACACACGTCGATCCGGACGGTCCGGACGGCCCGGCCGGTGTCCTGAGAGGGGTCCTCCTCGGTCACGGTCATGAGGTACTCCGTAAGCATCTGCGGCGTCTGCCGTGGTTAGTCATCAATCAAATGCGCACACATGCGCGATGCGGGGACATCAACAGCGTCAAGAGAGCAGGAAGTCCGCCTCTCCGGCCTTGGCGCCCTGGATGAACGCGGTCATCTCACCGGGGGTGTAGATGAGGGCGGGTCCGTCCGGGTCCGCCGACTGACGGACCGCGATGCGGCCGTCGGCGAGCTTCATCGCCTCCAGGCAGTTGCCGCCGTTGCCCCCGCTCCACGGCTTGTGCCAGCCTTCGCTGCCCAGTTCCCGTGCGGGCATGCCGTTGTAGATCGGCGCGTTGTGTACCCGGGCCTTGATGGGATTCATTCACAGCTCCTTGCGGAGATCGGTGAGGATCTCCTTCGTGCGATGTGCTGTGGCGGCGTGCGCCGCCATGCGGTCCATGACCTCGAGGTGGGTGGCCACCTCGGCACGCGCGTCCAGGTAGACGGCGCCGGTCAGGTACTCGCTGTAGACCATGTCCGGCAGTTCGGGCATGGCAAATCGGAAGAGCACGAAAGGCCCGTACGTGCCCGCGTGCGGCCCCGAGGAGAACGGGGCGATCTGCAGCGTCACATTGGGCAGCTTCGTGGTCTCGAGCAACTTGTCGATCTGCGCGCGCATCACCTCGGGGCCTCCGACGGGCCGGCGCAGCGCGGTCTCGTCCATCACGACCCACAACCGCGGCGCGTCCTCGCGCGTGAGCAGTTGCTGACGTTGCATGCGCAGCGCCACATGGCGCTCGATGTCTTCTGGTCTCGTCTGACCGAGGGCGCCTGATTCCATGACGCCCCGGGCGTACTCCTGGGTCTGCATCAGACCGGGTACGAAGTGGGGCTCGTACGCCCGGATGAGGGTGGCCGCGCCCTCCAGGCTCACGTACATCGAGAACCAGCCCGGCAGGATGTCGTGGAACCGCTGCCACCAGCCGGGTTGGTTGGCCTCCTCGGCGAGTGTGACGAAGGCCTCAGCTTCGCCGTCGGAAACACCGTACGACTTCAGCAGAAGTTGAAGATACGGGATCTTCAGGGCGACTTCGGCCGTCTCCATGCGGCGGACGGTGGCGGCCGTGACGCGAAGGATGCGCGCGGCCTCCTCGCGCTTGAGCCCCGCGCGCTCCCGCAGGTCCAACAGGCGCCGTCCGAGGACGACCTGACCGACCGTCGGTGCGGACCGCGGCTCGCTCACGTCCACCTCCACATAGTCCTGACAGCCCGGGCGGCGCCCGGTGCGTACCCAGGCCGGGTACCCAACTGACGCCGCGCCACATGCTGTTGCGAGCAGTGTGCCATGGCCCTTCGGGACGTCACACTGCACTCTGCAATTTTCAGAGTGACACTTGCCAAGTGTTCACGGCGGGGAGATAGTGGCAAGCGTGACTCCGCCCGCGCCGTTAAGAGCAGACGCCGCCGAGGACTGGTTCGGTCTCGGTGCCGCCGGGGTGCGCCCCGATGCGGCCCACCATCGCCGATTCAGCTTCGAGCTGGCCGCGCACCCGGGTTCTGCAGCGCAGGCCCGGCGCCTGACCCGTGCCCGGCTTTCGGGGTGGGCCGTCTGCGAGGACACCTGCGCGACGGCGGAGCTGGTCGTCTCCGAGCTGGTCACCAACGCGGTCGTGCACACGGCGAGCCGCCAGGTGGTGTGCGAGCTGCACGACAGCGACGACCAGGTTCGGATAGCCGTACGTGATGAGGGGTGTGCGCCGGGTGAACCCCACCCGTCGCCACAGCGCCCCGAGGAGGAGCACGGAAGGGGACTGCTCCTCGTTGCGGCGGTGTGCAGTGCCTGGGGCGCCCAGGAGACCGGTCCCGGACTGCTGGTCTGGGCCGATCTACCGCGCTCGGCGAACAACGGCGCCGAGCCGCGGTCGGATCTGGGCTGGAGTGCGAGGAGCCGGCCGACCCCAGCCGGCTCCTCGCGGACCGAGGCCAGGACGCCGCCCTCGGCCGGACACGAATGGTTCTGATGGTGCCGCGACCTTGAGATCGGACGGGGGCTGAATGAGTGTGAGGGCTACGTCAGCCGGAACTCCCCGGGTACTGAACCTGGACACGCTGGTCCGTCTGCGGCGTGGACTGCGGACGTCCCATGCAGGGTCACCGCAGCAGCTCGCCGTCCCGGAGGGCATGCAGGTGCCCCTCGGCTGCGACGCGGTGGCGATGCCCGCCAGATTCGGGCCACTGCTGATACCCCGGCTGCCGCGCGTCGGGTGCGTGTACGCCGACGGGACCCAGTGGTGGTGGCTCGTCCCCTCCGACTCCGACGTCTCCCTCGAGTGGCCGGCTCCCGCGCACTACGCCACGGGAGCGGTGGTGCACGACGCACCGCGTCTGCCCGGCCTCATCCACAAACCTGACAGCGAGATTCCGTACACTCCGCCGATCCCGCTCTATCTGGCGCTGTGCCGGATCATGGGGGCGGCCCCCTCGTGGTCGCGGCCGGTCAGCACCTGATCGGTACGTTCTTTCCCTTCCTGCTTCTTCCTCTTGTCGGCCTCGGCCTGTGGGCCCCGGTCACCGCATCAGCGCCCCGCGGATCGTGAGGGCGTGAAGGGTGCGCAGTCTGCGGAGTTCCCAGAGCGCCACCGCGGTCACGGAGACGGGCGCTCCCAGGACGAACACCACGCGCACGATGAACGGCGCACCTTCGTAGGCTCCGTTGACAACGTCGAGGACGGCCATCTCCCACACCAGTACGGTGGCCAGCAGGGGTGGCACCACCTCGTGGATGTCGGCCGTGCGGAAGACGTGCACGAGCGACATGGCGACGCCGTAGACCACGAACGGCAGCACCCACAGGAATATGAGCACATTGCCGAATATCACCGCCGCCTTGACTGCGGGCGTCAAAGTCCACTGGCTGGCCGTCAACACGGCGAACGGGAACGTCGCCATCGCGGCGAAGAGCGCCACGAGGGAGCCGATCGGTTTGGCCGTCCGGCGCAGCAGCTCCCGCCTGACGGGCGGGCGGGCCATGGCGATGAAGCCACCGACCACGACCGGGAAGGTGGCGGCAAGCACGCAGATGCTGAGCCAGGCCTGCTTGCCGCGGTCGCTCGCCACGCCCTCGGCCGAGTCGACGAGCCTGTAGGCGAGCATCACCCCGACGACCGCGGCCAGTCCCACGGCCGTACGGATCTTCTGGATTCTGCCGACGGTCTCGTCCTCGACGCGGTCCGGCCGCGACGGCCTGAACACCCGCCGACCGACGGCGATCGGCCCCACCGTGCTCCACAGTCTGCGCCCGAGACCCACGCGAGCGGGCGCGGGTGGGTAAGGCCCCTGAGGCGGATAGGGCCCCTGCGGCAGGTAAGGACCCTGGGGCGGATACCCGCCCTGGGGCGGGTACGGACCCTGAGGCGGATACGGCCCCTGCGGTGGATACGGCCCTTGTGGCTGCCCCGGCCCCGACCCCGGCGGATTCCAGGCGTTCATCTGTCCAACTCCCCCGATGATGGCTCTGGCTGACGCGCCAGCAGTGTATGAGACGCCTGTGACATCGCATGGTGTCCAAAGTGTGCTGGTCGTGAAGAAATCCGGTTGCCCGCCCGGGTGGAGGGTCGCGTTCCTCGGCATGGCCGAGCACGCGGCGCATGGCACAGCGCGGCGTCGAGCGCCGGGTGTGCTCCGGTTGCGCCGGGGCGCACGGGACGCGCGCCTTCCCCGGCGGCCTCCGGCACCGCGATAGTGGCCGTTTCGCCCACGAGCGGGGGAGAGCCGTTGAGTTCAGGATCGACGAAACGGAAACGCGGCGCGGGCAGGCCCGAGCCCTCCGAGTCGGAGCGGCTGCTGTTCGGCGGCCCGTTACGCTACGACACCGGCTGGTCGCAACACTCCGACGCGTTCTTGGAACTGGGCTTCCGCGCCATGGTGACGCAGCTCCCCTCGCTCCTCGCGGCCAGCTTCCGCCTGGCCTGGCAGGCGGACCGGCGGGCCGCCCGGACCGTCGTGGGCGCGGAGGTGGGCCGCGGCGTGGTCCAGGCGGTGAGTCTGCTCGCGGTCAACGTCGTGCTGGCCCGGCTGATGGCGGAGGGGCCCGTAGACGACCGGCTGCGTGGCGCGGTGCCCGCGCTCGTCACGGTCGCCGTCGTGATGCTGCTCGCCGCGCTGCTGCGGGCCGCGTCGACCTACGCCACCGGCCGCCTCGAACCGAAGGTGGAGCGCGTCGCGACGGAGCTGTATCTGGAACGGGCGGCGGCGGTCGAGCTGTCCGCGATCGAGGACGACGCCTTCCACAAGCTGCTGGACACCGCGCAGTACGGCGCCTCGTCGGCCCGGCGCATGATCGCGATCGCCACGCGCGTCGTGAACGCGATGATCTCGCTCGTCGCGGCGGCGGGCGTCCTGACGGTGCTGCACCCGTCGCTGTTGCCGCTGCTGGTGACGATGACCCTGCCGAGCGCGTGGAGCGCGCTGACGATCGCCCGGCGCCGCTACGAGTCGTTCCACACCTGGGTGCAGCACGCCCGGGCCGGCCACTTGATCAGCGGGCTGCTGACCGAACCGGCCGCCGCCCCGGAGATCCGCGTCCACGGGGTCGGTCCCTTCCTGCTGCGCCACTACCGCGCGATGTCGGAGTCCGCGGAGGAGGAGCAGGCACGGCTGGCCCGGCTCGCGGCCCGTACCGGCCTGATCGCGGCCGCGTGGACGGGCCTCGCGACCGTGGCGACGTACACGACGCTCGGCGGACTGCTGCTCGTCGGCGCGATGTCGCTGTCCGTGGCGGGCACGGCCGTGATCGCCATCCGTACGGGCTCCGCGAACCTGGACACGCTCGTCCTGGAGGTCAACAGGCTGCACGAGGAAGCCCTGTTCGTCGGAGACCTGCAACGCCTGTATGCCGAGGCGGCGCGCCGCGCGATCCCGGCCGGCGGCGAGCCGCTGCCCGAGAACCCGCGCGAGGTCCGCTTCGAGAACGTCACGTTCACCTACCCGGGCAGCGCCTCGCGCCCCGCCCTCTCCGAGGTGACGCTGACCGTGCCGCTCGGCAAGATCGTGGCGCTGGTCGGCGAGAACGGCTCCGGCAAGACCACCCTGGTCAAACTTCTGTCGGGTCTGTACGCGCCGCAGAGCGGCCGGATCATGTGGGACGACGTCGACGCGGCGACCGCCGACCGGCACCAACTCGCCGAGCGCATCGCGATGGTGGCGCAGGACTTCAAACGATGGCCGTTCACCGCACGCGTGAACGTCGCGATCGGCCGGACCTCGGCTCCGCTCACCGAGGAGCGGTTGTCCGCGTCCGTCACCGAAGCCGGCGCCGAGGACGTCGTGGCCGATCTGCCGCACGGGTTCGACACGCTGCTGGCCCGCATGTTCAGCGGCGGGCACGAGCTGTCGGGCGGTCAGTGGCAGCGGCTCGGCATCGCGCGGGCCGCGTACCGGCGGGGGGCGATCCTGGTCGTCGACGAGCCGACGGCGGCCCTCGACGCCCGCGCCGAACTGGAGGTGTTCGAGAAGATCCGGGCCCTGGCGGGCACCGGCCAGACGGTCATCCTCATCACGCACCGCCTCGCCTCGGTACGCCACGCCGACCTGGTGTACGTCCTCGACCAGGGCCGTCTCGTGGAGTCCGGCACCCCGGACGAACTCCTCGCCACGGGCGGGGTCTACGCGGAGCTCTACTCCCTGCAGGCCGACCAGTTCGCGGTGAAGGTACCCGGGCCCGGGCCGCGCCCCCGCTCGCGGCTCACTCCGTGAGGTCCAGGTCCCGTACGACCACCAGGAACGCGTCCGACGTCAGATCCATCACGACCTCCGCCATCTGCCCCTCCAGGCGGCGCGCCTGCGCAAACTCCTCCGCCGGCCACGAGCCACGAGGCCCACCGGCGGGAAACCGCTCCAGCACCGTTCGCCCGTTCACCCTGCACCTCCATGTAGCGCTGTTCCGTTCCAGCGCTGTTCTCATAGAGTTAAACGCCAATCCGCGCGTGAACGTCTCGCAAAGTAACCGTACTGAGACGTAGCTGACACTCGGTGACATGCCCGGTGTGAGTGAACTCTCAGCTTCGTCAGTAGGTCACCGGGAGCGCGAGCAGGCCGCGTGACCGGAGGGAGGGGCGCCACCGCACGTCGTGGGGTTCGGTTGCGAGCGCGAGATCCGGGAAGCGCTCCAGGAGTGCCGACAGGGCGATCTCCGTCTCCAGTCGGGCCAGCGGTGCGCCCACGCAGTAGTGGATGCCGTGGCCGAGCGCGAGATGCCCGGAGGCGTCGCGGCCGAGGTCGAACCGGTCGGCGTCCGGGAAGCGGTGCGGGTCGCGGTTGGCGGCGGACAGGGACAGCAGGACGGTCTCGCCCGCGGGGACGGTGACGTCGCCGATCGTCACGTCCTCCAACGGAAAGCGCCGGATGGCGAGCAGGGCGGGTCCGTCGTAGCGGGCGATCTCCTCGACGGCGGCGGGCAATCGGGCCGGGTCGGCGCGGAGGGCCGCGAGCTGTTCGGGGTGCTGGAGCAGCGCCAGGACCGCGTTGCCGATGAGCTGCACCGTGTTCTCGTATCCCGCGAAGAGGATCAGGAAGGCGAGCGACATCAGCTCGTCCTCGGTGAGCCGGTCGCCCTCGTCCCGGACCGCGATCAGGTCGGAGAGCAGATCGTCGGCGGGCTCTTTCCTCTTGTCGACGAGGAGCTGGGTGAGGAAGCCGAGCATCGCCACGACCGCTTCCTTGACGGCCTGCGGTTTCTCCGGGTCCGGGGTGACGAGCACGTCGGTCCAGGACCGGAAGTCCCTGCGGTGCTCGTCCGGTACCCCGAGCAGGTCGCAGATGACGGTGATCGGCAGGGTCGCGGCGTATGTGGTGATCAGATCCGTGCTGCCGTGCGGCCCGAGCGCGTCGAGGAGCCGGTCGGCGGTCTGCCTGATGGGGACACGCAGTTGCTCGACGCGCCGGGGCGTGAAGGCCCGCACGACCAGGCGGCGGATGCGGGTGTGGTCGGGCGGATCCATGTTGAGGAGGTTGGCGTCCAGGGCCGGAGGCAGAGACAGGCCCTTGTAATTACCCGGGAGGGCATGGCTCTTGTCCAGCGACAGGAGCGGGTTCCCCAGGGCCTCGCGCACGTCCTCGTAGCGCGTGACAAGCCAGGCAGGCCTGCCGTCCGTGCCGGCGATGCGGTGAACGGGGGCGGTGTCGCGCAGACGCTCGTAGACGGCGTAGGGGTCGGCGAGCAGGTCTGCGGCCGGGTCCTGGTTCGACGTGTGCGCCATGTTCGGCGTTTGCGCCCTGTTCGGCGTGTGCGCCCTGTTCTGCATGTTCGGCATGCGCTCCACCCTAGGTGTCGTACTCCTGGATTTTCCTGCCGTGGCTCCGGTCGAGCAGGGAGGGCATCCGCTCCCCCAACTCCCCCACGATTCCCGGGACATCGAGCGTCAGCAGCTCGCGCTCGCGCATGAGCACCCGCCCGTTGACGATCGTCGTGCGTACGTCGCTGGAGCGGGCGCTGTGCACGAGTGTGGCCGCGAGGTCGTGCACGGGCTGGGTGTGCGGGCCGGTCAGGTCGACGAGGATGATGTCGGCCCTGCGTCCCGGAGCCAGGCTGCCGATCTCCTGGCCGAGTCCGACCGCCCGCGCGCTCTGGAGCGTGGCGTGGTGCAGGGCTTGACGGGATGTGAGCCAGCGTGGGTCGCCCTCGGTCGACTTCTGCACCAGCGCGGTGAGGGCCATGGCGTCCCACACGTCCAGGGAACCGTTCGAGGCGGCCCCGTCCGTGCCGAGCCCGACGGGGATCCCGAGTTCCCGCAGGGCACGTACCGGAGTCGTGGTGGGCCAGGCGAACTTGAGGTAGCCGCGGGGTGCGCCGGCCACGGCGACGCGTCCCGTCGCACCGGCGAGAACGGGCAGGTCGCGTTCCACGATGCCCGTGCCGTGGGCGATGAGCAGGTCGACGTCGAGCAGCCCCGCGCCCTGAAGGATCTCGATCGGCGTACGGCCGTGCCGGGTCAGGCTGGTGTCGGTCTGGTCGCGGTTCTCGGAGGCGTGGATGTGCACCAACAGACCGTTCTCACGGGCGAGTTCAGCGGTGGCGGCGAGGTCGGCGTCGTCGACGGTGTAGGGGGCGTGCGGGGCGAGCGAGGTACTGATGCGGCCGGCGGCTCCTCCCCGGTGGCGCAGCGCGAAGTCCAGTGACCGCTCGCGCCCTTCGGCCCCCTGGGAGGAGAAGAAGGCCTGCCCGAGATTGGCACGCATCCCGCTCTCCGCGGTGACGGCCGCGACCGTGTCCATCGAGAAGTAGTGATCCGCGAAGCAGGTGACGCCGCCCCGGATCATCTCGGCACAGGCGAGCCGCGCTCCCAACTCCACGTCCTTGTCCGTGAGGTTGGACTCGATGGGCCAGATGACGTCGTTGAACCACTCCTCGATCGGGAGGTCCTCGGCGATGCCGCGCAGCGCGACCATCGGCGTGTGCGTATGGCAGTTGACCAGTCCGGGCATCGCGACCTGGCCGCGCGCGTCGATGCGTGTCATTCCCCCGGCCTCGGGGAGGCCGGTCGGGTCAGGAAGGCCGGAGAGGTCCTCGGGGTCGGTCGTGACGGCCTCGATGATCCCGTCCCGTACGACGATGGTGGCGCCCTCGACGAAGTCGATCTGTTCATGATCGTCGTGCACGAGGGCGGTGCATCCGGTGATGATGAGATCGGCGGCAGTCTCCGCTTCGGGCGAGATGTCGGACGAGGTCATCACGCCACGGTACGACGGGGTCGTGCCGCCGGGTGACGTTAACCGCGCATCCCGTTCCCCGCCCTGTCGCCGTAACGGTTTCGCGCGCACGCTGGCCACACCATTTCCACAGGCGGCGCTTCGGCAGCGCTTCCGGAAGGGAGCCCGGCATGCTTCTCGGCACCTGGAACCTGGAGAACCTGTACCGGCCCGATGGGGAGTTCGGTCCGAAGACCGAGGCCGAGTACGAGGCCAAACTCACCTCCCTGGCCTCCACCATCAGCGCACTCGACCCGACCCTGCTCGGCGTGCAGGAGGTCGGCGACCCGGAGGCGCTGGAGGACCTGGCCAAAAAGCTGGACGGCGACTGGCACGTCGCGCTCTCGGAGCACCCGGACGGCCGCGGCATCAGGGTCGGCTTCCTCAGCCGCGACGTCGTCCCGCGGGTGCTCGCCGACACGAACACATTCCCCGCGCCGCTCCGGCCCGTCCAGGGCGACGACGAAGGCGAGCCCGTGTCCGCGTCGGGCCGTGGCTTCCTGGCCGTGGAGATCGCGACGCGGGCGATGACGCTGAAGGTGGCGGTCTGCCATCTGAAGTCGAAGCTGCTGACGTACCCGGGTGGCCGCTTCAACCCTCGTGACGAGGGCGAACGGGCCCGCTACGGCGCGTACGCCCTCTACCGGCGGGCCGCGGAGGCGACGGCGCTGCGCGCGCTCGCGGACCAGCTTCTGGACGGCGACGGCCGCGATCGCGACGTGGCGGTGCTCGGCGACCTCAACGACGAGGCCGGCGCCGCGACCACACAGATCCTGCTCGGCCCGCCCGGTTCCGAGATCGACAGGCCGGGATTCAAGATCAAGGACAAGGGCGACCGGTTCCGCCTGTGGAACGTGGCGCCGCTCATACCCGCCGAGCAGCGCTTCTCACGGATCCACGAGGGGCGCCCCGAACTCATCGACCACATACTGACCAGCCACCGCCTGGTCCACCGGGTCACGGCCGCCGGTACGGGGCTGCCGGACACGAAGGCCCCCGATCTGCCGTCCGTGGGCCCCGAGCCTGGCAAGCGGAGGGGCAAGCCGGCGTCGGACCACGCACCGGTGTGGGTGCGTATACAGCCGTGACAGCCGTGACAGTCGTGATCCTCTTCCGCGGCCGGCGTTTCCCTGCTGTTGCTCAGGTCGCGTTCGCCAACTCCTGCCGACGGTAGGCCTCGTTGAGACGCAGGGTGTCCTCCAGGACCGTGTCCTCGACCATGCGCCCCCAGCGGATCCGTACCCACTGAAAGGCCTCGTTCTCGTACGCGCTGCCGTCCGCGAGCCTTCCGCGGACGCGCAGCCGCGTCACGACGGTGGTGTTCCAGGGCCAGCCCTTGACGACGACGTCCGTGAGCGTCAGCCGCAACCCCGGGAAGACCCTCTGGAACCGCTCGAACCAGTCGGCGAAGGCCGCGCGGCCGTGCAGGTCGGCGCCCATCGGGGTGTCGCCGACGAAGCGGAAGTGCACGTCCGGGGAGGCGAGTTCGACGGCCTGGCGGTACGCGCCGTCGCCGCTGCCGACGGTGCGCCACATCTTGCGGACCTTGCTACGGACGATGGCGTGGTACATCCGAGCCCTCCCTGATCTGCCTCGCCAACTGACTTGCTGATTGCAAGTGACTTGCTACGTAGAGGCTAGGCAGGTCCCTTGCAAACCACAAGGAAGTACGGTGGTGGGTGTGAGAGGCGAACGTTTTGCAGGAATGCACTGCTCGGTGGCGCGGGCCTCGGCGGTCGTGGCCGACCAGTGGACGGTGCTGATCCTCCGCGACCTCTTCCTCGGCCTGAACCGCTACGAGGATCTGCGCGCCGACCTGGGGATCGCGACCAACATCCTGGCGGACCGGCTCGATCACCTGGTCGCCGAGGAGGTCGTGGAGCGGGTCGCGTATCAGGAACGGCCTGCGCGCCACGAGTACGTACTCACGCCTGCGGGCCGGGAGTTGTACGGGGTCGTACTGACCCTTCTCACATGGGGCGACCGGCATCGGGTGGTGGCGGGGCCGCCGTTGGTCCCGGTGCACAGCGCGTGCGGCCGGCCGGCCGATCCGCGGGTGACGTGCGGGCACTGTGGGGGTGAGCTGACACCCGAGGAGGTGACGCACACGGCGGGCCCGGGCGGGCGGACGGCGCCCGGGACGGCGTTGGTGCACACGGTGCTCAGGCGCTGAGGAGATTGGCCGGGGGCTCCGCGAGCCCGGCGCGCTCGCGCTGCTCCACGAGCTCGTCGAGGAGCGTGGCGAGACGCCCGGTGTGCCGTGGGGTGAGCCGCCCTGTGTCGTCGAGGTGGACGGCGCAGGCGGTGGTGGTGTCCACGAGACGTTCGAGCGTGGCGGCGACCTCGTCGGTGCCTTCCGTGTGCCGTGCCAGGGCGGGAAGTTCGGCGGAGGCGCGGTCGATCGCGGCACGGGCCTCGGCCAGCGTCCGATAGGCCTCGCGGCGCAGTGCCCAGCGCGCGGCACGGTCGTCGGCTCCGCTCAGCACGTGCGCCAGGTACGCGTGCGCCGCCTCGGTCGCACGCCCCAGCCGGGCCCGTACGTTCCCGCCGCGCTGCCCCGGCACCGGCAGATGCCCGACGAGCAGCACGATCGCGCAGGCCAGCAGCGTCTCGCCGATCCGGCTCCAGGAGGCCTGCGGATCCCCGCCCACCATGACGAGCGAGAGCACCAGGACGGTGACGACGGCGGTCTGGGCGGCGAAGTGCCGCGTGGCGACAGGAATCAGCGCGCCACTGAGGGCGACGAGCGCCACGAGCCCTTCCGGCCGGGGCAGCACGGCGGCGAACCCGGCGAAGACGAGGGCACCGAAGACGGTGCCCGCCGCCCGGTTCAGTACGCGCGAGACGAGCGGCCCGAGGTCGGGCTTGACGAGGAAGACGGTGGTGGCCGGGAGCCAGTACCAGTGCACGTGATGCAGCGCCTGCGCGACAGCGGCGCTCGCACCGAAGCACAGCGCTACCCGGAACCCGTACTCACGGCCACCGGCGCCGGTGACGGTACGGATCAGGAGCGGGACCTTGGCCCGGAGGGGACGCAGGCGCGGACCGTAGCGCGCGGTCCGCTGGGTACCGAGATCGAGAGGGCTGGTCTCGGAAGCGTCGCCCTGGGAACTCCGTGCCCCCGGACGGCCTTTGTCGAAGGCCTCGGCGGCATGCAGCAGGGCGTCATCGAGGGCGCGCAACCCCGGCACGGATCGCGAGGGCGCGGGCAACGGCCCACAGGGCTCCCCCGTCCGTACGGCGACGGCGAGCCGCCGCGGGCCCTCCGCCGCACGCTCGGGCAACGCGTCCTCCGCCCAGGCGAGAGCGGTCGCCGCCTCGGCGAGGGGCAGGGCGGCGGCGTACTGCGCCCGCAACCGCCGCTCGGCCGAGGAACTGGCGTACCGCCGCAGCCGCGGTCCCGCGAGAGCGTCCTGAGCGTGATCGAGCGCGGCGGTCAGCGCGGCACGACGACTTGTGGCCGCTTCCCCGCCCACGGCGGTGAGCAGCGCTGCGATGGCGTCGTACACGGCGGCAACGGCATCGCGCTCCCCATCGAACCGAAAGTCACTGACCAGGGCCGAGGGCGTGGGCAGCGCGAGCCGCAACACCATCAGCCAGCCCGCACCCCCGGCGAAGAACAGCGCCCGCTGCCACCCCGCCTCGGGCAACGGCATCCCGGCCCCGATGGCGGCGGCCACCAGCAGCTGCGTCCCGGCACCCGACGCCACGGTCCCCACAGCACTGACAGCCCCGGCGACCAGCCCGAGCCCGGTCAGCCCCAAGGTCAGCACAACCGCTCCGGCATGCGCCCCGAGGTACGTCCCTATGAACATCCCCCCGGCCCCGGCCAGCGCGGGCACACCGAGCCGCTTGATCGAAACCCTCCGGCTCCCGGGCCGGTCATTGATCCCGGCCAGCATGGCCCCGAGCGCGGCCACGACCCCGACGGAAACCCGGTCGACCAGAACAGCCGCGAGCAACAGCGGCCCAGCGGCAAGCGCACCCCGCACGACGGCACTCCACGGCACAGGCCCCCTCTGTGCACGGAGGGCATGAGCAAGCCATGGCGGCAGAGCAAGGGCGAGGCGGGACACGGGGCTCCTGTCAGGACGAGGGCGGGGGTGTGCCTTCGGGCGACGTCGGCCGGGCGGTGGGTGGGTGTGGTCTCCACGTTAGATCGCGGTCCTGGAGGAACTGGAACCCAGATGTTTCCACGATGTGACGATCCTCGGGAGACCCGCGTTCTTTATGAACGCAATCGGGTTGTGCGCCCTCTGATCCTCCGGCCCTCGGTTCCCGCTCCACCACCGACCCCGGGACCCCGGCGGCCCGCCACTGGGGTGTCGCCCCTCGCCCGACCGCTCCCGGAAAGACCGTATGGGCCGAGTGCGCCAGAGAAGCGCCCGCCTTGATGTATTCCCGGTTGAGCCGGGAGGAATTCGGAGCATGTTCCTGGGCTGAATGACGCGAAATCGCGCCGCGAGACGCGCTGTTGTATTCGAGCCCTTCGCCCTCGGCGGCGAACGGGAGCTGCTGCGCCGCCATCGCATCGACGTCCTGGCCACGAAGGACAGCGGCGTTGCCCTCCCGGAGGCGTACCGGTCGCGGACCCGGCAGGGGCGGCCGCCCGGGTGCGGCGGCTCCTCGAGTGACCGGCTGGATATCGTCGACTGCCCAGTGGGCATTTGGCATCCGATATGGGGCAAATCCAGGACTCCTACCACCCAAAGAATCTCAGAACGGAAAGGCGCTGGCCAAGGCGGCGATTCGCGTCAACTCCGCATCTGTATACGAACTTTGGACGCATGGAACTCTCGAACCCTGGATAGCGATGCGCTCAGACCGCACGGCTCCTGAGGCCGGGAGCCTGAGCCGTGCGAGGCTGCTGCGCCCGGGCGTGATTCCCCACAACCGAAGGGTTCCTCCACCGTGCAACCGGCCCAAGAGTTCGGCGACAACCCCGTCGAGGTACGAGAAACCGGGCACTACACCGAGGAGTACGTCCCCAGCTTCGTCGAGAAATGGGACTCACTCATAGATTGGGAGAAGAGAGCAGAAAGCGAAGGGAATTTCTTCATCGACCTGCTGCGCAAGTGGGGCGTGAAGAGCGTGCTCGACGTCGCCACGGGGACCGGATTTCACTCCGTGCGACTGCTGTCGGCCGGATTCGAAACAGTAAGTGCGGACGGCAGCGCGGAAATGCTGGCGATGGCCTTCGAGAACGGCACCAAGCAGGGGGGCCATATCCTGCGCGTCGTCCAGGCGGACTGGCGCTGGCTCAACAGGGATGTCCACGGCGAGTACGACGCCATCGTCTGCCTCGGCAACTCCTTCACGCATCTCTTCTCGGAGCGCGACCGGCGCAAGGCACTGGCCGAGTTCTACGCGATGCTCAAGCACGACGGAATCCTCGTTCTGGACCAGCGCAATTACGATGCGATTCTGGACGACGGGTACACCAGCAAGCACACGTATTACTACTGTGGTGACGACGTCACCGTGGAGCCGGAGTATGTCGACGAGGGTTTGTGCCGCATGCGGTACAGCTTCCCGGACGAATCCGTGTATCACCTCAACATGTTCCCGCTGCGGAAGGAATACGCCCGTCGGCTCATGTCCGACGTAGGCTTCCAGCGCATCCAGACCTACGGCGACTTCCAGCACACCTACCGGGGCGAGCAGCCGGACTTCTTCGTGCATGTGGCGGAGAAGGAATACCGGATGGATGACGAGAAGGAGGGGCGATACACCGGCGCGGTCAGCACCGCCCGCAGTTACTACAACTCGTCTGACGCCGACACCTTCTATGCCACGGTGTGGGGCGGCGAGGACATCCATATCGGCCTCTACGAGCGCCATGGGGAGCCCATCGCGGACGCCAGCCGCCGCACCGTCCAGCGGATGGCCTCGAAGCTGGAGCTGACACCGGAGTCCGTGGTGCTCGACCTCGGCTCGGGCTACGGCGGTTCGGCACGGTATCTGGCCGACACGTACGGCTGCCGGGTCCTCGCCCTCAACCTCAGCGAGGTGGAGAACCGGCGCCACAAGGAGCTCAACTCGGCCCGCGGTCTCACCGGCAGGATCGAGGTCATGGACGGCTCCTTCGAGGACATCCCGTACCCGGACGCCTCGGTCGACGTCGTCTGGTCCCAGGACGCTTTCCTGCACAGCGGAAACCGCGTCCAGGTGCTGACGGAGATCGCCCGGGTGCTGCGGCCGGGCGGCCGTCTCATCTTCACCGACCCGATGGCGGCGGACGGCTGCCCCCCTGGCCTCCTGCAGCCGATTCTCGACCGCATTCACCTGGACGACATGGGCTCCCCCGCCTTCTACACACGCGAGCTGACCCGACTCGGCTTCACCGCCGTCGACGGCGGCTTCGAGGAACACCGCGAGCAGTTGGTGACCCACTACGCGCGCGTGCTTGAGGAGACCGGACACCAGGAGGCCGAAGGACTGGCCAAGAAGGTCAGCCACGACTACCTGGCCCAGATGAAAAAGGGCCTCGGCCACTGGGTCGACGGCGGCCGCAACGAGCACATCACCTGGGGAATCTTCCATTTCAGGCTCGGTCGCGACAACGCCTAGGTGCGAGGCGTTACGCCCCGCGGCCCGACTCTCCGCTCGTCACGTCGCCCGACCGTGTGACCGTGTACGCCTGGATCACGGGGCCGTTCACTACGCCACCGCTGATGGTGTTGTGGACGGTGCCTGGGGCGAGGGCCGCGGACGGGGGCGCCAACTCGTCCAGCAGTGCTCGGAGTTCCGCGGCGGCCTCGGGATCGTCGCGGAGTGTGCGCCTGAGCCGGCTGCGCCACGACGCCTGTACGTCGGCCGCGGCCTCCTCGTCCTCGGCGTCCTGCGCGGCTACCAGCTCCGCCCGCGACTCCTCCAACTCCCCCTCGACGATCTCCTCGTCCCTCCCCCGCGAGAAGAAGGCGACGACGCGATCCCGTACGTTCCCCCACCCGTCGGTCACCATCTGCTGGACCAGCGCTGTCGCACCCGCCGCCGCCAGTGCCGTCAACTCCGCGTCCATCGGGCCCCCTTCATCGCGGTTCCGGAGATCTACGTTAGCCGGACCCACCGATCCTCGCCTGCCGCAGAGTCACCATCCGGTGAGATGACCAGGGAACCGAGGTCACGGCGGAGAACGGTGCGAGCCGCTTCGGTCGCCTCTCTGTGTTCCTGAGGCTGGGGAAAGTCGTCAATGACCCTGGATCTGGAGGTCGGGTTCGTCACGGACCGGGCGGTGCGGCCAGAAGCCGGGGTCGTTCTCGGTTCGCTACCCGGAGGCCGGGCCGCGCGCCTGACGCACTTCGGGTCTTTCGACGGTCTTGTTCTGCCGTCCCCCGGCTCGCACAGCGCTAGCATCGGGTCCCGTGATCGTATGGCTCAACGGCACCCACGGCGCAGGCAAGACGACGACCAGTGCACTCGTGCAGCAGCTGATCCCGGATTCACGGGTGTTCGACGCCGAGAAGGTCGGCGAGACACTCATGGACATCACGCCGGGGCTGCCCGGGCCCGGGACGGACAACTTCCAGCACTGGCCGCCGTGGCGGCCGCTCGTAGTCGAGACCGCCCGCCGCGTACTCGACTACACCGGCGGCACTCTGGTGATGCCCATGACTGTCCTGGTCGAGCAGTACTGGCGCGAGATCAGCACGGGTCTCGCCCAACATGCCATCCCAGTAAGGCACTTCGTCCTCCACGCTGACCAAGACACCCTCCGCGGGCGCATCGAGGAGGACACTGTTCTTGGCCCCTCTCCGTTCCGCCTCAAATACCTCGAGCCCTACGCCGAGGCGGCCCGCACGTGGCTGCACGGCGAGGCCGAGGTCGTCGACACCACGCACCTCACGCCCGCCCAGGCCGCCCTGCAGATCGCAGAGGCCGTCAAGAGTTGAGGTCCGCCCGCCACGCGACAACAAAGGACTCCGGTGCCGGCGGCTCGTCGGCACCGGAGTTCCGCCCACTCGTCGGCTGAAGCATGTCCTCGTTAAAGTCGCCCGATGCACTTCTCTCCCGCCCGACTCGTCCGTGAATTCCACGTTGCCTTCGGACTCGACGCTCGTACGACGCCCACGGAGGTCTCGCCGGAACTCGCCGCCCACCGCGGGGAGTTGCTGGCCGAGGAGGCCGCCGAAGTGGCGGAAGTGTCCGTCACCGGCCCACTCGACAGGCTCGCGCACGAGTTGGCGGATGTCGTCTACGTCGCGTACGGCACCGCGCTCGTGCACGGCATCGACCTCGACGCGGTGATCGCCGAGATCCACCGCGCCAATATGACGAAGCTGGGTCCCGACGGGCGGGTGAGCCGACGGGCCGACGGCAAGGTCCTCAAAGGGGATCACTATCGGGCACCGGATGTGTCGGAGGTTCTGCGGCGGCAGGGCTGGGAGGGGAGGGAGCCGCTTTCGGTGCGCGAACGCCTCGACAGCTGATCGGGCCGGCCCCGCACAGTGACAACCCCGAAATCGTGGTCGCCGAGGCCGCCGCGTTTCCCCTCTGTTCGCTCATGGTAGGAGTCGGTTGCGCACATGCATGCGCATACAACTGAGGGGGAGTGTGACGTGGCACGGAATGAGATCGGCGGCCGGTTAGGCGAGGAATTCCTCAGCCCCGGCAGTTCGTCCTTCACCGAGTTTCTGACCGCTCACCGGCCGGACATGCTGAGTACGCGGCGGATCCTCCCGGAGGGCGCGCGGGCCGCGCCCGACCAGTTTCCGCACGGCACCACTGTGCTGGCTCTCACCTACCGCGACGGCGTCATGATCGCCGGTGACCGCAGGGCCACGATGGGGAACCTCATCGCGCAGCGCGACCTGGAGAAGGTGCATCCCGCGGACGACTACACCGCGGTGGCCTTCGCGGGCACCGTAGGGCTCGCGGTGGACATGGTGAAGCTCTATCAGGTCGAGCTGACGCACTTCGAGAAGATCGAGGGCATCCCGATGACCCTCAACGCGAAGGCGACTCGGCTGGCCGGCATGATCCGGCAGAACCTCGGCCAGGCCATGCAGGGCCTCGCCGTGGTGCCCCTGCTCGTCGGCTACGACGACAAGGCCCCCGACGGTGAGAACGGACGCATCTTCAGTTTCGACGTCACCGGAGGCCCTTACGAGAAGCCCGGCTTCCACGCCGAGGGCTCCGGCTCCCCCTATGCCCGGGGCGCGCTGAAGAAGCTGTTCCGGGAGGGCATGTCCCGACGCGAGGCGGCACTGGCCGCGCTCCAGGCTCTCTACGACGCGGCGGACGACGACTCCGCCACCGGCGGTCCGGACATCAGTCGCCGGATCTTCCCCATCGTGTCGGTCATCACCGAGGAAGGCTTCGAGCGGCTGCCCGAGTCGGAGACGGAGGAGCTGAGCCGCGAAATGGTCGAGCAGCGCCGGAGCCGGCCGGACGGACCGACCGCCGCGGCCCTTTGACCGACCGGCGCAGTCCTTGTGGCTGACCTCTTCGCAGCCCCCTGACCGAGCGTTGCCGCCCGGATATTCGGATGCGCGACCACCCCCGCCACCCGCACGATCGGCAGGTTGTTCCTCAGCAAGCCACAGCCGCTTGCCGAATATCCCGCCGATCCCGGGAGGCCCCATGCTCCACCGCGTCACCGTCCCCACCCTCTTTCCGCCCCCGACCTACTCTCACGCCTCCGTCGTCGAGGCAGGCACTCGCCTCGCGTTTCTCGCCGGGTCCGTCCCGCTCGACGCCGACGGAAATATCGTCGGCGTGGGCGACCCCGTACGGCAGGCCGAGCAGGTCATGGCCAACCTCTGCGAGCAACTGCACGCGATCGGGAGCGACTTGGAGCACGTCGCGTATACCGACGTGTACGTCGTGACGAGCGAGCCCACCGTGCTCTCCCAGGTCTGGGACGTCGTGGCGGCTTCCGGTCTCAGCACCGGCCCGCACTCGTCGACACTCCTCGGTGTGGCCTGCCTCGGCTACACGGGCCAGCTCGTGGAGATCACCGCGACGGCCGTCGTGCCCGCACCGGGCAGTCAGGCCTAGGGTCGCCCCATGCTGATCGAACACCGCGGGCGGCGCCCCGTCGTCCCCGCCTCCGCCTACGTCGCGCCGAGCGCCGTCCTCTGTGGCGCGGTCACCCTGGGCGAAGGCGCCCGCGTGCTGCACGGTGCGGTGCTCACCGCCGAGGACGGCGAGGTACGCGTCGGTGCGAACGTCGTCGTCATGGAGAACGCGCTTGTACGGGGCCGGGCACGGCACCCCGCGATCATCGGTGACGCCGTGCTCATCGGGCCGCACGCCCACATCAACGGCGCCCGTATCGGGGACGAGGTGTTCGTGGCCACCGGCGCCTCGGCGTTCCCCGGAGCCGTCGCGGGCGCCGGTTCGGAGCTGCGGATCAACAGCGTGCTCCACGTCAATTCCGTACTCCCGCCCGGCACCGTCGTCCCCATCGGATGGGTCGCCGCCGGGGCCCCGGAAGCACAGCTCTTCGCACCCGACCGGCATGATGAACTCTGGGAAGTGCAAAGGGGGTTGGACTTTCCGGGAACCGTCTACGGTGTCCCGCGCGGCACGCCGATGCGGGAGATCATGGCCCGCCAGGCGGACCACTTCGGCGCCCACCTCGACGATCAGCCGTTGGATGAGCGGCCGCCGACCGCCCCGTAGAAGGTCATCACACCCCTGGCCCCGATCCTGGCCCTGCCCCCGGCCGCCAAGTCCGTCTCTTGGGCAGCGGTTTCGCGTAGCTGCCCGCCCGGCTCGTCGTCAGCCCCAGGCTGACCAGTGACTCGGCGAGTTTCACGGCCGCGGCCACCCCGTCGACGACCGGCAGCCCCACCTTGTCCCCCACCAGCCGCTGGAGCCCCGTCATCCCGGCGCAGCCGAGCACCAGCACCTCCGCGCCGGCGTCACGCGCCTGTACGGCGGCGGCCACGAAGGCCTCCTCCGTGCGTTGCGTGTCGCCCAGGTCGAGGACGCCCAGCCCCGTGCCCACGACGACGGCGCAGTTCTGGGCGACTCCCGCCGCGTGCAGACTGTCCTCGATCTGGCCGCGCGAGCGCTCCAGTGTGGTGACGACGCCGTAGCGACGCCCGAGCAGGCACGCGAGATGGGCGGCGGCCTCGGTGATGTCGACGACGGGCACGTCCACGAGTTCCCGTACGCCCTCGCGCCCGTGCTCGCCGAACCCTGCCATGACGACGGCGTCGTACGCGCCGTCGTATGTGCGCAGCGTGTCGATGACGGCCGCCGCGGAGAGGTAGCTGTCGAGCCAGCCCTCGACGGACTCGGGCCCCCAGGCCGGGGTCAGTCCGGTCACGGTGGTGCCCGGGCCTGCGGCGGCCCGGGCACCTCGCACGATCTCCTCGGTCATCTCCTGCGTCGTGTTGCAGTTGGTGACGACGATCCGCACGTTCAGCCCTCCGCCAGTTTCTCGCCGGAGGCGGAGGCCGAGGCGGAGGCGGAGGCGGAGGCCAGTGGCTCCGGTTCGGCAGCGGCGCGTTCGGAGCGGCACAGCACCATGTACAGTCCGGCGGCCATCGCCGTTCCGATGAACCACGAGTACGGGGCCACCGCGTTGAAGTCCTTGTCCAGCGCGAGCACCGCGGAGACCGCCGCCGAGGGCAGGAACGCCCACAGGGCCTTGGGGTTGACGCCCTTGCGGTAGTAGTACGGCGATCCCGGCTCGGCGTTGAAGAGCTGGTTGACGTCGATGCGGCCGCGCTTGACCCAGAAGTAGTCGAGCATGATCACACCGAACAGCGGTCCGAGGAAGGCGCCGAGGCCGCCGAGGAAGTAGTTGACGACCGTGGGGTTGGAGAAGAGGTTCCACGGGGTCACGACCAGCGCGGCCACGGTGCTGATCATGCCGCCGACCTTGAAGGTGATCTTCTGCGGCCAGACGTTCGCCAGGTCGTACGCCGGTGAGACGAAGTTGGCGACGATGTTGACGCCCATGGTGGCGATCGCGAAGGTCAGCGCGCCGATCACCAGCACCCAGGTGTTGCCGATCTCGGCGACGAGGTTTGCCGGGTCGGTGATGGCCTTGCCGAACACCTCGATGGAGCCCGCCGTGACGATGACCGACACGACCACGAAGGCGGTCGAGTTGATGGGCAGGCCCCAGAAGTTGCCGCGCTTGACGGTCCTGTAGCTGGGCGCGAAGCGCGAGAAGTCGCAGAAGTTGAGCATCAGCGTGCCGTACGTGGCGAGGATCAGACCGATCGCTCCGAACCACTGCCGCCACTGCTCCCCCGTGGAGACCGGGTGCGGGGTCGAGGTGAGCGAGATGGTCCAGCCGGCCTTGGCAAGGATCCAGATGGCGAGCGCGATCATGACGATCCAGATGGCCGGACCGCAGAAGTCCTGGAACTTCCTGACGGATTCCATGCCCCGACTGATGATCATCGCCTGGACCAGCCACAGCGTGATGAACGACATCCAGCCCAGCCCGTGGAGGCCGAGGAAGGAGTTGTGGGTCCAGGACTCCAGACTGGGCCAGGCCGCGAGCAGCATGACGTTGACGGCGACGGAGGCCAGATAGGTCTGGATGCCGTACCACATGATGGCGATGACGGCCCTGATCAGCGCGGGGATGTTGGCACCCCAGACGCCGAAGCTGATGCGGCTGACGACGGGGAAGGGCACGCCGTGGCGCTGGCCGATCTTCCCCATCCAGTTCATCCCTATGTAGATCAGGACGAAGCCGACGAGCAGGGACGTGAAGACCTGCCATACGTTCATGCCGAGGACCAGCAGCCCCGCCGCGAACGTGTAGTTGCCGAGGTTGTGGACGTCGGACATCCACATGGCGAAGAGGTCGAAGACCTTCCACTTGCGCTCGCCGGCGGGCGCGAGGTCTTCGTTGGTGAGCCGGGGATCGGGGACGAACTCGGTTCGGCCGGGGGCTGCTGTCGGGTCGGCGAGGGACACGAGGCCTCCATGGAGCGAGGGGGCGGAGGGCGGGGAGTGGGGGACGCGGGGACATGGGGGACGAGGCAGGCTCAGGCTTGGAAAGCCTTTGGTATACCAAACTTGCGCCATACTGCTCCCGTCAAGGGCATCCGGCAATGTCCGTAGGGTTACGACTGGGTAAAACGGCCCCTGGCTCGGCGAGGATGGACTCATGACAACGGTGGAACCGCTGGGGGCGGTGCGTGAGCGGGTGCTGGCCACGCTGCGTCAGGAGATCATCACCGGTCGGCTTCGGCCCGGCGACCGGCTCGTCGAACGCGAGCTGGCCGACCGCTTCGCGGTTTCCCGGGTCCCGGTCCGCGAGGCGATCCGGTCTCTGGTCGCCGAGGGGTTCGTCGTCTTCGCGACACCGCGCCGCACGGTCGTACGCCGACTGACCCCCACTGACGTCAAGGAGCTCTTCGAGCTCCGCGAGGCCCTGGAGGTGTACGCCGCCGGTCTCGCCGCTCAGCGTGCCACACGGGCCGACCTCGCCGAACTGGAGGAGCTGCTCGACCGCGCGGCGATCGCGACCCGAGCCCAGGAAGCGGAGACGATCACCGAGATCAACACGCGCGTCCACGAACGCATCCTGGCGATGGCCGGCAACACCCTGCTCGTCTCGGTCATGGAGCCGGTCGGCGGCCGGTTGCGCTGGCTCACCCACCAGAACGAGGAATGGCCCCGGCTCCTCGTCGAGCACCGCGAGCTGTACGCCGCCATCGCCTCCGGCGACCCCGAACGCGCCCGCGCCCACGCCCTCACGCACGTCCAGGCCAACTACCGGTCGACGGTGCGCCAGCTCTTCGGCGACACCGAAGCCAACCCTGGAGCCGAAACTGGAGCCGACGCCGGAGCCGAAGCTGGAGCCGACGCCGGTCTCGAGGGACACGAGTAAGCAGGGCGGGGCAGGGCGCCGGCGGGGCTTGGCACTAGCCGACCGCCGCGTACTTGTCCGTCGCCGCGACCAGCGCGTCCACAACGCCCGCCGCTCCCGCGTGGTGCCCCACGTCGTCGATCATGACCAACTGACTCCCGGGCCAGGCCTGGTGGAGGTGCCAGACGGTGCCGAGGAGGTTGCCGAAGTCGAGGCTGCCCTGGACGAGTGTGCCGGGGATGTCCTTCAGGAGCGGGGCGTCACGGAGGACGACGCCCTGATCATTGCCCTCGCCGAGGAAGTGGTCGTTGCCGAAGTAGTGGGTGACGGTGCGCGCGAAGGACAGGCGGAACGCAGGGTCCTCGTAGCGCGGGATGGAACGGGGCGGCGCGGGAGCGAAGGCCGTCTCCCAGTCGGTCCAGCCGCGTGCCGCCCTCGCCCGCAGGTCGGGATCGGGCGATTCGATCAGCCGGTTGTACGCCGCCGCGAGGTTGCCGTCGCGCTCGTCCTCGGGGACGAGCTCCAGGAACCGCTCGAAGGCCTCGGGGAAGATCTTCCCCAACCCCCGGGTCAGCAAGGCCACTTCGCGGGAGGCGGCGGTGGCCACACCGGTCAGCACCAGCTCGGACACGGCTTCCGGATGCGTCTGCGCGTACCGCAGCCCGAGCACAGAGCCCCACGACACACCCCACACCAGCCATCGCCCGATACCGAGATGGGCCCGCAGCCGCTCCAGGTCCGCGATCAGGTGTGCCGTCGTGTTGACGCTCATGTCCGTCTCGTACGCGCTCGCGTGCGGCGTCGAGCGGCCGCAGCCGCGCTGGTCCAGCAGGACGATGCGGTACGCGGCCGGGTCGAAGTAGCGCCGGAAGCCGGGGTTGCAGCCCGAGCCGGGCCCGCCGTGCAGCATCACCGCGGGCTTGCCGCGCGGATTGCCGCACACCTCCCAGTACACGTGGTTGCCGTCACCGACGTCGAGCATGCCGTGGTCGTACGGTTCGATCTCTGGGTACAGAGGCATCGGGCGACCCTAGCCCGCGTATGGGCTGGTCGGAAGCCCTGCCGCCGCGGCGGCCGTACGCAGCACGGTCCGCAGCATCTCGGGCGTGAGTCGCCCGGTGAAGGTGTTGCGCTGGCTGACGTGGAAGCATCCGAAGAGCTCCACGGGCCTGTCCCCCGGGCTCTCCAGCCCGACCCGCGCGCCGTGGGAGAAGGCCGGCCGGGGCCGGGGCACGGTCCAGCCCGCCTCGGCGAACGCGGGCAGCGCGGCCTGCCACCCGAAGGCCCCGAGCACGACGACCGCCCGGAGGGTGGGCTTGAGCAGCCTCAGCTCGGTCACCAGCCAGGGGCGGCAGGTGTCGCGTTCCTTCGGGGTCGGCTTGTTGGCGGGCGGCGCGCAGTGCACGGGCGAGGTGACGCGCACGCCGTACAGCGTCAGCCCGTCGTCCACGCTCACGGACGTCGGGCGCGACGCCAGCCCCACGTCGTGCAGCGCCGCGTACAGCACGTCCCCGGACCGATCGCCCGTGAACATCCGCCCGGTCCGGTTTCCGCCGTGCGCCGCGGGCGCGAGCCCGACGACGAGCAGCGAGGCGTCCGGCGGCCCGAAGCCGGGCACCGGCCGGCCCCAGTACGTCCAGTCGGCGAAGGCGGCACGCTTGGTCCGGGCCACCTCCTCGCGCCAGCTGACCAGCCGCGGGCAGGCCCGACACCCTGCGATGCGCTCATCCAGCTCGGCCAGGCCCCGGTCCATACCCTCCACCGTAAGGAATGACAGAAAAGAATGACCGTAGGGAACACTTCAGCCACAGAGCGGTGTGATCGGCGGAAAAGTGAGTAGCCCGGTGACGGGTGCTCACGTACGGTGATCCGCATGGGAACTCTGTGACAGCCCCGCGCCCGACCGCGTAGAGCTCTGCTCCGCCGTCGTGGCACTCACTCGTCCTCACGAACCGTTCTGTCGGCATGGCCGAGAACAGGGGCTTTCACATGCGTGCGTTACCTTCCTCGCATTCCATCCATTCCGAACACTCCTCCCACTCCTTCCACTCCTCCCACTCCTCCCACTCCTCCCACTCCTCCCAGCTTTCCTTGCACGGTGTCACCAAGCGATATGGCGACCGCACCGTGCTCGACCAGGTTTCCTTCAGCCTGGCCCCCGGTGATAAGGCCGGCGTCGTCGGTGACAACGGGGCCGGGAAGTCCACGCTGCTCCGGCTCCTCGCCCGCGAGGAGCGGCCCGACGTGGGTGAGGTGACCGTGGCCGCGCCCGGCGGGGTCGGGTACCTCGCCCAGACGCTCGGCCTGCCGGCGGAGTCCACCGTCCAGGACGCCGTCGATCTGGCGCTGGCGGAGCTGCGTGCGCTCGAGGCGGCACTGCGGCGGACCGAGGTCGCGCTGGCCGAAGCGACCTCGGACGCGGAGTTGGAGGATGCCCTCGCCGCGTACGCGCGGCTGACCGAGCAGTACGAGGCCCGCGACGGGTACGGGGCCGACGCTCGCGTGGATGCCGCGCTGCACGGGCTCGGTCTGCCGGGGCTGGAGCGGCGCCGGCGGCTGGGGACGCTCTCCGGCGGCGAGCGGTCACGGCTGGCGCTGGCCGCGACGCTGGCGTCCCGGCCGGAGTTGCTGCTGCTCGACGAGCCGACCAACGACCTGGACGACCGGGCCGTGTGCTGGCTGGAGGAGCATCTGCGGGCCCATCGCGGCACCGTCGTCGCGGTCACCCACGACCGGGTGTTCCTGGAGCGGATCACCACCACGGTCCTGGAGGTCGACGGCGGTCGCGTCTCCCGCCACGGCAACGGCTACGCCGGATACCGCGCCGCCAAGGCCGCCGAACGCCGACGGCGCCAGCAGCAGTACGACGAGTGGCATGCGGAGCTCGACCGCAGCCGTCGGCTGGCCGAGGCAGGCGTGGCTCGCCTGGACGGTATCCCGCGCAAGATGCCGAAGGCCTGTTTCGGTCACGGCGGGTTCCGGATGCGCGGGCGTGCGCACGGCGCGATGAGCCGTATCCGCAACGCCAAGGAGCGGGTGGAGCGGCTCACCGCGAATCCGGTCACGCCGCCGCCCGACCCGCTGTCCTTCACGGCCCGTATCGCCACGGCGAGCGGGCACGAGGGGCCCGCCGGGCCGGGCGTGGCGCCGGCCGCACAGCTCGACGGGGTCATGGTGGAAGGCCGGCTGCATGTGCCGGAGCTACGGCTCGGCCCGGCCGAGCGGCTGCTGGTCACCGGTCCCAACGGGGCGGGCAAGAGCACCCTGCTGCGGGTCCTGGCCGGGGAACTGCGGCCGGACGCGGGCACGGTAAGTGTTCCCGGGCGTGTGGGCCACCTGCGGCAGGAGGAGACACCGTGGCCGCCGGGACTGACCGTGCTGGAGGCGTTCACCCACGGCCGCCCCGGCGACCGGGACGAGCACGCCGACCGGCTCCTGTCGCTCGGCCTGTTCGAGCCGGAGGCGCTGCGGCTGCGCGTCGGGGAACTGTCGTACGGACAGCGCCGCCGCATCGAGCTGGCCCGGCTGGTCAGTGAACCGGTGGACCTGCTTCTGCTGGACGAGCCCACCAACCACCTCTCGCCGGCACTCGTGGAGGAGCTGGAGGCGGCGCTTGCCGGCTACGCGGGCGCGCTGGTGCTGGTCACCCACGACCGTCGGATGCGGACGCGGTTCACCGGCTCCCGGCTGGAACTGCGCGAGGGTGCCGTGTCCGGCGAGCGGTGAACGCTCGGCCGCCGCCCGTTCAGAGAAGGGCGGAAGCCGGCAGCGGGCGCTGGGAGCGGAAGCCGGGAGCCGGGACCGAAAAGGGTTCCGGCTGCCCGCTCCCCGAGGGCTAAGGTCGAAGCATGGCTTCAGGGACTCAGGGGAACGGGGCGAAGGCCTCCGCCGCCGACACCGGCTCCATCGGCGCGAGCGGCTCCGTGGACGCGGGCGGCTCCGAGGAGGCGGTGGCCGCCGCGAAGGCTGCCGCACCCGCGAACGGTGAGACCGTTCGCGTCGACAGCTGGATCTGGTCCGTTCGTCTCGTCAAGACTCGCTCGATGGGCGCCACCGCCTGCCGCGGCGGCCATGTCCGTGTGAACGGTGAGCGTGTCAAGCCCGCACACGCGGTCCGTGTCGGCGACGAGGTGCGGCTGCGCCACGGCGGCCGCGAACGGATCGTCGTCGTGAAGCGCCTGATCCGCAAGCGGGTGGGAGCCCCGGTCGCCGCCGAGTGCTACATCGACAACAGCCCACCACCCCCGCCTCGCGAAGCCGTCGCCCCCGCGGGCATCCGCGACCGCGGCACAGGCCGCCCCACGAAACGCGACCGCCGCGAAATGGAACGGCTGCGCGGCCTCGCGGGACCCGGCCCCTCCGGCGCGGGACCTGGCCCCGGTACGCCTTGACCGCAGCGGTCGAGCACGCGGGCTGTGCCGGATGCCACCATCCGGCACAGCCCGCGTGCTCGCCCCACCGAAAGCGTCCCTCGCAAGCTCAACCGACCCACGTGCTCACGCCGGTCGTCGGCCCATGTGCTTACGACCGCCGTCGTATGAGCCGCAGCAGTTCGGCGTTGTGCCCCCGCCTGGCCCAGGCGATCAGGGAGAGCGGGACGATCAGGATCAGCGGAGTCGCCGCGTACTGCCCGTCGAAGACGACGACCTGCGTGATGAACGCCCCCACCATCAGCGCGCTCAACGACACCGCCGCCACGGACGACAGCACGGGGATCAACAGCGCGACAGCGCCCAGCAGTTCAAGCACTCCGATGCTGTACATGCCCGCGCTGCCCCAGCCGATCTTTTCGAAGGGCTCGACCGCCGACGGGTGGGCGATCAGCTTGGGCAGCGCGCTCGCGAGGCCGTAGAACAGCGCGAGCACCACCTGCAGGGCGCGCAGCGCGATCCGGGCACGGCGGCCACGAGCCGTCGCGGACTCGGCGATGACAATGCCGGTGCCGGAGGTCGCGGGGGCGACGGCCGCGGCAGAGGCGGCCGAGCTGACGGAAGCGGTGCTGTCGGACATGAGAATCTCCCGTGTGAAGCGGTTCGTGTTGCTGTCACAAAGGCAGACCGACCCGACGCCCGAAACTCATCGCCCGCGCCACAAACCACACGCCACACGCCACACAGGCTTCAGTGCCGAACGGCGAGAACCAACCTCACGCCCCCACAGGGACTGCCCGCACCCATACCTCGTCCTCCGTCAGATACCGGTCGACCTTCAGTCCCGCCTCCGCCAGCGCCCCCTCGAACTGCTCCTTCGTGAGCGGTCGGGCAAGGAACGTCTGGGTCCACGTCGCGTCCGGGAAGACATACTCCGCACGCACCGAGTTCACCCCGTCCCCGACCGGCTCCGAGGACAGCATCCGGATCGTGAACGCGCTCGGATCGCCCCGCCCCGAGCCGTCGGCCGGGGATACCGCCGTCACGCTTCGCTCGCGCGGCAGATTCGTGTGGTAGTCCTCCCCTTCGCGCTGAATCAGCACGCACCCGTCGTCCGCGACATGGCGCCGGCACACATCCAGCATCCCGCGTCGCACCTCGACATCGCCGCTGTGCACCAAGAACGACGCGAGCATCACCACGTCGAACTTCTCTCCCAGGTCGAGCGACTCGATGGGGCCGCATATCGTGCGCGCGCCACGCACCCGCTCCAGCATCTCGGCCGACTCGTCCACGGCCGTGACCGTGAACCCCCGCTCCTGCAGCGGATGCGTCATCCGCCCCACACCGCAGCCCAGTTCGAGGATGTGCGCGCCCGCGGGCACGGCCGCGGTGATGATGTCCGGCTCGCCCCACAGGGGCAGGCGCGAGTACAGCTCCACCGCGCAGCCGTCCGGTGTGATCGCTCCGGGCCCGGTCCCCTCGTATCCCTCACGCATCTCGATCGTCATACCCGTCCAACGGCCCGTGCCCGACGCCCCGTTCCCCCTCCCCGCCGTATCACCCGTTCGAGTTACCACGCGAACCAGCCATGACCGCCGTACCAGTGACCGCCTGCCCGCAGGTGGTCCCCGACGGCCCGCTGCACACCGGTATGCCTCGGCAGCCCCTCCACCGGCAGTTCCGTATCGCCGAAGACGAAGCCCAGAGGGCTCTTGTCGTCCGCTTGCGTCTCCTGGTACGCGACCTGAAACCGCTCCTGGAAGCGGACGATGTTGGAGTCCGTCGGCAGGTACCGCTTCAACTGCGGGTCGAGCAGCCAGGAGTGGCAGACCGCCACCGTGTACCGCTCGTCCGGATAGTGCCGGGCGAAGAACTCCCGTGCCAAGCGCAGTGAGTGGTCGCAGGCCTCCGGCGACAGGGGCCCGCGGAAGTCGGCGATGTGCAGGCTCAGACAGAGGTCGCCCGGTCCGGTCTCGAGGCCCGTGGCCGCGGCCGCCCGTCCGGTGCGCCCACCGAGCCGCGCACGCTGGAACTGCAGCCGCCCCAGCTGGTACAGCTCCCCGTGGAAATGCAGGGCGAGCCACCACGGGACGAAGAGTCCGCAGGTGCCGAAACGCCTCCGGTGCACGGCCATGTGCCGGCCCAGATCCGCGAAGGTACGCCGGGAGACCGCCTCCGGGATGCCCCGGGCCCGGTGGTACGCGCGCACGTACGGCAGCGCGGCGACGAAGACGAACGCGTGGAAATTACGGCCGAGAGGTCCCGTGGACTCGGGAAACGCCGGCGGTTCCCATCCCTTGCCGATCTCCCCCATGTCGCGTACGAACCGGCCGACGCACCGCCGCAGCAGCCTCATCGCCTCCGGATCCGCCGCCAACGCACCGCGCAGCGCGACGAGTTCATTGATGAACTCGTGCGGCACGGTCAGGTCGAGGAGTATGTCCGGCAACTCGGCCGCATCCGGAAGGACCACATCCGGAAGGGCCACATCCGGAGGGGGCACATCTGGAAGGACGGCATCCGCGAGCGAAGCCGGATGGGGATCCCCCCGGCCGGTCGCCGGCGGCGGGTCGCCCTCCCTCTCCAGGTCCCTCAGCCACTCGGCGAGCCTCTTGTCCGCCCGCAACGCCTCCAGCAGCACAGCCCGCTCCCCCGTTCGTCCGCTTTTTGGTGACCGTGCACCACGAAGAGTACGTTTTCGAGTAGGAGGAGTGAGCCCGATGCGTACCGGCAGTGAACCCGCGACCGCACGCAGTGCGCTGCGCGCGCGCCTCTGGCTCAGTCTGTGGGGTCTGGTCTGGGCGATCGCGGGGACCGTGGCGTTCGCCCTGGTCGGCCGGCCCGGATGGGCAGCCGCCTTCGGGGTCCTGTGGCTGATCATCACGATCGATCTGGCGGTGATCCTCCGGCACATCCGCCAGGGACCTCACTACCAGCCGGGACCCGATGTCCCGCCGTACCGGCCGCCCGAACCCAGGCCCTAGCCACGCACTCCCTCCGGCCATCACCGGCCCCCGGAAAGACCTCAGGAGTCAGGAGTCGAACCGCGCCGCGGCCAGATACTCCGGCTGCGGGTCCAGCGCCGCGGCGAGCCGGAAGTGGCGGATGGCCTGATGGGGGCGGCCCGAGCGCTCATAGGTGCGGGCCAGCGCGAAATGCGCGAACGCGTTGTCCGGCTCGCGCTCCAGCACGATCGTGAACTCCAGTTCGGCGGGCCGCAGTTGGGCGGCCGCGAAGAAGGCACGCGCACGCAGCAGCCGCGCCGCCGTGTTCTCCGGGTGCGCGGCGATGACTCCGTCGAGCAGCTTCACCGCGCCCTGCGGATCACGCGCGGCCAGCAGCTGCTCGGCGGCGCGGAAGTCGATGACATGTGTCTCCGGAGTAGGTCCGGTCGAACCGCTGATCTCGGGCACCCCTGAGTCCTTCCCTCACTGCCCCCGTTCAACGCCCCGGTCGGGGCCCGCTATTCCAAGGGGGTCTGCTCCTGCGCCCGCCTCACCAGCTCCGCCCACACCTCTCGTACACGCCCCTCCAGTGTCTCCAGCGGTACGTCGTTGTCGATGACGATGTCCGCCGTTGCGAGGCGCTTCTCGCGGGTGGCCTGGGCGGCCATACGGGCGCGGGCCTCCTCCTCGGTCATCCCCCGCAGCCGTACGAGACGGTCGAGCTGGGTCTCCGGGGCGGCGTCGACGACCACGACGACGTCGTACAGCGGCGCGAGGCCGTTCTCGGCGAGCAGCGGGACGTCGTGCACGACGACGGAGTCCTGCGCGGCGGCGGCTTCGAGTTCGCCGGAACGGGCGCCGACGAGGGGGTGCACGATCGAGTTCAGCACCGCGCGCCTCTCCGCGTCCGCGAAGACGATGGAACCGAGCTTCGGCCGGTCCAGGCTGCCGTCCGGGGCCAGCACGTCCTCCCCGAAGGCCTCGACGACCGCCGCGAGACCGGGAGTTCCCGGCTCGACGACCTCGCGCGCGATCTTGTCGGCGTCGATCAGCACGGCACCGTGCTTCACCAGCAGCCGCGACACCTCGCTCTTGCCGGCGCCGATCCCGCCGGTCAGGCCCACCTTCAGCATGCTCGAAAGCTTAGGACCTGCCTCGGACAACGCCACCGACAGGGCAACCCCGGCGGCCCGGGGGGCCGCTACGCGTCGCCTTCCCGCTCCGCCAGGAAGCGCTCGAACTCGAGCCCGATCTCGTCCGCCGACGGGATGTCCGCGGGCTCGGCGAGCATGTTGCCCCGCGACTCGGCGCCCGCGGCCGCGTCGTACTGGTGCTCAAGCCCCTGAACGAGCGAGACGAGTTCCTCGTCGCCCTCCTGGATCTGCCGGTCGATCTCGGTCTGGGTGCGGTGCGCCTCGGTGCGCAGGGAGTGCGCGATGCCGGGCAGGACCAGGCCGGTCGCGGCGGTGATGGCCTCCAGGACGGTCAGCGCGGCGTCCGGGTACGGGGAGCGGGCGATGTAGTGCGGGACATGCGCGGCGACGCCCAGGACGTCGTGTCCGGCCTCCATGAGGCGGTACTCGACCAGCGCCTCGGCGCTGCCGGGCACCTGGGCCTCGTCGAAGGGGCTGCGGTGGCCGGGCACCAGTTCATTGCGGTTGCCGTGCGGAGTGAGGCCCACGGGGCGGGTGTGCGGGACACCCATGGGGATGCCGTGGAAGTTCACGGACAGGCGGACGCCGAGCCGCTCCACGATCTGCTGGACGGCTGCCGCGAAGCGCTCCCACTCGACGTCCGGCTCGGGTCCGGAGAGGAGCAGGAAGGGGGCGCCTGTGGCGTCCTGGACGAGCCGGACGTCGAGTGTGGGCTCTTCGTAGTCGGTCCAGCGGTCGCGCTTGAACGTCAGCAGCGGGCGGCGGGCCCGGTAGTCCACGAGCCGGTCGTGGTCGAAGCGGGCGACGACCTGGTGGGGCAGCGAGCCGAGGAGCCGGTCGACGATCTGGTCGCCGGTCTCGCCCGCGTCGATGTATCCGTCGAAGTGGTAGAGCATGACAAGTCCCGCCGATTCCTGCGCCAGCGCCATGTCGACGACGGCCAGGCCCTTCGGCTCCCATGCGTACAAACCCTGCGGATCAAGCACTGTGACCGCTCCTCCTCGTGTCCGTACTCCACAACGCGCTCTGGGACGCGGGCATTCCCGGCTCACACCGCTTCCTGGCCCTCTTACTGGCCTTCATCAGCTGCGCCGGGAGCAGACCGCGCGCGTGGAGGGGCCGGCGGGGCAAAGCACGGGGCCCGCACCCCCGAGGGGATGCGGGCCCAGTTACCTGCTGGAGCGTTACCTGCTGTTGGAGCCAGGGCGAGCGATCAGCTCTGGCCGCCGGCCAGCTTCTCGCGGAGGGCTGCCAGCGCCTCGTCCGACGCCAGGGCGCCGGAGTTGTCGTCCGACTCCGAGGAGTACGAACCGCCGCCACCGGCGGCGGCCGGAGCCGCACCCGGGGTGGCCGTGCCCTCGGCCTCGGCCTGCGCGTCGGCCTCGCGGGACTTGATGACCTGCGCCTGGTGCTGCTCGAAGCGCGTCTGCGCCTCGGCGTACTGGCGCTCCCACTCCTCGCGCTGCTTCTCGTAACCCTCGAGCCAGTCGTTGGTCTCGGGGTCGAAGCCCTCGGGGTAGATGTAGTTGCCCTGGTCGTCGTACGACGCGGCCATGCCGTACAGCGTCGGGTCGAACTCCACCGAGGCCGGGTCGGCACCGAAGGACTCGTTGGCCTGCTTCAGGGACAGCGAGATCCGGCGACGCTCGAGGTCGATGTCGATGACCTTGACGAAGATCTCGTCGTTGACCTGGACGACCTGCTCCGGGATCTCCACGTGGCGCTCGGCCAGCTCGGAGATGTGGACCAGACCCTCGATGCCCTCGTCCACGCGGACGAACGCACCGAACGGAACCAGCTTCGTGACCTTGCCGGGCACGACCTGGCCGATCTGGTGGGTGCGGGCGAACTGCTGCCACGGGTCTTCCTGCGTCGCCTTCAGCGACAGGGAGACGCGCTCGCGGTCCATGTCGACGTCCAGGACCTCGACCGTGACCTCCTGGCCGACCTCGACGACCTCGGACGGGTGGTCGATGTGCTTCCAGGACAGCTCGGAGACGTGGACCAGACCGTCGACGCCACCCAGGTCCACGAAGGCACCGAAGTTGACGATCGAGGAGACCACACCGGAACGGACCTGACCCTTCTGGAGGGTCGTGAGGAAGGTCTGGCGGACCTCGGACTGGGTCTGCTCCAGCCAGGCACGGCGGGACAGGACCACGTTGTTGCGGTTCTTGTCCAGCTCGATGATCTTGGCCTCGAGCTCCTTGCCCACGTAGGGCTGGAGGTCGCGGACGCGGCGCATCTCCACGAGGGAGGCCGGCAGGAAGCCACGGAGGCCGATGTCGAGGATGAGACCACCCTTGACGACCTCGATGACGGTACCGGTGACGATGCCGTCCTCTTCCTTGATCTTCTCGATGGTGCCCCAGGCACGCTCGTACTGGGCACGCTTCTTCGAGAGGATCAGGCGGCCTTCCTTGTCCTCCTTCTGGAGAACAAGGGCCTCGATCTCGTCACCGACGGCGACGACCTCGTTCGGGTCGACGTCGTGCTTGATCGAGAGCTCGCGGCTCGGGATGACACCTTCGGTCTTGTAACCAATGTCGAGCAGGACCTCGTCCCGGTCGACCTTCACGATGACGCCGTCGACGATGTCGCCGTCGTTGAAGTACTTGATCGTCTCGTCGATCGCGGCGAGGAAGGCTTCCTCGTTACCGATGTCGTTGACCGCTACCTGCGGGGTGGTGGCGGTGGTCTCGGTGCTGCTCGTCATGTGGGAAAGGGCTCCGGTACGGACAGTGAGTCGTAGGTACTGCTTACGCCGGGAGCCCGTTATCGCTCTGCAGAAGCCGGACAGCCTAGGAAGCGCCGAATTCCGATGACCGGATGGCGCCTCGACAACCGAGGGGACATACATACAGATGCGAGCGCAGCCTGCTACGTCTGAGGAGCGCAGGCCCGCAGCGCAACTTGTAGCATACGGGGGTGGCCGGACAGGGTCAATGCGCGAACGCGCACACCCAGGGCGGAATGTCGCATACCCGGCACAAGACGCCATGCGGCGGCAGCCGCACATCAGGCACCGCATGGAAGTCACGCAGACCTGACAGGCCCCTTCCGTGTCACTACCGGGACGGGCTGGACGGAAGAGTACGACGAGGGAGCCGATCATCCAAGAGCCTGAACCCTTCGAGCCCGAGGCGACCCGGCGCACGGCAGGGGCCACGGAGAGTTCCCGCGCCAATCGTGGCTGGTGGGACCGGAACGCGGACGACTATCAGGTCGAGCACGGCACGTTCCTCGGCGACGACCGCTTCGTATGGGGGCCCGAGGGGCTCGACGAGACCGAGGCGGAGCTGCTGGGGCCGCCCGAGGAACTGAAGGGCAAGGCCGTCCTGGAGATCGGTGCGGGGGCCGCCCAGTGCTCGCGCTGGCTGGCCGCCCAGGGGGCCCGTCCGGTGGCTCTGGACCTCTCGCACCGGCAGCTCCAGCACGCCCTGCGCATCGGCACTGAGGGCATCGCTCTCGTGGAGGCGGACGCCGGGGCGCTGCCCTTCCGGGACAGCACGTTCGACCTGGCCTGCTCGGCGTACGGGGCGCTGCCGTTCGTGGCGGATCCGGTGCCGGTCCTGCGGGAGGTGCGCCGCGTACTGCGCCCCGGCGGCCGGTTCGTCTTCTCCGTCACGCATCCGATCCGCTGGGCCTTTCCCGACGAGCCGGGCCCCGAGGGGCTGAGCGTGGCCGCCTCCTACTTCGACCGCACGCCGTACGTGGAGCAGGACGAGGCGGGCCACGCGGTGTACGTGGAGCACCACAGGACGCTCGGTGACCGGGTCCGGGACGTGGTGACGGCGGGCTTCCGGCTGGTGGACCTGGTCGAGCCGGAGTGGCCCTCCTGGAACAGCCAGGAGTGGGGCGGCTGGTCGCCGCTGCGCGGGAATCTGATCCCGGGGACGGCGATCTTCGTGTGCGTGCGGGACGAGCGGGACGCGTGATCCGTACCGACGCCCTCGACCGGCTGCCCGTCCGTTCCGCCGTGCCCGCGCTGCGGGAAGCCCTGGAGGGGCACGGCACGGCGGTCCTGTGTGCGCCGCCGGGGACGGGCAAGACGACGCTGGTGCCGCTGGAGCTGGCCGGGCTGCTGGAGCCGGGGGCGGATGCGGGTGCGGCTCGTCCGGGGCGTCGTGTCGTCGTCGCCGAGCCGCGGCGGATCGCCGCCCGTGCCGCCGCGCGGCGGATGGCGTGGCTGCTGGGCGAGAAAGTCGGCGGGCGCGTGGGCTACACGGTGCGTGGAGAGCGTGTCGTGGGGCGCCACGCGCGCGTGGAGGTCGTGACGACCGGCGTCCTGTTGCAGCGGCTGCAACGGGATCAGGAGTTGGCCGGTGTCGATGTGGTGGTCCTCGACGAGTGCCATGAGCGGCATCTGGACGCCGATACGGTCGCGGCCTTCCTGTGCGACGTACGGGCCGCCCTCCGCCCCGAACTGCGGCTGGTGGCCGCCTCCGCGACGACGGACGCGCAGGGGTGGGCGCGACTGCTGGGCGATGCCCCCGTGATCGCGTCACAGGATGCCTCCCACCCGGTCGAGGTGGTGTGGGCGCCGCCAGCGCGGCCGGTGCGGCCGCCGCACGGGATGCGGGTGGATCCGGCGCTGCTGACGCATGTGGCGTCGGTGGTGCGGCGGGCGCTGGCCGAGCGTGAGGGGGACGTGCTGTGCTTTCTGCCCGGCGTCGGGGAGATCGCCCGTGTCGCCGGGCAGTTGGGGGACACGGCCGGTGTCGAGGTACTCCAGGTGCACGGGAGGGCGCCCGCTGCCGTGCAGGACGCGGTGCTCTCCCCCGGTGCACGGCGCCGGGTCGTGCTCACGACATCCGTGGCCGAGTCCTCCCTCACCGTGCCCGGCGTACGGGTCGTCGTGGACTCGGGGCTCGCCCGGGAGCCGCGCGTCGATCATGCGCGCGGGCTGAGCGCGCTGACGACCGTACGGGCGTCGCAGGCGGCCGGACGCCAGCGTGCGGGGCGGGCCGGGCGTGAGGCGCCGGGGAGCGTGTACCGGTGCTGGGCGGAGGCGGAGGATGCCCGTCTGCCGCGTTTCCCCGCGCCGGAGATCAAGGTGGCCGACCTGACGGCGTTCGCCCTGCAGACGGCGTGCTGGGGCGATCCGGAGGCGTCCGGGCTCGCGTTGCTGGATCCACCGCCGGGTGGGGCGATGGCGGCGGCGCGGGCCGTGTTGCGTTCCATCGGGGCGGTCGACTCCGCGGGGCGGGCCACCGAGCGGGGCGCGCGCATGGCCCGGCTGGGGCTGCATCCGCGGCTCGCCCGGGCCCTGCTGGACGCGGCGCCCGCGGTGGGCCCC
>NZ_VBZC01000041.1:0-40041 GCF_005786655.1 Streptomyces montanus
GGCGTCAGCGGCCTGGGCGGCCTCGGCGGCCTTGGGCGCACCGGCGGGGGCGGACGCACGACGCGACGCGCGACGGCGCGTACGAGCGGCGGGCGGCGCGGCCTCTTCGGCGGCGGGCTCCGCCTCCGTAGCTACGGAGGCCGCGGTCTCGGCGGATGCGGTTTCGGCGGATGCGGCTGTCTCGGCCGCGGGCTCCTCCACGGCCGGAGTGGTCGCAGTGACCGGAGCCGGGGCCTCGGCGGCCTTCGGCGCACCAGCCGGGGCGGACGCACGACGCGACGCGCGACGGCGCGTACGAGCGGCGGGCGGCGCGGCCTCTTCGGCGGCGGGCTCGGGCTCCTCGGTAACGACCGTCTCGGGCGTTTCGAGGGCCTCGGGGGCCTCGGCCACCTCTGCAGCCTCGGCGGTCACCGACGTCTCTTCGGTCGCGGCCGTCTCGGCGGCAGCGGCCGTCTCCTCGATCTCCTCCTCCACCGCGAGATCGGCGGAGGACGCTGCCGGTATGGCCGGAGCCGTGGTCTCGGCTGCGGCTTCGGACGTCGCCGCGGGCGGGCCCGCGGGGCGGGACGCGGCGCGGCGGCGCCGACGGGGCGGCAGGGTGTCGCTGGGGGTGTTGTTCTCAGAACCCTGAGTGGGTTCGTTCGGCTCGAGCATGCGGGTGGATCTCCCGTCAGGCTCCCGGGCGCCGCGCCGGATCCGGTGACGTCCGCGGCTCGCGCGATGCGCGGTTCCGCCGTCCGGGGCGCGGGCGCCGCTCGGGAGCTCTCTGTGTCCTGTCTCGCCGGTTCCGTACACCATGTGTGCGTACGGCCTGGCGAAAGTCTTGTGGTCGGTGCGCTGCCCGACCCAGGTGGCTCCCGAGTACAAGGGCGGCGCTACGACATCCGTCCTTACGCGGGACCTTCCGGCGCCGGCGCCTTCGCGGCGGCAGCGACCGCGACCCCAGGAGAATCGGCTGGGGCGGCTGCCACTGCCTCGCGGTCGGGCGCGAGCGGGTCGGTCACCGTGCCGGTCTCTTCATCGAAAAGCCCCTGCGCCAGCCTGGTCACCGCTGCGGGGACCGGCGGCGCCAGGTCGGCCACAGCTCGGAGACCGGACAGGACGTCGTCGGGTCGAACGGCAGGCGTCACGTGCCGAACAACCAGCCGCAGTATCGCACAGGGCAGGTCGGTCGGCCTATCAGCCTGTGGACTGTGCGTCTCGGGGACGACACCGTGCGCCTCCAGGCTCGCGACCGCGGCGCGGGCGTCAAAGGTGCGCATGCCGTTCTTCATCTTGCGCTGGACCTCGACGGTCTCGGCCTTCTCGAAGGCGTCGACCGCGCGCTCGGCGTCCGCGAGGGCCACGCCGTCCAGGCGCAGCTCCCAGACGGAGGCCGTGAGCCGGTCGGCGAGTCCCGACGTACGGGACTCGACCGCGTCGACGACGTCGAGCCCGGCGGGCAGCGATTCGTCGAGGAGCGCACGCAGCTTGTCGGGATCGCGCGCTTCGGTGAGCGCGATCTCCAGGTACTCGGCCTCGCTGCCCGTGCCGGTGGGTGCGGCATTGGCGTACGACACCTTCGGGTGCGGGGTGAACCCCGCCGAGTACGCCATCGGCACCTCGGCGCGGCGCAGCGCACGCTCGAAGGCACGCTGGAAGTCACGATGGCTGGTGAACCGGAGGCGGCCGCGCTTGGTGTAGCGCAGTCGGATGCGCTGCACCGCGGGTGCGGGCGGCGGGCCTTCGGGCTGTCGCTTGCCCAGTGGTTCTTCTCCTCGGTGTGAGGTCCTCGGTGTGAAGCGGTGCGCGGTGCGCCGCCTCGCGGACGTGCGGATGGACCTGGGCGTCCCCGCGCCAGCGGGAACAGCTCCGATAGACGCCTCTTCGGCGTCAGCCGGTTCCGGATCACCCCCGCGCGGGCGGGGGAAGGTCGTCGCGTCCGGACTCACCACCCAGGGTACGCGCAGAGAGCACGGCGGGTTCCCGCACTCCCTTGGTCAAGGACACCGGCACGGGGGTACGCGGCGCCCCGAACAGCATCCGCCGGATGTCGGCCCGGGTCTGGCGTGCGCTCTCGCGGGCGCTCGCCACGGCCTGCCGGACGCTGCGTCCCACGCTGCGCGCGGCCTCCGCGGCGGGTCGCCAGGCCGCGTCCCGCACGAAGTGTCCGACGGGGGTGAGTACGTCCTTGTAGAACCACCGCACCGGTTCGACGAAGATCCACCGGAAAAGACGCCCGAGGAATCGCCCGACGGCAAGCGACACATACCCGGCGACCCGCCACGCGTGCCCGAGCGCCGCGCCGATCTCGCGAGCGACGGCAACGATCCCCCGCCCGACCGGCACGAGCACCCAACGCCACAAGGCCACGGCAGGCACCACAAACACCCACCGCAACAGCACCCCGACCCCCACCACAAGCCAGCTCACGCCCGCCCAAACGCCACGCCCGAGCCACACCACACCAGCCCACAGACCGCGCCCCGCCCAGGCGACGCCCCTTCCGACCGGCACAAGCACCCAACGCCACAGGGCGCCGGCCGGCGCGACGGCCAGTGTTCGCCACAACCAGGCGCACCCGGCGCCGAACCCCCGCAACGCCCACACGATCCCGTGCCCGAGAGGCACGAGCACCCCACGCCACAGGGCCACGGCAGGCACCACAAACACCCACCGCAACAGCACCCCTACCGCCATCACAAGCCAGGTCACGCCCGCCCAAATGCCACGCCCGAACCACGCGATGCCGACCCATAGGCCCCGCCCGAGCCACGCGATACCGGCCCACGCACCGCGGCAGGCCCACGCGCCACCGGCCCACACACCACGACAGACCCACACCACACCGGCCCAGGCGCCGCCGCAGACCCACTTGCCCCCGGCCCACAGACTCAGCGCGACCCAGACCACCCCAGTAGCGACACCTCGCGCGAGCCAGACGACTCCGCGCCCGACCGGCACGAGCACCTCATGCCACAAGGCCACGGCAGGCACGACAAACACCCACCGCAAAAGCACCCCGACCCCCACCACAAGCCAGCTCACGCCCGCCCAGACACCACGCCCGAGCCACACCACACCAGCCCACAGACCACTACCCACCCACGCGACGCCCCTCCCGACCGGCACAAGCACCCAACGCCACAGAGCGCCGGCCGGCGCGACGGCCAGTGTTCGCCACAACCAGGCGCACCCGGCGCCGAACCCCCGCAGCGCCCACACGATCCCGTGACCGAGAGGCGTCAGTACGCGCGTGTACAGCCACACGGGGAACACGATCAGCAACACGTGCCCGAGCCGGCCCAGAGCACGGCCGACGGGCGCGATCACGTATCGCCACAGCCCCACCCACGGCCAGACGAAGACCAGCTTGCCCAGCCACGTCAAGACGGTGTCGAGGCCGGTCATCAGCCACACCAGGAAGGTCACAAGTCGATCGGCCAGCCACCCGACTGACCGTCCGACTGAGGTGAGCAGGCCCCCGACCGCCCGCCCCAGCGGCCGGAACACCGCATCCTTGAGGAAACGCGCAACGGCGACCAGCGCGTCCCACGCCATCCGCACCGGTACCACCAGCACGAACACCACGATGCGCACGGGAACGCGGATCGCGACCGCCAGACACCCCTCGGCCTCAGGGGCCCGCGCCGCCTCGTCCTGCCGCCGCGCAGAGGCTGCGGGCGGTGCCTTCTCCAGGTCCATGGCGACGAAGACGCGTCAGCGGTCGGTACGGATCCAGAATCGCAGCTTTTCTCCCCGCTGGTCCTCGAACTCCCCGCCATTGGCCTCGATGACCTTGCGGGAGCCGATGTTGGTGGTGTCGCAAGTGACGAGGACGCGGTCGAGGCCGAGGGCACGCGCGTGCGGCAGGACGTCGCGGAGCATGGCCGTGGCGTGCCCGTTCCTGCGCGCGGTGGGCCGTACGCCGTAGCCGATGTGGCCGCCGACCTCGCGGAGGTGGGGTGTTAGACGGTGACGTATCTGGATCCGGCCGAGATAGGTGTCGGCGTCCACGTACCAGTACCAGGTGCCGGGCACGAAGCCCTCGGGGCGGCGTCCCTCCTCCGACTCCTCCTCGCGGACCGCGGCGACATAGCGCGCGAAGCCGTCCGGTTCGTGCCAGCTGTCGCCGTACACGGCGAGCTCCCGCTTGAGGGTGTTGCCGAAGTACTCGTCCTCGGCGATGTTCTCGCGCACCGCTTCAAGGAAGGAAGCGCGGAAACGCGGATCAGGAGCAATGAGCTGCGGCATCGCCCGATTGTGCCGCGCAGACACAAGACCCGGCCATGGATTTCCGCCGACGGCCCCACCGCCGTACCGGGCGGGCTGCTATCCATGATCGGAGCCCGCCGCGAAAGCCGCGCAGGCCATCACCGATCGGGAAAGCGACATATGAGCATGCGTCAGCCACCCGCAGCCCAGGGCGTTGGTCCAACGACGCGAGGCAGTCAGACGGCACGCACGGCCTGCAACTGGACGACCTGCCGCTGTACACGCCTCACCCTCATCGACCACGAATACGCGAAGGCCACAACCGCAGAACCTCCCATGCCTGCGCAATGACTTTGTTTTCTCTTTCTGGACGTGCACCCATGCCCGTGGCGGACGACCCTGGACGCATGAGGCCGCACCGAACTGGAAGGGGAACGTCGCGATGAAGACACCCCCGGTCGTTTCACCGCAAGAGTGGGAAGCTGCGCGCCAGCAGCTGCTCGTGGAAGAAAAGCGGTTGACCCACGCCCGTGACGCACTGGCCGCCAAGCGTCGGCGGATGCCGTGGCAGGCGGTGGAGAAGGAGTATGAGTTCGACGGACCCGACGGTAGGGCGAGTCTGCTCGACCTGTTCGAAGGACGGCGTCAGCTGATCGTCTATCGCGCCTTCTTCGACCCCGGGGTAACCGGCTGGCCCGACCACGCTTGCGTCGGCTGCTCCATGGTGGGTGACCACGTCGGCCACCTCGCTCATCTGAACGCCCGCGACACCACCCTCGTCTTCGCCTCCCGCGCGCCGCAGCCGGAGATCGAGCGTGTCAAAGCACGGATGGGCTGGACGATGCCCTGGTACACGATCACCGACGATTTCGATGCCGACTTCGGTGTGGACGAGTGGCACGGCACGAACGCGTTCCTTCGCGAGGGCGACCGCGTGTTCCGCACCTACTTCATCAACGCACGCGGTGACGAGGCGTTGGGGAGCACCTGGAGCTACCTCGACATGACCGCGCTCGGACGGCAGGAGACATGGGAGGACTCCCCCGAGGACTATCCCCAAACCCCGCCCTACGAATGGTGGAACTGGCACGACGAATACCACGGTCGACCGTGACAGGATCGGTTCATGGGCCAGGACAAGGGATACCTGTTGGACAACCGGCAGGTCGAGGCGGGCACACGCTTCGACGCGCTGTCAGCCCTCTTCGATGCCTCGACGTTCCGGCACTTCGACACGGTCGGGATCGATGAGGGGTGGCAGTGCTGGGAGGTCGGGGCCGGTGGGCCGACCGTCGCCGCGTGGCTCGCCGAGCGCGTCGGGCCCCGCGGGCGCGTGCTTGCCACGGACATCGACGTGTCCTGGACCGAGACGGCCGCCGCTGAGGGGGTCGAGGTGTTCCGCCACGACGTCGCCCTCGACGAACCCCCCGCCGGGCCCTTCGACCTGATCCACGCCCGCCTGCTCCTCGTCCACGTCGCCGACCGCGATGCCGCGCTGCGCTCCATGGTCCAGGCGCTGCGCCCCGGCGGATGGCTGCTGATCGAGGACGCCGATCCCGCTTTGCAGCCGCTGATCTGCCCCGACGAGCACGGTCCCGAGCAGGAACTCGCCAACCGGCTGCGCCGCGGTTTCCGTCAGCTTCTGCAGCAGCGCGGCGCCGACCTCGCCTACGGACGCAAGCTGCCGCGGCTGCTGCGCGAGGTCGGCCTCGAGGATGTCGAAGCCGACGCGTACTTCCCGATCGCCTCGCCCCAGTGCGACGTTCTCGAGGCAGCCACCGTCCACCAGGTACGTGACAAGCTCATCGCCACAGGCCTCGCCACGGACGAGGAGATCGAGCGGCACCTTGCCAACATCGCGGCCGGCCGCCTCGATCTCGCCACCTCGCCGATGATCTCGGCCTGGGGCCGCCGACCCTATGCAGACGGGCCCTAGTCAAGCAGCAGCGAAGAGCGCGGCTCTCCCGTAAGCGCCGCACCGCAATGGCCTTTGAGGTACTACTCCAGTGGTACGTCGCCAGCTGTTGCTGTCGTTGGGCTTCCGCGGCCTGCGCCGCATGCCAGTCGTGGTCGAACCGAGCACGTGCTTCAGCCTGCGCCGCTCGCCGAGCCGCAGTCCAACCACCCTGCGCTTGTTACTGGTTCGGATCCGGCATAGGCACAGGAATCGCGAGAGGGCCCGGCGAGAAAGGCGCAACCTCCTCGGAACGGATGAGAGCGGCGGCTCTGAAGTCCGGGGCTCGGCAGCCGGCAGCCAGCAATCCCTGTAGGAGCAAGCACACTCCGTCAGGCCGCGATCCGGTTCACCTTCGTCACCTTGCACGTCACTTTCTGTGTGACCTGGTCCTTGCCGACAGCCGAGGTCTTCACCCTCTGGCCTGACTCGACTGTCAGGGACAGGGCGGCTCCCTCAGACAGACGCGTCCCGTTCGGGGCCTTGAACTCGACCGTCACGCCGTACGTCGAGGCCTTCGAGCTGTGATTGTGGATCTCAAGCCCGGCCGAAGGCAGCCGCGTTGTCGCATCGACCGTGCAAGACGTGATCTTCACATCGGCCGACGGTGGATTCCTGGGGTTCTCGCCCGTCCCGCCCAACGCCATCACCAACACAATCACGACGATGACGACCACTGCGGCCAGGGCGCCGGCGCAACCCCAGAGACAGGCACGCCCCCGCCGCTTCTTCTGCGGAGGCCCACCGGCAAATACCCGCTCCCCGGAAGGACGATGGCCGTCATCCGGGCGCCCCCACCGAGGACCGTCTGCTTGCGGTCCGCCCGCAGGCGGCTCACTCGCCGGCATGTCGGCCTCCTCCGTGACGGATATCGCCACGCTAGGAAGCCGGAGAGCACCTCGCGAACCGAGAGCAGCCACTCAGGCGACAGCCGCCGAGCACGGTTCTGCCAGACTCTCAGCCCTCAGACAGCAGGGACGGCAGCCGCCTCTTCCTCGCGACTGTCTCCCAAGGCTTCGACGACGCGCCTCAACGCCTCACTCACGTCAGTGAGCGTGCCCGCTGGGCGCAGCCGCACAGTTCGTGACCGTCAGCGGCAACAGCTTCCTGCCCGTCGAGGCCATCTGGATCTCGGTATCCATAGCTAGTAATACGGATAAAGCTCTAAAAAATGGTCCTACGCTGGCCGGCATGGGGAAACGAGGACAGCGGCGGCTCGCGGCAGAGCGAGCGGCCTACAAGGTGGAAGCTGAATGGACCGAAGCCGACCTTGCTCTGTTAGAGGAGCTGAAGCGGGCCGAGGCCCTGCTCCCCGAGGACGCTCCTCGGGCTCTCCTGTCCATCCGCTTGTCGGTGTTGACGGACGACACAACTTCGCCGGTGCGGCAGGAGCTTGACCTTCGCATCCTGGCCAGGGAACGAGGCTGCCGAGTCATCGGCGTCGCCTCGGATCTGAACGTGTCGGCAACGAAGGTCCCGCCGTGGAAGAGGAAGGAACTCGGGGACTGGCTGAACAACCGCTCCCCCGAGTTCGATGAGCTCTTGTTCTGGAAGCTCGACCGCTTCGTACGCCGCCTCTCCGATCTGTCAACGATGATCGAGTGGAGCCTGAAGCGCGGGAAGAACCTCGTCTCGAAGAACGACAGCCTTGATCTCACGACGACGGCCGGGAAGATCATGGTCACGATCATTGGCGGTATCGCCGAGATCGAAGCGGCCAACACCTCTACCCGAGTCATGAGCCTGTGGGACTACGCGAAGACTCAGGAAGACTGGATCATCGGCAAGCCGACGTACGGCTACGTCACGGACGAAGACGACTCGGGGAAGCTCATTCTCGTCATCGACCCCGAGGCGGACAAGGCACTGCACTGGGCTCGACGCATGGCACTTCGAGGACGCTCCGCCCGGTTCATGGTGCGCTGCCTGAAGCGGTCCGGCCTCATGAGCCAGGGACTCACCGTGGCGACGCTCCACCGCCGCCTCCGTAACCCCGCGCTCCTCGGCTACCGAGTAGAAGAGGACAAGCAGGGAGGGCAACGACGCTCGAAGCCGATCCTCGGCAAGGACGGCAGGCCGATCAAGGTGGCTCCCCCGATCTTCACCGAGGAGGAGTTCGAGACCCTCGGCGCGGCTCTCGACAAGCGCAAGAAGAACCAGCCGCCGCGCCGTGTCGGCGGAGCCACTCAGTTCCTCGGCGTCCTCCTGTGCGCCGACTGCAAGACGAACATGACCGTACAGATAACGAACAACAAGTTCGGAACCTACCACTACCTACGGTGCGGCAACTGCAAGAGCGGCGGGCTCGGTTCACCCAACCCCGGGCAGGTCTACGAGCGCCTCGTGGAGGACGTGCTCAGGGTCCTCGGGGACTTCCCCGTACAGGTTCGCCAGTACGCCGAGGGTGCCGAGGTGCGGCGAGAGATCAAGCGCCTCCAAGAGTCCATCGCGCTCTACATGAAGGAGCTCGAACCCGGCGGCCGGTACACAAAGACCCGGTTCACAAAGGAGCAGGCGGAGGTGACGCTAGACAAGCTCATTGGGGAACTCGAAGCCATCGACCCGGAGACGGCGAAGGACCGATGGGTCAACGTCCATGACGGGAAAACCTTCCGCGAGCGCTGGCAGGAAGGCGGCATGGAAGCCATGGCCGCAGACCTGTACCGAGTCGGCATCCGATGCGAGGTCACCCGCACGAAGGTGCCGAAGGTGCGCGCCCCGAAGGTGCACCTCCGCCTACTGATCCCGAAAGACGTGCGCGAGCGGCTCGTGATCCGAGAGAACGACTTCGCGGAAGCGCTCTAAGGCTCGTCTCCACCATCGGTCAGCTCCGTGTCATGTGCAGACTCGGCAGGGTGGACCTGACTGACGATGCGTGGCCTCCGGCAGAATGTGGCTATGAACGCAGGGGGAGTGGCGTTGGTCGGAGCCATCGCAGCTGTACTGGGCGCAGCCGTCGGTGCAGGTGGCGCGGTACTCTCAGCCGCCCTCACCGGACGGCTCCAGGCTTCGAGCCAGGAAGCACACTGGCGTCGTCAGTTGAAACGCGAGGCATACGTCAACTTCCTGTCCCAGGCCGCCTCAGCGATTGATGCGCTCGACGCTGCGCGCTTGCGGACGGCGGAGCAAGGTGCACGACTTGACGAAATTGCCCAAGAGGTCAGAAGCGTCAATCGGCTGGTTCTTGTCGCGTATATGGAAGCGCCGGAGCCTCAGGTCATTGACCTGTTCAACCGTCTCAACGCCCAGTTGTCGATGTGGTGTGGGGATCTGCGCATGCATACCAATGACGACCCAGTAGTCACTGCGGCCGTAGCTGCAAGAGCGGACGCGCTTCGCGGCGGGGCGTACCGGCTCTTGGTTGAGGCCACATCGGCAGCCGCATCTGAGCTCAGTACCTCTCTGAACTTGGCCTCAGCCACCTCCTCTTCCCCGGCATAGAGCCGAGAGCTTGCAGTGTTCAGCCACACAACGCGGAAGGTTCGAACGGTTCCTCATTGCCGTCGTCGTCCACGATGACGATCTCGCTCTCGATCATGCTCTTCGCTCGCCTCCGAGTGGAGCCGCCGGGACTCTTCCAGGTCTTCAGCGATACCTGCCGCGATCAAGGCAACACCGGTGGTGTGGCCAGAGCCGATGTAGCGCCAGTGGGCATCAGTGACCGTGCCGGGAACGGCTTCCCGCCCCACAGTGAGCGGCAGAGGCGTCCTCGGTGCCTCCCGCACGACCCCCTGGCGCCGATTCTGAGCACCGAGCGCCCGCAGGACGGCAGCCGCCTCTTCCTCGCCACTGTCCCCAGAGCTTCGACGACGCGCCCCAACACCTCACTCACGTCAGTGAGCGTGCCCGCTGGTCGCAGCCGCACCGATGCCGACCGAGAGCGAACAACATGAAGACAGACGGGCGGCTGTGACGGCCGGTAGACTGCCCGGAGATGTAAAGACCTTGACGAAATGTGAGCCAATATCTTTACATGTTCCCATGTGGGATGACGATCACCTTCGGAAAGAGGCGGAGCGCCAGCGCATCAGCTCGGGCGAGCACTACCGCGACGCCGCAAAGGCCGACAAGCTCGGCCGGGCTACGGAGGCCAGGCGATCGCGTGAGATGGCGGAGCACGCAACGCGCAAGGCTGAGTTGTATGAGCGCCTCATCGGCCGTTGGCAGTTCGGCGGAGGAAAGCTGGAGCTGATCTCCATCGACCTCGACGAGGCACACAAACTCCTTGACCGCTTCGACAGCAACCCGGCCAGGGAAGTGCTGACGCACGCGGAACATAGCCCGCTAGCAGAGGGACGCCTTGAAATCATCCAGGGCAAGGCGTGTTCTTGGGCCTTCGGCAACGCTGTGCGGAACGGCGCGATAGAGGAGATCATCCGCATGGTCGACTTGATCGAGTCGGAAGGTGCCGAGGTCAACGTCGCCGCCCTCGCTCGCATGACGGGCATCTCCCGTCAGACCCTTCACGCCCGTCTGCGAGCCTCTCGGTAGACGCGCCGCCTATGCCAGCGGAGTCCTCGTCCTGTGCACGTTTCCGTGCGGGCGGGGCTCGTGCTTTCGGCTCGCACCACTCAATGACGTGCTGTTATGCGGGGTAGGACCAACAACAACTGACGCAGCGGAAGCGACTTTCAACCACCCCAATAGGGGTGGTTCAGGCGCCGCCGACCTCTTCAATAGCTGGCAGTGCGGTTGAAGCTGGTGATGTTGAGCTTGACGCCCTTCACACTCTTGAGCGTCGTAGGGTACTCACCCCGGACGCTCTGGCCAGGTTGCACGTCAGTCTCCAGTTGAGAGCCGTTCGTAAGTCGGGTGCCGCTGGCGTCGACCGCCTCCCAATCCCATGAGTAGTTGGACTGCTCGCTGCTGCTGTTCTTGATCGTCCAAACGACCCAGATATTGGTGATACCGGCTTCTGAGCGGTCGTCCAGCTGGAAGCTAATGAGGTCCGCTCGTTCGCCCCGGGGTTCCTGCGTCTTCTCGCGCGGCGTCGTGTCGGTGGTGGTCTTAGTGGGCGCAGGTGTGGTGCTCTCATCGCCATCCCCCAGCGCGATCACCAGCACAACCACGACGATGATGATCACAGCGGCCAGGGCGCCACCGCACCCCCAGAGACAGGCACGACCCCGCTGCTTCTTCTGCGGAGGCCCGTCGGGAGACGCCCACTGCTCAGAAGAGGGAGGACCATCACCCGGACTTCCCCACCGAGGACCGCCGGCAGGCGGCTCACTCGCCGGCATGTCTGCCTCCTCCGTAGCGATATCGCCACGCTAGGAAGCAAGGGCGCGCCTCGCGAGCTGAGAGAGCCACTCAGGTGACACCGTCACCGGCTCTCCCAGGCTGTCAGCCTCTCAGACCCACTCCACCTCGGATTCGACAGTCGTCGAGCCTCCAGCAGGCGGCAGCGGCGTTCTCGGTGCCTCCCGCACGATCCCCTGCCGTCCGCTCTGAGCGCCGAGCGTCCTGAGGACGGCAGCCGCCTCTTCCTCGCTGCCGTCCCCCAGGACCTCTACGATGCGCCGCAACGCCTCACTCACGTCAGTGAGTGTGTCCGCTGGTCGCGGCGTCCTTCTTGACCGTCAGCGGCAGCAGCTTCTTCCCGCTGTTGCTCACTTGTGGCCATGTATCGAACTGCGGGCACACCCCGCAGTCAAAGCAAGGCGTCCACCGGCAGTCCTCGACCTCCGTCTCGTCGAGGGAGTCCTGCCAGTCCTCCCAGAGCCAGTCCTTGTCGAGGCCGGAGTCGAGGTGGTCCCAGGGGAGGACCTCCTCGTAGGTGCGCTCGCGGGTGGTGTACCAGTCGACGTCCACGCCGTACGCGGGGAGCGTCTTCTCGGCGCACTGCATCCAGCGGTCGTACGAGAAGTGCTCGCGCCAGCCGTCGAAGCGGCCGCCGTCCTCGTAGACGGCGCGGATGACGGCGCCCACGCGGCGGTCGCCGCGGGACAGGAGTCCTTCCACGATGCCCGGCTTGCCGTCGTGGTAGCGGAAGCCGATGGAGCGGCCGTACTTCTTGTCGCCGCGGATCTTGTCGCGGAGCTTCTCCAGACGGGCGTCCGTCTCCTCGGCGGAGAGCTGGGGCGCCCACTGGAACGGGGTGTGGGGCTTCGGGACGAAGCCGCCGATCGAGACGGTGCAGCGGATGTCGTTCGAGCCCGAGACCTCGCGGCCCTTCTGGATCACGCGCGTCGCCATGTCGGCGATCTGCAGGACGTCGTCGTCCGTCTCCGTCGGCAGGCCGCACATGAAGTACAGCTTCACCTGGCGCCAGCCGTTGCCGTACGCCGTCGAGACCGTCCTGATCAGGTCCTCTTCCGAGACCATCTTGTTGATGACCTTGCGCATGCGCTCCGAGCCGCCCTCCGGCGCGAAGGTCAGACCGGACCGCCGTCCGTTGCGCGTCAGCTCGTTCGCCAGGTCGACGTTGAAGGCGTCCACGCGGGTCGACGGGAGGGACAGACCGATCTTGTCCTCCTCGTACCGGTCCGCCAGGCCCTTCGCGATGTCGCCGATCTCCGAGTGGTCGGCGGAGGACAGGGACAGCAGGCCCACTTCCTCGAAGCCCGTCGCCTTGAGGCCCTTGTCGACCATGTCGCCGATGCCCGTGATGGAGCGCTCGCGCACCGGGCGGGTGATCATGCCGGCCTGGCAGAAACGGCAGCCGCGCGTGCAGCCCCGGAAGATCTCCACCGACATGCGCTCGTGGACCGTCTCGGCGAGCGGGACGAGGGGCTGCTTGGGGTAGGGCCACTCGTCGAGGTCCATGACGGTGTGCTTGCTGACCCGCCACGGGACACCGCTCTTGTTCGGTACGACGCGTCCGATGCGGCCGTCCGGCAGGTACTCGACGTCGTAGAAGGCCGGGATGTAGACGCTGCCCGTCCTCGCGAGGCGGAACAGCACCTCCTCACGGCCGCCGGGACGTCCCTCCGCCTTCCAGGCGCGGATGATCTCGGTCATGTCGAGCACGGCCTGCTCGCCGTCGCCGATGACCACCGCGTCGATGAAGTCCGCGATCGGCTCGGGGTTGAAGGCGGCGTGGCCGCCGGCGAGGACGATCGGGTCGTCCAGCCCGCGGTCCTTGGATTCGAGGGGGATGCCTGCCAGGTCCAGGGCCGTCAGCATGTTCGTGTAGCCCAGCTCCGTGGAGAAGGACAGGCCGAACACGTCGAAGGCCTTCACCGGGCGGTGGCTGTCCACCGTGAACTGCGGGACGCCGTGCTCACGCATCAGCTCCTCGAGGTCCGGCCACACGCTGTACGTGCGCTCGGCGAGCACGCCCTCGCGCTCGTTCAGGACCTCGTAAAGGATCATGACGCCCTGGTTGGGCAGCCCGACCTCGTACGCGTCCGGGTACATGAGCGCCCAGCGGACGTCACAGGCGTCCCAGGGCTTGACCGTGGAGTTGAGCTCTCCGCCGACGTATTGGATCGGCTTCTGCACATGCGGGAGCAGAGCTTCGAGCTGCGGGAACACCGATACGGCGGCTTCGGCAGGCATCTCGCGAACTTTCGTGAGCTGGCAGGGGTGACCCTCAACCCTAACGCGTTCGGCGGAGCCCCCCGGACGCGGCGGAGATCTTCGCCCACGCCTCGGGCAGCGCCCGCTCGGCCGCCGCCGCGCGCTGCTCCTCCCTGCCGTACAGCACCCCGTAGGTGAAGGAGCTCTCCCCCGCCGCGTGCGCCTGGGCGGCCAGGTCCCGCAGGGCGTGACGGGTCATCACGCTGTCCTGGTGATCGCCGAGCAGTCCCTGGAGCGCCTTCATGTCGCGGACCAGGTCGACGGCGGGCTTCCCCAGCGCCTCGGCGGCCGCCTCGGCCGCGTACCGGGTGCGCTTGGCCTTCTTGCGGGCCTCGTGCATCGCGAGGTCGCGGTCATCGCCGGACGGGTGGTGGAGCGCCTCGTCGACGAGGCCGGACAGACGTCGGAAGTCGCGCCGCACGGCCTTGCCGATCACCTTCCCGGCATCGCCCGTGGCGGCCTCGAGCAGCGGCGGCTCGGCGACGAGCGCGTCGATGACGTCGAGGAGCACCAGGTAGCGGCGGCCGTCGAGGACCGCGATCAGCCGGCGGCGGGAGCCGCCGCTGCGGGCGTGCGACCAGGTGCGCAGCCGGGTGCGGACGGGGCCGGTCAGCAGCGGGCGCGGCAGCTCGCCGAGCGCGGCTGTGAGCCGTTCGGTGAGTACCTCCTGGTCGCGGTCGACGCCCAGCTCGCCCGCGAGCCACTTGAGCTCCTCGCCGATGTGGTCGGTGACCGTGCGGTCCAGGACCTTGGCGTACGAGCGGAAGCAGCTGCGCATGCGGCGGGTGGCGACGCGCATGCGGTGTACGGAGTCGGGCAGGTCGCGGCGTACGGCGGGGTCGAGTTCGACGATCGCGTCCCGCTGGGCGCGCAGGTAGGCGAGCACGTGGTCGGCCGGGGTGACGGGCTCCTGCGGAGCCTGCTCCTTGCGCTTGTTCCGCTTCTTCGGCGCATCCTTCGGTGCCTTCTTCGGCGCCTTCTTCGGCCCCGGTGCCGTCTCGGCGAGGGCCCGCGCCAGCTTCGACGACGACCCGGCGGGGCGGACGCCCGCCTTGCGCAGCCGTTTGTCCACCTTGCCGAGGAAGGCCGGGTCCCCTTCGTCGGCGAGTTCCACTTCGATCTCGGTCCACTGGGCCGTGCCGCCGTTCCCGGTGAGCCGTTCCGCCTGTACGGCGTCCACGCTGACCTCGGCGAGCAGCCCGCCGTCCGCGTCGAGGAGGTGGCGGACGTCACGGGCGGACTGGACGCGGACGACGGGCAGCAGCTCGGTGTCGCGGACGCGGGAGCGGACGAGCCCGGCCAGGGTGCGCGGCAGGGTGTCGGAGAGCGGGGCCTGGATCTCGTCCCGCACGCCAGGGGCGACCGGGAACTTCAGGTGCCAGCCCGCGTCGACGCCTCCGGTACGCCGGCGCAGGGTGATCGAGGATGCGGCGAGGCGCTCGTCGGCGGTGTCGTAGTAGACGGCGTCCAGGTCCGCGACGCCCTTGTCGACCACGGCCGCAACCCCGGCGACGCCGGTCAGGTCGGGCAGACCGCTTTCGTCGGATTCGTACTTCCGCTCGATCTCGCGCTTTGTGTCCGCCATGAACTGAATCTAGTCGCACTCGGGCCTGGATGGCACTGCCCCGGCGCGCACGAGGCTCAGGAGGCGAGCAGGGCCCGCATCCGGGCCCCTTCGGGGAACGGCACGTCCTCGGCGGTCCGGGAGACGAGGTAGACGTGCGCGTCCTCGAACTGGTGGTACGACAGGGGCTCCTCGCCCTGCCCGACGATGAGCACGTTGTGCTCAAGGCGCCAGGAGACGTAGCGGGAGTGGTATTTGGGCTGTCGTATGTCGTAGTCGGGCAGGCCGAGGCGGTCGGTGAAGCGCTGGACGACGGTGTCGAAGTGGGCGTCGAACTCCGGACGCCAGGCGCCTTCCTCGCTGGCCCAGCCGGGCGTTTCCGCCCAGCAGTCCTCTTCGAGCAGCTCCTCGCCGAGCCAGTAGAGGTAGGAGAAGGGAAGGTAGAGCGAGCCGTCGCCGTCGCAGGTGACGAAGTGCCCCTGCGGCGAGATGAAGTTCGCCTCGGGGACGTCGGGCGTCTCCTCGTAGTCGGGGCCGCGCACCGCTTCCTGCCAGTCGCGCCAGCCCAGGCCGAGCAGCCGCGCGGTCACCGCCTCGTCGTCGGTCAGGTCCAGCTCCGTCAGGCCGATGAGCTGGTCGGCCAGTTCGGGGGTGACCGGGCAGTGGGCCACGCGTTCGTCGGACATCGCTCTCTTTCCTGCCAGGCTGTCGAGCCCTAGATGAATGAGTTCGCGGATGAACTCGGCGAGGGCTGCGAAGACGTGGAAGACCAGGCGGCCGCCGGGTGTGGTGTCGAGGTTCTCGTGTAGCACGGTAAACCCGATGCCGCGCCTGCGTAGTCCGCTGACGATGGAGAGCAGGTCGGCGAGGCTGCGGCCGAGGCGGGAGAGTTCCAGGACGACGAGGGTGTCGCCTTCGCGGAGGTAGTCCAGGCAGGCCCACAGCTCGGGGCGTTCGGCGTTCTTGACCACCTGATCCGTGGACCGAGATCAACACTCGGCATGCGGCTCTAAGTGGTGACGCATCGGATAGTCGAAGCGAGACGCGTCACTTGTCAAGGGGGTGACGGTCTCAACCGCGCAAAGGACCCCGTCACATGGACGACGTCAAGCGGGGCCGGCGTTGGTCGTGAGACGACTCAGGAGGCGGCCGCAGCGTCGGTGCGGCGTTTGCGCGCCCGATAGGCGGCGGCCTTGACGCGGTTGCCGCACTCGTCCATGCCACACCAGGTACGGCGGGCTCCGCGGGAATGATCGAGATAGATGCGGGTGCAGGCGGGGTGGCCGCATTCCTTCATGTGAGCCTCGCGGTCGGCGAGGACGGTGACGGCGTCGCGGGCCAGTTCGGCCAGGACAGCGTCAATGTTGCCCGTCCGACGGATTCCGGTGTCGCTGAGCTGCACAGTCAGGCCCGCGTCTCGGGCGAGGTCGTTGACGGCGTCGAGAGCTCGGCGGTCGAACCCGCGCTCGGCGAGCCGGTCGGTGGCGAGCTGGTAGACCGCTTCGCGCAGGCTGATGGCCTGCCGGAACGCGTTCCGGGTGACGCTGACGTCGCCGGGCAGGTCGGTGGAGGCGTCGAGCCAGCGCTCCAGGTCGGCCGGCCCGGCCAGCAGCTCTTCCGGTTCGGTCCGGCGCCACTTCAGCGTGCCCGCCAGATCCAGTGCCGCACTTCCGCTCACGAACGTGAATCCCACGTCACCATCTTGACAGGTGACACCGAGCCATGCAAGCTTCGTCACCGCCTGAACTGGTGACGATTGGAGTGGCATGCTCAGCCGCGAGGACTACCTGTACTTCACCGATCGCGCGCTCGACGGGATGGCCGCGATCGTGGTCGAGCTCGGCGACGAGCGCGCGAACCGGGCCGCCTACCCCGGCGCGAACTCGCCGTACGCGCTGCTGCACCACTGCCTGTGCGTGATCGAGACCTGGGTCGGCGGATTCGTCCGCGGCCGTCCGATCGACCGCGACCGCGACGCCGAGTTCACCGCCGCCGGCCCGGTCGAGCTGCTCGTCGAGCGTTGCGCGACCGTGCGCGCCCAGATGCACACCGACGTCGCCGACACGCACCCCGAGCAGTTCCTGCTCCAAGAGCCCCCCGCGGACTTCCTCGGCCCGCCCACCCGCCTCACCCAGGGCGGCGCGCTGCAGCACGTGTTCGAAGAACTCGCCCAGCACCACGGGCAGATGGAGACCCTGCGCGACGTCCTCGCCGCCGCGCCCGACCAGCCACTGGAGACCGCATGAGTGCCCAACCCCGTCCTGAGCTCGACCCGACCCGGCTACGAGCCGGCCACGGAGCCAAGTGGACCGCCGTCGACGCCGACGTCCTACCTGCCTGGGTCGCCGACATGGACATCGGCATCCCCGAACCCGTCCGCGCCCGCATGCTCGAGACCATCGAACGTCAGGACCTCGGCTACCCCTACTGGCCCGACGGCGACCCCGTCGTCGACGCGTTCACCGACCGCATGCGGTCCCGGTACGGATGGCAGCCCCGCGAGGGCCGCACCCGCGTGTTCAGCGACCTGATCCAGATCCTGCAGATCGTCATCGAACACACCACCGAGCCCGGCGATCCCATCGCCCTGCACGTGCCGAACTACCCACCGTTCCTCGCCGCGATCCACCGCGCACGACGCCGGATCGTGCCGCTCCCCCTCGACCGCACCCCCGGAGGCTGGGAACTCGACCTCGACCGACACCACGCCGTCTTCGCCACCGAACGGCCTCGTCTGTTCGTGCTGGTCAACCCGCACAACCCGACGGGGCACACGTTCAGCGCCGCCGAGCTGCGTGGGCTGGCCGACATCGCTACCGACCACCAAATCCCCGTTCTGGCTGATGAGATCCACGCCGACCTCACCTACCCACCGCACCGGCACATCCCCTTCGCCGGCCTCGACCCGGCCGTGGAGGACCTGACCATCACCGCGACGTCGGCGACGAAGGCGTTCAACCTCGCCGGCACCCGGTGCGCGGTCGCTCACCTCGGCTACGCACCCACCGCCGACGCTCTCGACCGCGCCCCGCTGGACTACTTCGGCACCCCCAGCGTCCTCAGTCGCATCGCCACCGTCGCCGCCTGGCGCGAATCCCACGACTGGCACCACGCCACCACCGACCTGCTCACCCGCAACCGTGACCGCGTCACCGCCTGGGCCCGCACCCACCCTGAGCTCGGCTACCTCCCCCCGGAGGCGACCTACCTCGCCTGGATCGACTTCACCCAAGCAGGCCTCGGACCCGACCCCGCGGCCGCGCTGCTCCGGCACGCAGGCGTGTACCTCAACTCCGGTGACGAATTCACTCAGCACACCGAACTGACCAGCTCGACCTACGCACGACTCAACTTCGCCACCACTACCGCGAACCTCGAACAAATCCTGGACCGACTCGACAGCGCACTGGGAAAGAGTTAGAGCACCACCGTGAGTCCGCCCCAGCGATCCGTCAGGATTTCCGGGCTGTGCCGGCCCTAGACCCCATTTGCCCGCGCGGACTATCGACCTGGTCAGTTGGTCACCACAGGCCCCACGCCTATCCGATTGCACTGCATTGCCCCTTGCGAGAAAGGCCCCGCGTGTCGGCATCAGATATCAAGGTCGTCGTAATCGACGTACTCGGCACGCTCGTCGACGAACCATCCGGGATCCGCGCCAGCATCCACGACCACGCCCCGACCGCTGCCGAGGCTGACCTGGACAGGCTGCAGACCCTATGGCAGTCCCACATCGAACGCGAGCAACAACGCATCCTCGACGGCGATCGGCCCTGGGTCCCCAGCGACGCACTCGACCACGAAGCCGCTCAACTCGTCGCCGACGCCGTCGGTAACACCGACCCCGCTGCGATTGCCACACTGAGCCGAGCGGGTCAACGACTGTCACCGTGGCCCGACAGCACTGCCGGCCTGGCACGACTCGCTGAGCGCTTCCCGCTGATCGGGCTGTCCAACGCCAGTCGCACCGCGCTGCTCGGCCTCAACGCCCACGCCGGCCTGCGCTGGCACCAGGCACTCTCCGCCGAGGACGCCAAAACCTACAAGCCCGCACCCGCCGTCTACCAACTCGCCGTCACGGCCGCCGCCGCACCCCCCGAGCGACTGCTCATGGTCGCCGCGCATGCCTGGGACCTCCGAGGCGCACAGACCGTCGGGCTGCGCACCGCCTACATTGCCCGTCCCGTCGGAGACCCGCCTGCGCCTTCCGACCGGTTCGACCTTTACGCGGAGGACCTCGCCGACCTCGCAAACCAACTCAGCGCGCACACCCGGTGAGCACTCCCGCCCACGTCTACCACCACACTGTCACCGAGGACGCGACATGCTCATCAGTTTCAGCTTCACCCGAATCGCGGTCACCGTGCGCCGCTGGTTCGAAGTCACCCCCGAAGCGGTCATGGAACACGGCTCCCGCATCGAGCTGGGTCTTCTCGTTCCGCAACCCCATCGAGGCACCGAGTCAGCGGCTCAGAAGTTGGTGATTGACCAGGCGTTCTGGCGAGCTGACTTGTTCAATAAGCTCGACCGCCCGGCCTCGTCGTTCTCCGCCGCGCACTTCCACCCCCACTTCGATGATGTCGAGCCCTCCGCCCGCCAGTGGTCGACCGACCTCACCGACGACCCCTGGATCTGGCTCACAGACCAGTTGACCCACATCGAGGCACGCCTGTCCGACGCCGGCCTCGACCCCGCCATCGCCGTGGACGACGCCGACGACATTCGAGGCTTTATTCCTCAAATCGTCGATACCGCACGACAGTTCAGCCCCGAGGACCCGATGTCCCGCGACGCCGACTTCGCGCTCACCAAAGACGCAGCCGAACGCGTACGTCGCATGCTGGTTCACGTTCCGACACCCGACCTTGTGGACCGTGATTACCTCGGCCCCTGGATTTCTCAGCGCTGATGGGAAGTTCTACCGATCGGACCCGACCCCGCGGCCGCGCTGCTCCGGCACGCACGCGTGTACCTCAACTCCGGTGCCGAATTCACTCAGCACACCGAACTGACCAGCCCGACCTACGCACGACTCAACTTCGCCACCACTACCCCGAACCTCGAACAAATCCTGGACCGACTCGACAGCACACTGTGAAAGAGCTGAAGCGACCGAAAGGTGACTGACATGAGTAAGTGGACGGATCGGCTGGCGGAGATCGGCGTCCGGCTCCCCCACGTGGTGCCGCCGGTCGCGGCGTACGTGCCTGCCGTGCGGAGCGGCTCGCACGTGTACGTCTCCGGGCAGGTGCCCGTCGTGGACGGCGAGCTTCCGGCAACCGGCAAGGTCGGCGCCGAGGTGAGCGCAGAGGACGCGAAGCAGTACGCGCGGACCTGCGTGCTCAATGCGTTGGCCGCCGTGGATGCGCTGGTGGGGCTGGACTCGGTGGTCCGCGTGGTCAAGGTCGTCGGCTTCGTGGCTTCGGCCGAGGGCTTCAACGGTCAGCCCGCGGTGATCAACGGAGCGTCCGAACTGCTCGGCGAGATCTTCGGTGAGGCCGGGCAGCACGCTCGCTCGGCGGTCGGCGTCGCGGAGCTTCCGATCGGCGCACCAGTGGAAGTGGAGATGATCGTCGAGGTCGCCTGACCTCTTGTGGCGGCGTTGCCCGGCTGCGGGTGACGCCACGTTCTCGTTCCCGTGCGGCCAGTGACCTGGCGATCTTCCCTGGGGCATTGCCCCTTTCCGTCGTATTCCGGCGGCCCCCCTACTCCGCACCCCCTTTTGCCACAGAACGATCAACCATGCGGCGTGAGCGCCGTCCTCGCCGACACGCTCGGCGCCGGGCCAGCCGTGTTCGGCGATGATGCCCTCAAGCCACGGGGAGTTGTCCGCATCGACGGCCTTCACCGCGTCCCATTGTTCCTGCCGGGCCAGCGCTTCGATCACCTGCGAATTCAGCGGACCGGCTGCGTTCAACCGCTTGGTGTAGCCGGACTGTTGGGGCAGGTAGAGCGTCGGTCAGTCGCGGGGATCGCCCGATCCGGCGAGGAAGGGCCACGTGGTCGTCGATGAACACGTACAGTGCCGCCCGAAGGGCGTCCAAGTTCTGGTTTGTCTTCACACACGAGCCAACGGGCGCCCTTCGTCAAGGTCGCGGCCAGCACAGACATCGGACTCATTCGTCTAGGCCGACATCGGCCGCTGCACCCTGATCGACTGCAACAGCCCCACGGCCACCCACACCGCGAACATCGACGAGCCCCCGTACGAGACGAAGGGCAGGGGCAGTCCCGCCACCGGCATGATGCCGAGGGTCATGCCGACGTTCTCGAAGGACTGGAAGGCGAACCAGGCGATGATGCCGGCGGCGACGATCGTGCCGTACAGCTCGGTCGTCTCGCGGGCGATACGGCAGGCACGCCACAGCACCACGCCCATCAGCAGCAGGATCAGTCCGGCGCCGATGAAGCCGAGTTCCTCGCCGGCGACCGTGAAGACGAAGTCCGTCTGCTGTTCGGGGACGAACTGGCCGGTGGTCTGCGAGCCCTTGCCGAGTCCGGTGCCGAAGAGGCCGCCCGAACCGATCGCGATGCGCGCCTGGTTGGTGTTGTAGCCGACACCGGCGGGGTCTAGCTCGGGGTTGGCGAAGGCGGCGAAGCGGTTGATCTGGTACTCGTCGAGGATCCCCAGTTGCCAGACCGCGATGGCGCCGAGGGCACCCGTCCCGATGAGGCCGAGCACCCAGCGGTTGGAGGCGCCGGAGGCGAGCAGCACACCGAGCACGATGATGACCATGACCATGACCGAGCCGAGGTCGGGCATGAGCAGGACGATCAGTATCGGCACGGCGGCCAGTCCCAGGGCCTGCAGGACCGTGCGGTGGTCGGGGTACGGCTTGTCGCCGGCGTCGACCCGGGCCGCGAGCAGCATCGCCATGCCCAGGATGATCGTGATCTTCACGAACTCGGAGGGCTGCAGCGAGAAGCCGCCGCCGAGGACGATCCACGCGTGGGAGCCGTTGATCGTCGCGCCGAGCGGGGTCAGCACCAGCAGGATCAGGAACACCGAGATGCCGTACAGGATCGGCACGGCCGTGCGCAGCGTGCGGTGCCCGAGCCAGACCGTGCCGATCATCAGGGCGAACCCGATGCCCGTGTTGAGCAGATGCCGGACCAGGAAGTAGTACGGGTCGCCCTGGTTGAGTTCGGTGCGGTTGCGGGTCGCCGAGTAGACGAGGGCCGCGCCGATCACGGAGAGGGCGATGGCCGCGAGCAGTATGGGCCAGTCGAGCCGTCGCGCCAACGAGTCGCGGGCGAACAGCCGTGCCAGGGCGGAGCGTTCGGGGCCGTATCCGGAGACCGAGAAGCTGTTGGCACCGGTCATGTGGTCCTCCGCCTCTTCTTGCGGCGGGCAGCGCGCCTTCGGTTGTCACGGTTGTTGCCGGTGTTGGGCGAGGGCGTGGTGGCTGCCGGGTCGTTACCCGTCGCCGCCTGCTGCTGGTCCTGTTGGGACGCCTGCTCCTTGGTCGGGTCGTACTTCTTGATCTTCGGGGCGTCGATCGAACCGTCCTGCTCGATCTTCGGCAGGCTCTTCTGCGGCGTGTACAGCAGCGCCTTCTTCTTGTCGATCGAGCCGTCCTCGCTGACCCCGTACAGCGCGTTGTAGATCTTGCGCACGGCGGGGCCGGAGGCACCGGATCCGGTACCACCCTGGGAGATGGTCATGACGACCGTGTAGTCCTTGGTGTACGTGGTGAACCATGAGGTCGTCTGCTTGCCGTAGACCTCGGCCGTACCCGTCTTGGCGTGCATCGGGATCTTGTCCTGCGGCCAGCCGCCGAACCGCCAGGCGGCCGTACCGCGGGTCGCGACTCCCGCGAGGGCTTGGTCTATCTCGTCGCGCGTCGTCCTGGTCATCGGCAGCTTGCCGTGCGACTTGGGCCTGATCTCCTGGATGTGCTTGCCGTCGGCGCTGAGGATCGCCTTGCCGACGGTCGGGTTGTAGAGGGTGCCGCCGTTGGAGATTGCCCCGTAGATGGTCGCCATCTGGATGGGCGTGACGAGGGTGTCGCCCTGGCCGATGGAGTAGTTGACGGAGTCACCGGCGCGCAGCCGGTTACCCTCCAGGCAGTTCTCGTACGCGATCCGCTCGGCGTACGAGCCGTCCTTCTTGCCCTGCTTGCACCAGGCGTCCTTGTTGGCCTTCCAGTAGTTCTTCTTCCACTGGCGGTCGGGGACACGGCCGGTGACCTCGTTCGGGAGGTCGATGCCGGTCTCCTTGCCGAGGCCGAACCTGTGGGCCGTCTTGTAGAACCAGTCCTTGGCGTTCTTCTTCGGCTTGTTGCCGCCGTCCCGGTTCCACTCCTCGTGCGAGAGCCGGTAGAAGACGGTGTCGCAGGAGACCTCCAGGGCGCGGCCGAGGCTGATCGGGCCGTACCCCTTGGACTCGAAGTTCTTGAAGACCTGGCCGCCGATGGAGTACGAGCTGGAGCATTCGTAGGGGCCGTTGAAGGAGTAGCCCGCGTTGACGGCGGCGGCCGTCGGGATGACCTTGAAGACGGAGCCGGGGGCCGACTGGCCCTGGATCGCCCGGTTCAGCAGCGGGTAGTTGGAGTCCTTGCCGGTGAGCTTGGCGTAGTCCTTGCCGGAGATCCCGCCGACCCAGGCGTTGGGGTCGTAGTTCGGGTTGGACGCCATGGCGACGACACGGCCCGTCTTGGCCTCCATCACCACGACCGCGCCGGAGTCCGCCTTGTAGTTCGTTCCGGTGTTCCGGTCGTGCTGCTTGCGGGCCTCCTTCATCGCCTCGTTGAGCTCGTACTCGGCGACGCGCTGGACGCGGGCGTCGATGCTGGTGACGACGTTCGCGCCGGGCTTGGCCTCGTCGCTCTTGGCCTGCCCGATGACGCGGCCGAGGTTGTCGACCTCGTAGCGGGTGACGCCTGCCTTGCCGCGCAGTTCCTTGTCGTACTGGCGCTCCAGGCCGGAGCGGCCGACCTGGTCGGAGCGCAGATACGGTGAGTCGGTGTGCTCGGCTTCCTTGATCTCCTCGTCCGTGACGGGTGAGAGATAGCCGAGGACCTGCGCGGTGTTGGCGTCGCCGGGGCTCGCGTAGCGGCGTACGGCCTGGGGCTCGGCGGTGATGCCGGGGAAATCCTCGGAGCGTTCGCGGATCTGCAGGGCCTGCTTGGCCGTGGCCTCGTCGGTGATGGGGATCGGCTGGTAGGGCGAGCCGTTCCAGCACGGCTGCGGCGTCTTGGCGTCGCACAGCCGCACCTTGGCCATGACGTCCTTGGGCTTCATGCCCAGGACGCCGGCCAGCTTGGCGAGGACGGCCTTGCCGTCGTCCTTCATCTTCAGCAGATCGGTGCGGGACGCGGAGACCACGAGCCGGGTCTCGTTGTCCGCGATCGGTACGCCGCGGGCGTCGAGGATCGAGCCGCGTACGGCCGGACTGACGACCTGCTGAACGTGGTTGCCGGAGGCCTCCTTGGCGTAGGCGTCGCCCTCACGGATCTGGAGGTACCAGAGGCGTCCGCCGAGCGTGCCGAGGAGGGAGACGACGAGGATCTGAATGATGACGAGCCGGATCTGGACTCGTGGGGTCCGGCCGGTTTCGGGGATGTTGGTCACTGCGGCTGCCTCCCCCTCTCAGAGCGCGTACGAGTCGGAGTCATACGAATACGTGGCCGGCCTGGGCCGGTGGATGGCGCCGGCGGCCCCGGCAGGTGTCGTATCGGCGTGGGTTTGGGGGAGGTTGCCGCTCTCACAGGCGCTTGACCCCCTTGATGCGCCCCGCGCGGGCGACTCGCGCCTTCGCGGACTTCATGCGCAGGCCGCCGCGCTGTCGGCCGATGTTCAGGCCCGTGCCGGACGACAGCCAGCCGGTGGACACGTCGGCCGCCGTGGAGGAGCCGCCGGTCTCGGCGAGTGGATCGTTGTCGGCGCGTCGGGCCAGCGCCATGATCCCGGGGACCACGAAGGGCGCGAGCAGCAGGTCGTAGAGCGCGGCCGTGAACAGCAGGCTGCCCAGGCCCACATGGCGTGCGGCGGTGTCACCGACGAGGGCGCCGACGCCCGCGTACAGGAGTGTGGAGCCGATCGCGGCGGCGACGACCACGACCATCGGGCCGGTCGCGGACTTGAGCTGGCCGGTGTCGGGTTTGGCGAGGCCGGCGAGGTAGCCGATGACGCACAGCACGAGGGCGTAGCGGCCGGCGGCGTGGTCGGCGGGTGGCGCGAAGTCGGCGAGGAGGCCGGCGCCGAAGCCGATGAGGGCGCCGCCGACGTGGCCGTAGACCAGGGCGAGGCCGAGGACGGTGAGCAGCAGCAAGTCCGGTACGGCGCCTGGCAGGTGGAGGCGGGCGAGGACGCTCACCTGGATCACCAGGGCGACGATCACGAGGGTGGTGGAGAGCAGCATTCGGTTGGGGCGCATGGGATTTCAGCTCCTACTGCTCTTGCTGCTCTTGCTGCAGACCGTCGGCGGGCACCTGGGCCGACGGGGTGACCGTCACGGTCACCGTCGGCGTGGGGGTCGGCTTGGGTTCGGGTGGCAACACCTTGTCGCGCGGGTCCCTGCGCGGGGCCTCGACGACGACGCCGACGATGTCGAGCTTGCTGAAGGCGACGTACGGCTCCACGTAGAGCGTGCGGGTCAGGTCGCCGGCGGAGGGGTCGACGCGGGAGACGACGCCGACGGGGACACCGGGCACGAACGGCTTGTCGGCCTGGGAGCCGAAGGTGACCAGTCGGTCGCCCTTCTTGATCTTGGCCTTGCCGTTGAGCAGTTCCACGCGCAGCTGCCGGTCGCCCTGGCCCGAGGCGAAGCCGAGTTCGTCGGTGGACTCCATGCGCGTACCGACCGTGAAGTCGGGGTCGGTGGCGAGGAGCACGGTGGCGGTGTTCGGGCCGACCGTCGTGACCCGTCCCACCAGGCCGTCCCCGTTCAGGACGGTCATGTCGCGCTTGATGCCGTCGTTGGCGCCGACGTCGAGGGTGACGGTCCAGGAGAAGCCCTGGGCCGCGCCGATCGCGATGACTTCGGCGCCCTTGATGCCGTACTGCCCGGCACCCGCCGTCTTCAGCATCTTGTTGAGCTGTTTGAGACGACTTCGGTTGCGGTCGTCGCTGCCCAGCTTCGCCTTCAACGCGGCGTTGTCACGCTCCAGCTGGGCGATACGGTCATGCCGGTCGCCGGAGTCGCGGACCGCCGCGATCGCGTTGCCGACGGGGTCGACCGCGGAGGACACCCCGTTCTCGATCGGGCCGAAGACCGTGGCGGCCGCCCGGCGGGCACCGTCGACGGGCGAGTCCTCGCCGCCGCGGATGTCCACCGTGATCAAAGCGAACGCGATGGCGATCAGCAGCACCAGGAGCAGCCGGCTCTCTCGTGTGTCCCTCACGTGCGGCGGCCGTGCCTTCCCTCGTCGGAATTCGTGTAGGGCTCCCCGAGCCGGGGCGCTATGGGGGAGCTTATGCCTCAATATCAACGATCCGCCGCACGAGAGGGGATCATCTCGTACGGCGGAATCGAAGAGTTACGTCATCTGCGCGGCTGGGCGTCCAGTACTTGCTGGAGCGCCTCGAACTCCTCGACACACTTGCCGGAACCGAGTGCGACGCTGTCGAGCGGATCCTCGGCGATGTGGATCGGCATGCCGGTCTCTCTCCGCAGCCGCTCGTCGAGCCCGCGCAGCAACGCACCGCCACCGGTGAGGACGATCCCCCGGTCCATGACGTCACCGGAGAGCTCGGGCGGACACTTGTCGAGCGTGGTCTTCACCGCGTCGACAATGGCGTTGACCGGCTCTTCGATGGCCTTCCGCACCTCGGCCGCGGAGATGACGACGGTCTTCGGCAGGCCGGAGACGAGATCCCGGCCGCGGATTTCGGTGTGCTCGTCGGAGTCGAGGTCGTACGCCGAGCCGATGGTGATCTTGATCTGCTCGGCCGTCCGTTCACCGAGAAGGAGCGAGTACTCCTTCTTGATGTGCTGGATGATCGCGTTGTCGAGTTCGTCGCCCGCGACGCGGATGGACTGTGCCGTGACGATTCCGCCGAGCGAGATGACCGCCACCTCGGTGGTGCCGCCGCCGATGTCCACCACCATGTTGCCCGTGGCCTCGTGGACCGGCAGGCCGGATCCGATGGCCGCGGCCATGGGCTCCTCGATGATGTGCACCTGGCGCGCGCCCGCCTGGGACGACGCCTCGATGACGGCGCGTCGCTCGACGCCCGTGATCCCGGAGGGGACACAGACGACGACACGAGGGCGGGCGAGATACCGCCGCTTGTGGATCTTCAGGATGAAGTAGCGGAGCATCCGCTCGGTGATCTCGAAGTCGGCGATGACGCCGTCCTTCAGCGGCCGTACGGCGACGATGTTGCCGGGCGTCCGCCCGATCATCTTCTTCGCCTCCGCGCCGACGGCGAGGATGCCGCCGGTGTTGGTGTTGATCGCGACGACGGAGGGCTCGTTGAGTACGATCCCGCGACCCCTGACGTACACCAGCGTGTTGGCGGTCCCGAGGTCGACAGCCATGTCACGGCCGATGAACGACATTGAGTTCCCCATCAGGATTCGTCTGGCCTTCCCAAGTGGAGCTTTTGATGGCTTTTTAGGTAGGCGAGGTGTGAGCGCTGTGACGTGAAGGCTTCCATCGTAGTCTCGCCTGTCCGAACACAGCGCAAGGGTCTTCGCCATTGTCAGCAGATGATGTGCCGCCCCGCTTGTGGAGACGAGCCATTGGGGGCATGCGTTCCCCCAATCGCCACGCATATGCCAGGTGGCGGCCGGATTTCTCCGACAGTCGCTGGTCAGACACACACCTCGACTGACATGGCGTCAGAAAAATTCACCCGAGTGCGCAGGACGATTACGCACCCGGGGCTCTTGATACGGACCCGACTGGGCTAAGCGAGGCCGGGGAAGAAGATCTTCAGCTCGCGCTCGGCGGACTCCTCGGAGTCCGAGGCGTGGATCAGGTTCTCTCGGACGATCACACCGAAGTCGCCGCGGATGGAGCCGGGAGCCGCGGCGATCGGGTCGGTCGGCCCCGCGAGCGCCCGTACGCCCTCGATGACCCGCTCACCCTCGACGACCAGGGCGACCACGGGACCGGAGGACATGAAGGCGACCAGCGGCTCGTAGAAGGGCTTGCCCTTGTGCTCGCCGTAGTGCTGCTCCAGCGTCTCCTGGTCTAGCGTGCGAAGCTCCAGCGCGGTGATCTGCCAGCCGGCCTTGCGCTCGATACGGCTGATGATCTCGCCGGTCAGGCCACGACGGACCGCGTCGGGCTTGAGGAGGACGAGGGTGCGCTGGCTCACGGTGGGGCTCCTTCTATGACAGATGTGCGGCGGATCGAGGTTACAGGGCGTGTCGGAGTACGCATCACGCAGCGTCAGCCCACGACGAGCGCGACCGCTGGGAAGAAGCCGCCGAAGCCACCGAAGCCGCCGAAGCCGCCCGCAGGGGCCTACGCCGGGTTGCTTCCCGTCTCCGCCTCCGCCTCGCCCTCGGCCCCGGCCTCCGCCTGCGCGGCGAACCGCGCCTTCGCCTCGTCCACCTTCCGCCCGAAGTGGACGGAGGCCCACCACAGAGCGGCGAAGATCGCGCCCAGGAAGAACATCGTCGGAACGACGAAACCGGAAGCGATCAACGCGATCTGCAGGGCCCAGCCCAGCTGGACACCCCCCGGCCGCGTCACCACACCGCACAGCAGCACGCACAGCACCATCGCGACACCGCTGACCGTCCAGACCGTCGTCATGGACAGGCCGGGGTCCTTCATGGCGACCAGTCCGGCGAAGCCGATGACGAAGAACTCACCGATCAGCGTCGAAGAACAGAGCGTACGCACAGGTCAGCCCCTCCCCAGGAGCAGTCGGGCCTCGCCGACCGTGATGACGGAGCCGGTGACGAGGACGCCCCCGCCCGCGTACTCGCCCTCCTCCTCGGCGAGCGTGATCGCCGCCTCCAGGGCGTCGTCGAGGCGCGGCTCGACCTGGACGCGGTCGTCACCGAAGACCTCGACGGCAAGTGCGGCCAGCGCATCCGCGTCCATCGCACGATGGCTGGAATTCTGCGTGATCACGACCTCGGCGAAGATCGGCTCGAACGCCTCCAGCAGCCCCCGCACGTTCTTGTCGTCGCTCATCCCGACCACACCGATCAGCCGGCTGAAGTCGAAGACCTCGCTGATGCCCTCGGCCGTGGCGCGAGCGCCCGCCGGATTGTGCGCGGCGTCCAGAACGACGGTCGGCGATCGCCGCACGACCTCCAGGCGGCCCGGCGAGGCGACCGCGGCGAAGGCCTTGCGCACCGTGTCGATGTCGAGCGGATCGGGCCGCTGGGACCCGACCCCGAAGAACGCCTCGACGGCGGCGAGCGCCACCGCCGCGTTGTGCGCCTGGTACGCCCCGTGCAGCGGCAGGAACATCTCTTCGTACTCGCCGCCGAGGCCGCGCAGCGTCAGCAACTGCCCGCCGACGGCGACCTGACGCGACACGACCCCGAACTCCAAGCCCTCGCGGGCGACCGTCGCATCGACCTCGACGGCCTTCTTCAGCAGCACCTGCGCCGCGTCGACCGGCTGCTGCGCCAGGATGACGGTCGCGTCCTGCTTGACGACGCCCGCCTTCTCCGCGGCGATCTCACCGGGCGTGGTGCCGAGCCGGTCCGTGTGGTCCAGGTCGATGGGGGTGACGACCGCGACATCGGCATCGATCACGTTCGTGGCGTCCCAGCTGCCGCCCATCCCCACTTCCACGACGGCCACGTCGACCGGCGCGTCCGCGAACGCCGCGTACGCCATGCCCGTCAGGACCTCGAAGAAGGAGAGCCGGAACTCCTGCTGGGCGTCCACCATCTCCACGTACGGCTTGATGTCGTGGTACGTCTCGATGAACCGCTCTGCGTCCACCGGCGCGCCGTCCAGGCTGATCCGCTCGGTGATCGACTGGACGTGCGGCGAGGTGTACCGCCCGGTGCGCAGCTCGAAGGCGCCGAGGAGCGCCTCGATCATGCGGGCCGTGGACGTCTTGCCGTTCGTCCCCGTGATGTGGATCGAGGGATACGAGCGCTGCGGCTCGCCCAGCACGTCCATCAGCGCGGCGATCCGGGCGACGGACGGCTCCAGCTTCGTCTCGCCCCAACGCGTGGCCAGCTCGGCCTCGACCTCGCGCAACGCCTGGTCGATTGCGGGATCGGCCGGCCGCGCGGGCACGTCGGACTGCGGCGGACCGCCCTGGGTGCGCAGGGTGCGGCTGCCTGCCTCGATCACCGCGAGGTCGGGGTCGCGTTCCGTCTCCGCCCCGACGATCTCGTCGAACGGGTCGGATGGTCCGGGCTCGCTGCTGTCGTGCGGGGGGAACTCACTCACATGGCCAGTCTACGGAGCCCGACCGACAAGAGGAGAAGGCGCCCGGGACCTCGAGGGTCCCGGGCGCCTTCCACCACTTACCAGGGCCGGTCAGGCCACCGGTCAGGCCACAACCAACACGGCCGGCTAGGCCGTCGGCAGCCGCTCCAACTGGGTCTGAATCCGCGCGATGTCCTCGTCCGCCTTGGCGAGGCGCGTGCGGATCTTCTCCACGACGTGGTCCGGGGCCTTCGCGAGGAACGCCTCGTTGCCGAGCTTGGCGTTCGCCTGGGCCTTCTCCTTCTCGGCGGCGGCCAGGTCCTTGGCGAGCCGCTTGCGCTCCGCCGCCACGTCGATCGTGCCGGACAGGTCGAGCGCGACGGTCGCGCCCGCGACCGGCAGCGTCGCCGTCGCCGCGAAGCCCTCGCCCTCCGGCTGGAGGCGCAGCAGCTGACGGATGGCCGCCTCGTGCGGGGCCAGGGCGGTCCCGTCGAGGCTGACGCGGGCCGGGACGCGCTGGCCGGGCTGGAGGCCCTGGTCGGCGCGGAAGCGGCGGACCTCCGTGATGACCTGCTGGAGCGTCTCGATCTCCCGCTCGGCGCCGGTATCACGGAAGCCGCTGTCTTTCGGCCACTCGGCGATCACGACGGACTCGCCGCCCGTCAGGGTGGTCCAGAGCGTCTCCGTGACGAACGGGACGACCGGGTGCAGCAGCTTCAGCGTGACGTCCAGGACCTCGCCCAGGACCCGCTTGCTGACGTCGGCGGCCGCGCCGCCCGCGTTGAACGTCGTCTTGGACAGCTCGACGTACCAGTCGAAGACCTCGTCCCACGCGAAGTGGAAGAGGGCGTCGGAGAGCTTGGCGAACTGGAAGTCGTCGTAGAACGCGTCGACTTCGGCGACGGTCTTGTTGAGGCGGGACAGGATCCACCGGTCGGTCGCCGACATCTGGGACGGGTCCGGGAGCGGGCCCTCGACCGTCGCGCCGTTCATCAGTGCGAAGCGCGTGGCGTTCCAGATCTTGTTGGCGAAGTTCCGGGACGCCTGGACCCAGTCCTCGCCGATCGGCACGTCCGTACCGGGGTTGGCGCCGCGGGCCAGGGTGAAGCGGACGGCGTCGGAGCCGTACGTGTCCATCCAGTCCAGCGGGTCGACGACGTTGCCGAAGGACTTCGACATCTTCTTGCCGCGCTCGTCGCGGACCAGACCGGTCAGGGCGATGGTCGTGAACGGGGCCTCGCCGTCCATCGCGTACAGACCGAACATCATCATCCGGGCGACCCAGAAGAAGATGATGTCGTGGCCGGTCAGCAGGACGTCCGTCGAGTAGAACTTCCGCAGGTCCGGGGTCTGTTCGGGCCAGCCGAGCGTGGAGAACGGCCACAGACCGGAGGAGAACCAGGTGTCGAGGACGTCGGTGTCCTGGGTCCAGCCGTCACCGCTCGGCGGCTCCTCGTCGGGGCCGACGCAGCGGACCTCGCCGTCCGGCCCGTACCAGACGGGAATCCGGTGGCCCCACCACAACTGCCGCGAGATGCACCAGTCGTGCATGTTGTCGACCCAGTCGAAGTAGCGCTTCGACATGTCCTCGGGGTGGATCCTGACCCGGCCGTCCCGGACCGCGTCGCCCGCCGCCTTGGCGAGCGGACCGACCTTGACCCACCACTGCATGGACAGCCGCGGCTCGATGGTGGTCTTGCAGCGCGAGCAGTGGCCGACCGAGTGGACGTACGGGCGCTTCTCGGCGACGATCCGGCCCTGCGAGCGCAGCGCGCCGACGATGGCGGAGCGCGCCTCGAACCGGTCGAGTCCCTGGAAGGGGCCGTGGGCGGTGATGACCGCCCGCTCGTCCATGACCGTGATGGATTCCAGGCCGTGGCGCTGGCCGATGGCGAAGTCGTTCGGGTCGTGGGCCGGGGTGACCTTGACGGCGCCGGTGCCGAACTCGGGGTCGACGTGCGTGTCGGCGACGACGGGGATGCTGCGGTCGGTGAGAGGCAGCTTGATCCTCTTCCCGATCAGGTGCCGGTAGCGCTCGTCGTCGGGGTGGACGGCGACGGCGGTGTCACCGAGCATCGTCTCGGCGCGGGTGGTCGCGACGACAAGAGTCTCGTCGCCCTCCCCGTACTTGATGGAGACGAGTTCGCCGTCGTCGTCCTGGTACTCGACCTCGATGTCCGAGATGGCCGTCAGGCAGCGCGGACACCAGTTGATGATGCGCTCGGCGCGATAGATCAACTCGTCTTCGTACAGCTTCTTGAAGATGGTCTGGACGGCACGGGACAGGCCCTCGTCCATAGTGAACCGCTCGCGCGACCAGTCGACACCGTCCCCGAGCCGCCGCATCTGGCCGAGGATCTTGCCCCCGTACTCTTCCTTCCACTGCCAGACGCGCTCGACGAACTCCTCGCGCCCCAGGTCGTGGCGGGACTTGCCTTCCTCGGCGAGCTGCTGCTCGACCTTGTTCTGCGTCGCGATACCGGCGTGGTCCATGCCGGGCAGCCACAGCGACTCGAACCCCTGCATGCGCTTGCGGCGGGTCAGGGCGTCCATGAGCGTGTGCTGGAAGGCGTGCCCCAGGTGGAGCGAACCGGTGACGTTCGGCGGCGGGATGACGATGGTGTACGGGGTCTTGTCACTCTTCGCGTCGGCGGCGAAGTACCCCTTGTCCACCCAACGCTCGTACAGCTTCCCCTCTACCTCGGCCGGCGCGTACTGGGTCGGCAGTTCGGTGATGGGCGCTGTGGGCTGCTGCTGAGCGTTCTCGGTCACGGGCTCAGTTTAGAGGTGTTACAGGCCCGTCCCGAAACGGGATTCTTCTGTAACGGTGCGCCCCCCGATGCATCGCGCTCTCCCTGCCTGCGCCAGGATGTTCGAAACGCATAAGCATCTGGAGGGGAACCCAGAGATGAGCTACAACCAGCCGGGCCCGTACGGCGGGCAACAGCCCCAGCAGCCCGGACCGTACGGTCAGCCGGGCCCGTACGGCGGGCAGCCCCCGCAGGCCCCCCAGCCCGGCTACGGCTACCCGCAGCAGGCTCCACCGCAGCAGCCGGGCTACGGGTACCCACAGCAGACCCCTCCCGGAGCCCCGCCCCAGCAGCCCGGTTACGGCCAGCAGCCCCCGCCCTACGGGGTTCCGCAGCCTCCGGCTCCCGACGGCGGCAAGAAGAAGACGGGGATCATCATCGGCGCGGTGGCGGTCGTGGCCGCGATCGCCGTGGGGACGTACTTCGTGATCGGCGGGGGCGGCGGCAGCGGTTCGGACATCGCCGACGACGGCCCGCACAAGCTGACAACTCCGGCAACGGTGCTGGGTGGTGAGTACAAGAAGGGCAAGGACACGGAGAGCGGCGGCTTCGACAAGAGCGACATGGAGGAAGCGGAGAAGCACGGCGTGAAGAACGCCAAGAACGTCGACGCGGCCTACCAGGCCGGGGACGAGTCCAACCCCCTGGCCATGAAGATGCTCCAGTTCATGGGGGTCTACGGCGAGATCGAAGACCCGGAGAAGGTCGTCGACGCCATGTTCGCGGAGCTCAAGAAGAACGCCGCCGAGGACAAGTCGGGCGAGGGCGAGCTCGTCGGCAGCCCGAAGGCCTACAAGCCCAGCGGTCTGGACGGCGCGGTCCTGAAGTGCCAGGAGACCAAGATCAAGAACGACGACGCCTCGTCGGGCGACCCGGCCTCCGGCCCCAAGGAGATCAGCATGCCGGTGTGCATCTGGGGTGACCACAGCACCCTCGGCGTCATCATCAACATCGACTTCGCCGACGCCATGGCAGGCAAGAGCGCCGACCTCAGCGGGTCCGCCGACATCACGGCCAAGTTCCGCAAGGAAGTACGCGTCAAGGCGTGAGCATCTACGCGTGACCACGAACGAGGAGGGGGTGGCCCAGATTGGGCCACCCCCTCCTCGTATGTGCGTATCGCCTACGCCGTCTTCTGCTCCCCCGAGCCGCGGCCGCGGGCGTCCCGTGGGATCAGGGTCGGGTTGACGTTCGAGAGGACCACGTCCGGCGTGATGACGACGCGGCCGACGTCCTTGCGGGACGGGACTTCGTACATCACCGACTGCAGGACCTCTTCCATGATGGCGCGCAACCCGCGGGCGCCGGTCTGGCGGAGGATGGCCTGGTCGGCGATCGCTTCGAGGGCCTCGCGCTCGAAGTCCAGCTCCACGCCGTCGAGTTCGAAGAGGCGCTGGTACTGCTTCACCAGCGCGTTGCGCGGTTCGACGAGGATCTGGAGCAGGGCCTCGCGGTCCAGGTTGTGGACCGAAGTGATCACCGGGAGGCGGCCGATGAACTCCGGGATCATGCCGAACTTGACCAGGTCCTCGGGCATGACGTCCTCGAACTGGTCCTTCTCCTCCAGCTCGCGCTTCGAGCGGATCGTCGCGCCGAAGCCGATGCCCTTCGCACCCGCTCGGGACTCGATGATCTTCTCCAGGCCGGCGAAGGCACCGCCCACGATGAACAGGACGTTCGTCGTGTCGATTTGGATGAACTCCTGGTGAGGGTGCTTGCGTCCGCCCTGGGGCGGGACCGAGGCCGTCGTGCCCTCCAGGATCTTGAGCAGCGCCTGCTGGACGCCCTCGCCGCTCACATCCCTTGTGATCGACGGGTTTTCGCTCTTACGAGCCACCTTGTCGATCTCGTCGATGTAGATGATCCCGGTCTCGGCCTTCTTGACGTCGTAGTCCGCCGCCTGGATCAGCTTCAGCAGGATGTTCTCGACGTCCTCGCCGACATACCCGGCCTCCGTCAGCGCCGTCGCGTCCGCGATGGCGAAGGGGACGTTGAGCATGCGCGCCAGGGTCTGGGCCAGCAGCGTCTTGCCCGAGCCCGTGGGGCCGAGGAGCAGGATGTTGGACTTCGCCAACTCGATGGCGTCGTCGCGGTTTTGGCCCCCGCCGTTCTCACCGGCCTGGACCCGCTTGTAGTGGTTGTACACCGCGACCGAGAGAGCCTTCTTCGCCGACTCCTGCCCGACGACGTACCCCTCGAGGAACTCGTAGATCTCGCGTGGTTTGGGGAGTTCCTCCCACCTCACCTCGCTCGTCTCGGCGAGCTCTTCCTCGATGATCTCGTTGCAGAGATCGATGCACTCGTCGCAGATATACACACCGGGGCCTGCGATGAGCTTCTTGACCTGCTTCTGGCTCTTGCCACAGAACGAGCACTTGAGCAGATCGCCGCCGTCACCGATGCGTGCCACGGTGTGCTTCCCCTTCGCCTGGGAGACGCCTAGGTCCAGCGGCTCCTGGTGCTGCCTTATGTCCGACGGTACCTTGCCGAGCCCCTCGTTCGGGCCCCCCTTGGCGCGGTTCACTTTGTCGTGGACCGCGCCAAGGAGCGGCTGACGATACAGCGCTACGTCACGCGACCGCCGCGTTGTTCATCTTCCGGGTCGAAATGATCTGGTCGATCAGGCCGTACGAGAGCGCGTCCTCAGCGGTGAGGATCTTGTCGCGCTCGATGTCCTCGCGGATCTTCTCGATCGGCGTCGTGGAGTGCTTGGCCAGCAGTTCCTCCAGCTGGGCGCGCATCCGCAGGATTTCGTTCGCCGCGATCTCCAGGTCGGAGACCTGCCCGCGACCCGTCTCACTGTAGGGCTGGTGGATCAGCACGCGCGCGTTCGGGAGCGCCATGCGCTTGCCCGGCGTACCGGCGGCGAGCAGGATCGCGGCGGCGGAGGCCGCCTGACCCATGCAGACCGTCTGGATGTCCGGCTTCACGAACTGCATCGTGTCGTAGATGGCCGTGAGCGCCGTGAAGGAACCACCGGGGCTGTTGATGTAGACCGAGATGTCACGGTCGGGGTCCATCGACTCCAGGCACAGCAGCTGCGCCATGACGTCGTTGGCGGAGGCGTCGTCGATCTGCACGCCGAGGAAGATCACGCGCTCCTCGAAGAGCTTCGCGTACGGGTCGTACTCGCGCACACCCTGGGAGGTGCGCTCGACGAAGCGCGGGATGACGTAGCGGGACTCCGCGCGAGGACCGGTGTACTCGGCCTGCGTGCGGGCGTAGAGGCCGCTACCGGGGAAGTCGTTCACTGTGTCTCCTGGAGAGCCTGAAAAGGGCTGAGGCGGTCGGCTGGGGGCTCGGAGGGGGCCTTGGGTCGGCTAGCGCGTGGCGCCGGCCTAGGCCGCCCCCGTGCCGCCGCCGCCCGGCATGCCGGCAGCGGTGGGCATGATGTCGTCGATGAGGCCGTACTCCTTGGCCTCGAGCGGGTCGAACCAGCGGTCCCGGTCCGAGTCGCGGGTGATCTGCTCCACGGTCTGGCCGGTGTGGAAGGCGGTCAGCTCCGCCATCCGCTTCTTGGTGTGCAGCAGCCGCTCGGCGTGGATCTTGATGTCCGACGCGGAGCCGGCGAGACCGGCCGAGGGCTGGTGAATCAGGATCTCTGCGTTCGGCAGCGCGAAGCGCTTGCCCGGGGTACCCGCGCTCAGCAGGAACTGACCCATGGAGGCTGCCATGCCCATGGCGATGGTCACGACGTCGTTCTGGATGTACTGCATGGTGTCGTAGATCGCCATACCGGCCGTGATCGATCCGCCGGGGCTGTTGATGTACAGGAAGATGTCCTTGTCCGGGTCGGCGGCAAGGAGCAACAGCTGTGCGGTGATCTTGTTCGCGATGTCGTCGTCGACCGGCTGGCCGAGGAAAATGATCCGCTCGCCGAGCAGCCGGTTGTAGACCTGGTCGCCGAGGCCACCACCGATGGAAGGCTCGCCGGCGGCGGAAGGCATCAGATTCGTCACGTATCCACCTGCTCGTCTTTACGACGGCGCCGGGCCGTCTTACGTGTTCTGCCGGGGCTTGGGGCCCCGTGTGCGCGCCGCGTCGGGCGGCTCCGGGGACTCCCCTGCCCTCGTACTCATGGACCCTAACGCGCAGGCAGGCGGGTGCCATCCCGGTTCTTGGACTGTTCGCTGTGAGCGCAGGTCGCTCCGCTGGGTTCGGCAGGTTTGGGCGGGCCCGGCATGGGGTTCCTCCGTTGGGGGTACCGGGGCGCTCGGGGCTCCGCGTTCAAGCGGGTTCCCTTCCCCAACCCCACCCCTTCCCGAAACAGGGGGCTGCGCCCCCAGGCCCCCCGTGCCCGCGGTCGCCCTCGGGCGGGAGGGGGAGGTGGGGGTGGGTGGGTTTCGTACTTCGGGTGCGGGCCCGGTTTTGGCTGGTCGCGCAGTTCCCCGCGCCCCTACAGGGCGCGCCCCAGTTGCCCACGCGCGGGAAGGCGCGCTCCAGTCGCCCACGCGCGGGAGGCGGCGGAGTCGGGGCACCCAGCCGCAGGCGCCCGACCACGGGAGGGGGCGTGTGCCGGTGCGTCGTCGCCCGTTGTCTCAGGAGACCCGTGCCTACTTACCAGCCCAGGGCCGTATGCCCCCGCGGCGACGGGCGGGCGCACCGGCACACGGCCCCGATCCACCCAGCGGACGCGACGGGCCCAGGGGCGCGTGGTCGCGTCCCTGGGCCCGTTCTACGTTGTTGCTCAGGTGGAGTCCGAGGCTCAGGCCTCGGGCTTCTCCTCGGTGGCCTCGGCGGAGGCGTCCGCCTCGGTTCCGGTCTCGGCCTCGGTCTCGGACGAGGACTCCGTCTCGTCCTCTTCCTCGTCGTCCAGGTCGACGATCTCGCCGTTCGTGTCCTTGACCGTCGAGGCCTCGACGACAACCGCGAGGGCCTTGCCGCGGGCGACCTCGCCGACGAGCATCGGGACCTGGCCGCCCTCGACGACCGCCTGGGCGAACTGGTCGGGGGACATGCCGGAGGAGGCCGCACGCCGCATGAGGTGCTCGGTGAGCTCCTCCTGGCTGACGTTCAGCTTCTCCTTGTTGACCAGCTCGTCGAGGACGAACTGGGTCTTGATGCCCTTGACCGCGGCCTCGCGCGTCTCGGTGTCGAACTCCTCGGCCGTCTTGCCCTGGATCTCCAGGTACTTCTCGAGGTCGAGACCCATCTGACCGAGCTGGTGGTGCTCGAGGTTGTGCTTACGGGTGTTGATCTCGTCCTCGAGGAGCTTCTCGGGGACGGGCACCTCGACCAGCTCCAGCAGCTTCTCCAGGACACGCTCCTGGGCCTGCGTGGCCTGGTCGTACTGCTTGGTGTTCTCGAGGCGCTGGCGGCTGTCCGCCTTCAGCTCGTCGAGCGTGTCGAACTCCGACGCGAGCTGCGCGAAGTCGTCGTCCAGCTCGGGCAGCTCACGCGCGGCGACCTGGGTGACCTTGACGGTGACCTCGGCCTCCTTGCCGGCCGCCGAGCCGCCCTTGAGCTCGGAGGTGAAGGTGGCCTCGCCACCGGCCTCCAGGCCCTTCACGGCGTCGTCGATGCCGTCGAGCAGCTCGCCCGAGCCGATGGTGTAGGAGACGCCGGAGGCAACGCCGTCCTCGAGGACCTCGCCGTCGACCTTGGCCTCCAGGTCGATCGTCACGACGTCGCCGTCCTCGGCGGCCCGCTCGACCGGGGAGGTCGAGGCGAAGCGCTCACGCAGCTCGGTGACGGCCTTGTCGACGTCCTCGTCGCTGACCTCCACGGCGTCGACCTCGACCTCGATGCCGGAGTAGTCCGGGATCTCGATGGCCGGGCGGATGTCGACCTCGGCGGTGAAGTTCAGCGTCTCGCCGTCCTTCAGCTCCGTGATGTCGACCTCGGGCTGGCCGAGGACGTTCAGCTCGGCGTTGTTCACGGCGTCGGTGTAGAACTTCGGAAGCGCGTCGTTGACCGCCTCCTCCAGAACCGCACCGCGACCGAACCGCTGGTCGATGACGCGCGCCGGAATCTTGCCCTTCCGGAAGCCCTTCACCGTGACCTGCTGGTTGATCTTCTTGTACGCCGCGTCGAGGCTGTCCTTGAGCTCCTCGAAGGGCACCTCGACAGTGAGCCGAACCCGGGTCGGGTTCAGGGTCTCCACGGCGCTCTTCACGGTTCGGTCTCCTTGATGGCTGACTTCTTGGGGGTTCTGCTGGCGACCTCTACCAGGTGCGGCGGGAGCCTCAGCGGATTCGCGGCCCTTGAGAGACGTGACAGTGCAGACACACGGGCGCGCAGCTTGCATAGTAACCGCAGGCGGTACACGCCCCAAAAGGCGATCTTGCGGTCCCGGAGATCCCTGGACTGGACCCCTGTCGGGTCCGGCCGGTGGTCGGGGTGGCGGGATTTGAACCCACGGCCTTCCGCTCCCAAAGCGGACGCGCTACCAAGCTGCGCCACACCCCGTTCGGTGCGACACGTAGGGTACATGCCCGCAGGCAGTGCGGCTCCCGCATTTCATGAGCGCCCCCGGGGGCACGGAACGGGGTGTGCGGCGAGGGCCCGCGACCCGCTACGATGCTTCCGTGCCGCGCGTCGACTGACCTGCGGCGCACCCTGTGCGGGCGTAGCTCAATGGTAGAGCCCTAGTCTTCCAAACTAGCTACGCGGGTTCGATTCCCGTCGCCCGCTCCACATGGCCCAGGGCCAGGTCGGAGGATGATCAGCATCCTCCGACCTGGCCCTGGGTCGTTT
>NZ_VBZC01000041.1:40051-86712 GCF_005786655.1 Streptomyces montanus
GGGTCGTTTCCGGAACGGGAGGTCCGGGAGACATGCCGGCCCGCCGTTTTCTCGGAGCGGCAGTAGCCGGGCATGTCCCGGACAGGGAGACAGGTGGCGAGCGGAGCTGGGCGCAGGGCGGCGGCTCATCCCGGAGCGCGGCGTGGTCGGGTCGGAGGACGCCGGGGGATGAAGACTCGGGCGGTGGGTACTCGCGTCGTCGCCAAAGGTGAGCCGAGCCGACCCGAGCCGGTTCGCGAGGGCGTGGCTCCGGTCACCGGCGTGCTCAACCCGCCGAACCGCTCACCACGCCGGACCGTTCAACCCGCTCAACCCGTTCGTCCCGCCGCAACCGGCTCAGAACTGGATCGAGTTGATGGTGTCCGCTATCGAGTTGAGGAACCGCTGGATGTCGTCCGCCATGCCGGTCGAGGCCAGGAAGAAGCCGAAGAGCACGGCGACGATCGCCGGACCCGGCTTGATGGATCCTCCTCGTATCAACACCACCAGGACGATCGCCAACAGCAGCACCACTGACAGCGAAATGGCCACAACTGATCACACCCTACGGTCGGTCCGCTCTCCCGGCCCGAGGGTGCAACCCCGCACACCCCCGCCAGAACCATCGTGCCACCAACCGGGCCGCGGTATGCGACCCGTGAGGCATCGTTGGCCATGGTTCTCGCCGGACCTGCGCGTTCGACCCCCGCTCAGCGCTCCCCGGCGGAGAGGAACTGCGGTGCGCGGCACGGCAATTCGAGCCGACCCGCGCCCGGTAAATTCATGCCGCTCGTTTCGGTGCCCACGCACATGTCCACACACCCTGTTCGCAGTTAATTCGAATTGTTGCGGGAGGCACATCGGTTGACCGACAGGCGGGCCACTATAGGACCATCAAACGGACATTTCACCAGAGTCGCCTGAGGATGTTATGCACCGTTTAGTCAGACTGAATGCGGATGTAGTGGTCGCACGCGGCATGCCGACGAGTATCCGCATCACCCTGTCGACTTCCTCAAATCCCGCGCGCCCACGGGAGATAATCGGGGGATACGCAGGAATGACACCCAGGGTTTTACGAAATCCCCTCAGCAACGCTAGGGTGCCTCAGATGTCCTACGCTGCCTCGTCCCCCGCACGCGCAGTGAGGTCCCGGATCGTCTCCCCCAGCTCTTGGTGGGAGGGTCTGTGACGAACTCGCTCCGCCCACACGGCCAACAGAGGGCGCCGCTCCCGCCGGCACAGACGCCGACATCCGGAGTGCCGAGCCCGCGCCCCCCGCAGACCCCCCATGCGGGCACCACTCCCGCCGGGCCGGACGCCAAGCCGGCCAAACAGCGCGACGCGTTCTTCGACAACGCCAAGTACCTGGCCATCGTGCTCGTGGCGATGGGCCACTCCTGGGAACCGCTGACCGATCACAGCCGCGCCGCCGAGGCGCTCTACATGGTCGTCTACGGCTTCCACATGCCGGCCTTCATCCTCATCTCCGGCTACTTCTCACGCAGCTTCGACATGCGCGCCGACCGGCTCCAGCGACTCGTGACCGGCGTAGCCGTGCCGTACGTCCTCTTCGAAATCGCGTACTCGCTGTTCAAGAAGACCGCGGACGACGACCCGAGCCATCCGATCAGCCTGCTCGACCCCTGGTACCTCACCTGGTTCCTGGTCGCGCTGTTCGTGTGGCGGCTGACGACCCCGCTGTGGAAGGTCGTGCGCTGGCCCGTACCGCTGGCGCTTGCCGTCGCGATCCTGGCCTCCGTCTCGCCCGACATCGGCGACGACCTGGACCTGCAGCGTGTCCTGCAGTTCCTCCCGTTCTTCGTCGTGGGCCTGTGCATGAAGCCCGAGCACTTCCAGTTGATGCGGCGCCGCGAGGTCCGGATCCTCTCGGTGCCGGTCTTCATGGCCGCGCTGCTCGTGGCGTACTGGGCGGCGCCCCGGATGAGCTCGGCGTGGTTCTACCACCGCGACAGCGCACAGGAGTTGGGCGTTCAGTGGTGGGCCGGTGTCGTGATGACGCTGGCGCTCTTCGGCTGCTCGATGGTCCTCACGGCCTGCTTCTTCGCCTGGGTACCGCGCCGCAAGATGTGGTTCACGGTGCTCGGCGCGGGCACGCTCTACGGCTACCTGCTGCACGGCTTCCTCGCCAAGGGCTCCCGCTTCTGGGGCTGGTACGACGACTACACATGGCTGTACAAGCCGCTCGGTGAGATCTTCGTCAGCCTGGTCGCCGCCGCCGTGATCACCGCGCTGTGCACCCCGCCCGTCCAGCGCGCCTTCCGCTTCGCGATGGAGCCGAAGATGGAGTGGGCGTTCAAACGGGACGCCGCCGAGCTGGCCCGCTCACGGTCCAAGTCCAAGTCGTAGGCGCCAGGCCAGGCGGCTTCGGCTCACGGCCTCTCAGTGCTTCGGCTCACGGCCTCTCAGTCGAGGCCCAGCAGTTCGCGCATGCGCGTGTACTTCCGGGTCAGCCGGGACCGCGTGGGCCCGTCCAGGACCGCCAGCCTGGACGGGTCCGCGTTGTGCGCCAGGTCGGACTCCTTCACCAGCAGGGCTCCCTCGGTGGCCAGGATGCGCTCGGCGTACGCCTCCTGGGACTCACCCGCCCGTTTGGTGAGGGCCAGGACGATGTCCTTCGTACGCCGCGTCAGCGCGGCCTCGTGCAGCAGCCACTCCTCGGACACGGCGTCGTCCTCCACGGCGTCGTGCAGCCACGCTGCGGCGATCTGCTCGTCGTCGCCCCCACGGGCGCGAACCCCCTCAGCCACGGCCTGCAGGTGCTCGGCATAGGGCCGGCCCGCCTTGTCGGTCTGGGCGGCGTGTGCGTTACGGGCCAGGGCTTCGACCTCGGTGAGGGTCAGCGACTCGCTCTTGGCCGCTCGCGGTGCGTTGTCGGTCATGCGTCGAGTGTGCCTCGTAGCGCCGAACGGGCCGGAACCGTCGCCGCCGTCACGCCGAGCACCACCACGGCCGCCACGAACGAGCCGTACACCAACGGGGGAACGTAGGGCGCCTGGCCCGTCAGCCCCTCCATCATCGGAACGAGCGTGGCGAGCGCGATGCCCGTGCCGAGGGCGATGCCCGCGAGCGCCACGAGCAGGGCCTCCCAGTGGACCATGCGCAGCACCTGGCGGCGCGTGGAGCCGATGAGCCGCAGCGTGCCGAACTCACGGCGGCGGTCGAGGACCGTCATCACCAGCGTGTTGGCCGCGGCGACGGCCGCGAAGCCGCCGAGGACCGCCGCCATGGTGGTGTTCGCCCAGGCGTTCAGCTCGCGCTCGAGGGACTGCGCGGTGGCGTAGTCGCCGCGGTCCAGGACCGTGCCGAACTTCGCCAGGCCGGCGACGCCCCCGCCCTTCGTCCAGATCTCCGTGGCGAACGGGGAACTGACATGGGTCGCCAGGTCGGCGTGGCTCAGGGTGACTTGGGACAGTCCCATGCCGCGGGCGTACGTCGCCACGATCCTCGGATTCGCCTTCGTGCCGTCGGGCAGGCGCAGATCGAGCCGGTCCCCCACGCCGACATGGGCGGAGCGGGCGAGCGAGGCGTCGAGCGCGGCCTCGCCCCGCTTCAGGGACAGCGTGCCCTTGCCGACCTCCAGGTCCTGCACACGGACCAGGTCCCGCGCCGAGCCCATGACGCCCTGCGTGGAGGCGGAGTTCAGTGCCCCACCCGCCGGCACCAGGACCTCGGTCTTCAACAGGCCCACGGCGGCGGTGACGCCGGGGGTGCGGGCGGCCCGCCGTACGGCGTCGGGGGCGAGGCCCGCGTCCGACGTCACGATGTGGTCGGCCACGATGCCGGCCCGCTGCTGCTCCTGCGTGGCCCGCTCCTCGCTGGTGTGCATGAAGACGAGCACCGAGGAGAACGCCATCGCCAGGACGATCGGAGTGATCGCGGAGGCCAGACGACGGGCGTTGGTCCGGGAGTTGGCGGCGGCGAGTGCGGCGGAGGCGCCCGCGCCGCGCAGCGGAAGCCCGAACAGGGCGGCGCAGGCACGGGCGACCAGCGGGCCGAGCAGCGCCACGGCCAGCATGAACAGCACGACGATGCCCAGCGCGGCGTTGGCCGCGTCCTCGCCGGTCAGCGAGGCGGCGAACCCGGCGCAGACGAAGCCGCCGACGGCCGCCGCGATCCCCAGCGGCGTACGGATCCAGCCGGGCCGCAGCCGCTCCACGGCCGCCTCGGCGAGCGCCTGCCCCGGCTTGACCCGCGCGGGGCGGCGGGCCGCCATGTACCCGGCGAGCAGGGCGGTGCCGAGCACAGCGCCGACGGCCGAGAGCAGCGGGATGTACGAGACGGACAGTTCCACGGGCTGCGGGATCGCGCCCTTGTCCTTGAGCTGCCCGAACCACCAACGGGCCAGGGCGATTCCGGGCACACAGCCGACCAGGCCCGCGAGGGGCGCGACGAGCAGCGTCTCGGTGGCGATGGAACGGCGGATCTGACGCGGAGTCGTACCGATGGCGCGCAGCAGGGCGAACTCACGAGCGCGCTGGGCGACCGACAGCGCCACCGTCCCTGCCGCTGTGAACACGGCCACCATCGTGGCGATACCGCCGAAGGAGCCGCCGAGCCCTGCGAGGACCTCCTTGGCCGCGGCGAGGGAAGGGTCCTCGACCGTGCCGCGATCGTCACCGATGTGGACCTCGGCACGGCCACCGAGGGCCTGTGCCACCTGGGACTTGAGAGCTTCGGCCGTCACTCCGTCCTTCGGCAGGACGGCGATCGCGTCGATGCGCCCCGGGTGACCGGAGACGCGTACGGCCTCGGAGTCGGCGAACCAGACAGTGTCCTGCCGGGCCTTGTCCTGCCCGGCCCTGGCCTGCTGCCCTGCCTTCGCGATGCCGGAGACGCGGAAGGTGCGGGGGCCGTCGGCCGTGGTGAGGGTGATGTGCTCGCCGACCGTGCCCGACGCGCGGACGACTTCGCCTTCGCCGGGCGCCCGGCCCGCCGTCAGCCGCTCGCCGGTGAACGCCGTGGAGCCCCAGCCGTGGGCGGTGGCCGGGGCGCCGGAGCCCGTCCGGAGCTGGAAGGTCACGTCCGCGACCGCCTTGCGTGCGCCGGTCACGGAACCGGCCTTCGCCACCAGGGAGTCGTCCAGCCAGGCCTTGTCCGGAACCGGCTCGGCCTCGTCCTCGCGGCTGTCGCCGCGGCCGGTGACGCGGTGGGCACGCTGGTCGGCGGCGGCGACCACGGGGGCGTCGGCGTAACGGACCGGCGGAACGGACGCGCGTAAGCCCGTCTCCAGGAGGATGCCGCAGGCCGACACGATCAGGGCGGCCATCGCCAGGGCGATGAACGTCCCCACGAAGGCGGCGGGTTTGAAGCGGACGGCGGCACGGGCCAGACCGTTGGGCACGAACATCAGGCTGCCGCTCCCGCGTGGGCGGGGGCCGTCAGCGCCGTCATCCGGGCGGCGATCCGCTCGGCCGAGGCGCCCTCCACATGGTCGACGATCGAGCCGTCGGCGAGGAAGAGGACACGGTCGGCCCAGGCGGCGGCCGCCGGGTCATGAGTGACCATCACCACGGTGGCCCCCAGTTGGTCGACGGCCTGACGGAGCAGGGCGAGGACCTCGCCGGCCGTGCGTGTGTCGAGCGCGCCGGTCGGCTCGTCCGCGAAGACGACGTCCGGGCGGGTGACCAGGGCGCGGGCGATCGCGACGCGCTGCTGCTGTCCGCCGGAGAGCTGACCGGGACGACGGCGGGCCAGGCCGTCGAGGCCGACCTGGGCGAGGACTTCGGCCGCGCGGCGCCGGTCGGGGCGGTGGCCCGCGAGGCGCATCGGCAGAACGACGTTCTGCTCGACGGTCAGCGACGGCAGCAGGTTGAACGCCTGGAAGACGAAGCCCAGGCGTGAACGGCGCAGCGCCGTCAGCTTGTTCTCGCTCATGCCGGTGATCTCCGTGCCACCGAGCCGCACGGTCCCTCCGCTCGGCCGGTCGAGTCCGGCCGCGCACTGCAGGAACGTGGACTTGCCGGAGCCGGAGGGTCCCATCACGGCGGTGAAGCTGCCGCGTGCGAGGGTGAGGTCGACTCCGCGCAGGGCGTGTACGGCGGAGCCGCCGCGGCCGTACTGCCGTCGTACGCCACGCAGTTCGACGGCCCAGTCCGCCGCGAGGGCCGTACCGTTCCGCACGTTCTGTGCGGTCCTCTTGCGCAGGCCCATGGCCGGGTCCGTCCTTCCGTCGCGTCCAGCGGTGCTGATGCTTCGAAACTACGGATCCGGGACCTGCGGCCACCATGCGGCCGACCGCCGACTCTGGGGTGGGGAGAACCCCACCCCACGCGCCCCCGTCGGTCACTCGGCGGCGGCCGTCACCGGGTGACCGGCCCCACCACGCCCTCTCGGCAGATCAGGAGCAGCGCGCGGTCGTCGTTCACGTCTCGCGCGACGGCCTCGATGAGGTGCCAGGCGGCGCCGTGGAAGCCGCCGGCCACATAGCGGTCGGCTTCGCCGGTGAGGCGGTCCATGCCCTCGACGATGTCGCGGTCGGAGGTTTCGACGAGGCCGTCGGTGAACAGCATCAGGACGTCGCCGGGGCGCAGGGAGCCCTTCACCGGGTCGAACTGGGCACCGTCGTAGACACCGAGCAACGGGCCCTCGGCGGTCTTCTCCTCCCAGCGGCCGTTCCCCGCGCTGAGTTGGAGCCCCGGAGGGTGGCCGGCCGAGTAGAGCTCGTAGTCGCCCGAGTCCAGGTCCAGGACGAGGTGGATCGACGTCGCGAAGCCCTCGTCCCAGTCCTGGCGGAGCAGGTAACCGTTGGCCGCGGGAAGGAAGGCGTGAGGGGGCAGGGAGCCCAGCAGGCCGCCGAACGCCCCCGACAGCAGCAGCGCACGCGACCCCGCGTCCATGCCCTTGCCCGAGACGTCCGTCAGGACGACCTCCAGCGTGCGGCCCCCGTTCGTACGAGCCGCGACAACGAAGTCACCCGAGAACGACTGACCCCCCGCCGGCCGCAACGCCATCTCCCGGTGCCACCCCATGGGCAGCTTCGGCAACTTGCTCTGGACGCGGATCCGTTCGCGCAGGTCGAAGAGCATGGTCCCGCCGCGCCGCCACGGCACACCGACCCGGCTGCGGAACTGCGCGATGAGCAGGCCGAAGAAGCCGCAGGCCGCGACCACGAGGACGATCCCCGGTGTCACCCTGGACGGGCCCTCGGTGTACGGGCCGAGCTTCACGGACTCGACGATCAGGGCGGTGGCCGCGGCGGCGTACAGGCCGAGCAGGCTGGCGGGACGCAGCAGGAGCCCGCCTGCCACGATGGGGAGGACGAGGGCGGCCGGTGAAGCCCACACGGAATTGGCGAGTGTGACGGCCGTGATGACGGGAATGGTCAGCAGCAGACCGGCCAGCGCGACCCAGTCCGAGCCGTCCCCGCGGAAGTAGTCGACGGCGGATCTGCGCAGCCCGGTGCGGACCCGGTGAGCCTGCTTCTTCAACCGGGCCGTGAACGTGTCGGCTTCCGCGCGCCGCTCTCGTCCTGCTGCCATTGTTCGGGACCCTATCCATCGGACCAGGTGCTTGGCACGGGAGGTCCTACTTGTCCCCCGTCCGAGGACCGAAGTCACAGAAATGTCCGACCCCCGAGGATCGCACGGCCGGACCGGTCGGACCGACCAGTGCCGGAAGAAATCCACTCGCTCATCCCGGATTGCCCTGGTAGGCATGGCACATGACGACTGACTTGCGCGTGCTGAGTCCGGACGACTGGGACAAGTGGTACGGAACGCTGACGCTCGCGTTCGGTGGCGCCGACGAGTCGGCCGAGGAGCGGGACCTGTGGAACGGTCTCACGGAGTTCGACCGCTCGCTCGGTGTCTGGGACGGCGACGCGTGCGTGGGCACCGCCGGCGCGTTCAGCTTCCGGGTCACGGTGCCGGGCGGCGCGCTCGTCCCGGCGGCCGGCATCACCATGGTGAGCGTCGCCGCGACACACCGTCGCCGCGGGGTACTGACGTCCATGATGCGGCGGCAATTGGACGACGTACGGTCCTGGGGCGAGCCGCTGGCCGTACTGACCGCGTCCGAGCCGATGATCTACGGCCGGTTCGGCTACGAGAACGCGACACAGCAGCTGCGCGCCGAAATCGACACGGCCCGGGTACGGCTGACGGTGCCGCCGGGCACGGACGACGTACGGCTGCGGCTCGCCGAGCCGGGCGCCGACGCCGTACGCGACGCCTGCGAGGCCGTGTACGCGCGTCAGGTGGCGACCCGGCCCGGGATGCTGGCGCGGCGGCCCGGCTGGGAGCGACTGCCGCTGCTCGACCCGGAGAGCGAGCGGAAGGGCACCTCACCGTTGCAGTGCCTGCTCGCGGAGCGGGACGTCGCCGGTGAGGAGCGCGGTGAAGTGGTCGGTTACGCCCGGTACTTCATCAGGCCGGAGTGGGACACGGCGGGGCCGAAGGGCACGATCGAGCTGCGCGATCTGGAGGCGGTGGATCCGGCGGCGTACGCGGCGTTGTGGCGGTTCCTGTTCGACATCGATCTGACGTCGACGCTCAAGACGCACAATCGGCCCGTCGACGACGCCTGGCAGCACCTCGTCTCCGACATCCGGCGGTGCCGGCCGGCACTGCGGGATTCGTTGTACGTGCGGCTCGTCGACGTCGGGGCTGCGCTTGAGGCGCGGACGTATCAGACGCCCCTGGACGTCGTGTTCGAGGTCGAAGACGCGTTCTGTCCCTGGAACGAGGGGCGTTGGCGGCTCACCGGTGACGCGAAGGGGGCGGCGTCCTGTCGGCGGACCACGGACGCGGCGGATCTCGCGCTGTCCGTACGGGAGTTGGGGGCGGCCTATCTCGGGGGCGTGTCCCTGACCGCGCTGGCCGCCGCGGGGCGGGTGCGGGAGTTGCGCCAGGGCGCGCTCGCGGAGGCCTCGATCGGTTTCTCGTCCACCGTGGCGCCCTGGCTGCCGCACGGTTTCTAGGACCTGTCCGGCCCCAGGACCTGATCCGCCGGACAGGCCCTAGGCGCGCCCGGGTCCGTTTCCCGTTTTCTGGCAGGTCGGGCACCAGAAGAGGTTGCGGGCGGCGAGATCGGCGGTGCGGATCTCGCCGCCACAGATGTGGCAGGGCAGGTTGGCCCTGCGGTACACGTAGACCTCGCCGCCGTGGTCGTCCTTGCGCGGCGGGCGGCCCATCGCCTCAGGTTCGTGTTCCGGGCGGACCGTGTCGATGCGATTGTTGCGGACGCCCTCGCGCATGAGCGCCACGAGGTCCGTCCACATCGCGTCCCACTCGGTTCGGGTGATGTCCTTTCCTGCCCGGTACGGGTCGATGCCGTGCCGGAAGAGGACCTCCGCGCGGTATACGTTGCCCACGCCCGCGATGACCTTCTGGTCCATCAGGAGTGCGGCGATGGTGGTGCGGCTGCGGGAGACGCGGGTGTACGCCCGTGCCGGCTCGGCGTCCTCGCGCAGCGGGTCCGGGCCGAGGCGGTCGTGTATCGCCTGTTTCTCGGTGTCGGTGATCAGGGCGCAGGTGGTGGGGCCGCGGAGGTCGACGTACGCGGTGTCGTGGGTGAGGCGGAGGCGGACCGTGTCGGTGGGTGGGGGTGTGGGGGCGCCGCCGAAGGTGACCTTGCCGAAGAGGCCGAGGTGGATGTGGGTCCAGTCCTCGCGCTCGAACCGCAGGAAGAGGTGCTTGCCGTGGGCCTCGGCGGTGGTCAGTGCTGTGCCGTTCAGGAGGGCGGCGGCGTCGGAGAACTTGCCCTGGGGGCTGGTGACGTGTGCCTTCCGGCCACCGAAGCGGGCGAGGTAGTCCTCGGCCAGCCGGTGAATGGTGTGCCCTTCGGGCACGGGCGCCTCCTGGTCTTGCTGTTCGCACTGTTGGTGTTCGGCCGACGGTCCAGGCGGGATTCTTTCCCCGAGCCCGTCCCTTCCCGAAACTGGGGGCTCCGCCCCCAGACCCCCGTATCGGCCTGAACGGCCTCGTCCTCAAGCGCCGGACGGGCTGAAAGACAGCCCCTCCGGCGGAGAAAGGCGCCCTACGGCTGCGGGTGGTGCGCCGGGATCTCCGGCAGCGTTCCCGTCGTCTCGTACGCCGACAGCATGTCGATGCGACGGATGTGCCGCTCGTCGCCCGAGAACGGCGTGTTGAGGAACGTCTCCACGAACTTGGTCGCCTCGTCCTGGGTGTGCATACGCGCACCGACCGCGACGACGTTCGCGTCGTTGTGCTCCCGCCCCAGCGACGCGGTCTCCTCGCTCCAGGCGAGCGCGGCCCGAACCCCGGCCACCTTGTTCGCCGCGATCTGCTCCCCGTTCCCGGAGCCCCCGATCACGATGCCGAGAGAGCCCGGGTCGGCCGCGGTGCGCTCCGCGGCGCGGAGGCAGAACGGCGGGTAGTCGTCCTGGGCGTCGTAGATGAGAGGCCCGCAGTCGACGGGCTCGTGGCCGGCGGCCTTGAGCCACTCGACGAGGTGGTTCTTGAGTTCGAAACCGGCATGATCAGAGCCGAGATACACGCGCATGGTCAGAGTGTGACACGCCTGTTTCGGATCGTCCGCGCGGGGTCGAGCAGCGCTACACAACCTCAAGAAAACCTCAAGTAACGATCCGGATTCGAAGGTTCAATAATCCATTCACCTGGGATTCACTGGACCGGCTCGTTCCCTCTCCCCCCACCACCCCCACTGCCCCCACCACCTTCACACGCTCCCCCGCACCCCCCTGCGCAAAGGACCCCCCATGACCTCGCAGCCGACCATGACCAAGGCCGGAAGCGGCCCAGGAGGCACCGGAGAATCCGGCGACGGCCTCCAGGCAGGGCTCAAGAACCGTCACCTCTCGATGATCGCGATCGGCGGCGTCATCGGCGCCGGTCTCTTCGTCGGATCAAGCTCCGGCATCGCCACCGCGGGCCCCGGCATCCTCCTGTCGTACGCCCTCGTCGGCACGATGGTCGTCCTCGTGATGCGGATGCTCGGCGAGATGTCCGCCGCCAACCCGACCTCGGGTTCGTTCTCCGCGCACGCGGACCGCGCGCTCGGCCGCTGGGCCGGCTTCTCGATCGGCTGGCTGTACTGGTTCTTCTGGGTCGTCGTGCTGGCCATCGAGGCGACCGCGGGCGCGGTCATCCTGGAGAGCTGGGTCCCGGCCGTACCGCAGTGGGGCTGGGCCCTGATCGTGATGCTCGTGCTCACCGCCACCAACCTGGGCTCGGTCGGCTCGTACGGCGAGTTCGAGTTCTGGTTCGCGGGCATCAAGGTCGTGGCGATCGCCGCGTTCATCGTCATCGGCGGGCTCGCGGTCTTCGGTCTGCTGCCGGGGGTCGACAGCGACACGGCAGGGCTCGGCAACCTGACCGACCACGGCGGTTTCCTTCCCAACGGACCCGGCGCGATCCTCACCGGCATCCTGCTGGTCGTCTTCTCCTTCATGGGCAGCGAGATCGCCACCCTCGCGGCAGGCGAGTCGGAGGACCCGCAGCGCGCGGTCACCAAGTCCACCAACAGCGTCATCTGGCGGATCGGCGTCTTCTACCTCGGCTCGATCTTCGTCGTCGTCACGCTGCTGCCGTGGGACAGCGACGCGATCCAGAAGGACGGCTCGTACGTCGCCGCCCTCAACTCGCTCGGCATCCCGAACGCCGGCGAGATCATGAAGTTCATCGTGCTGACGTCCGTGCTGTCCTGTCTCAACTCCGGCCTCTACACGGCCTCCCGCATGGCGTTCTCGCTCGGCCGGCGCGGCGACGCGCCGAAGGCGTTCGCCCGCACCACGCAGCGCGGTGTCCCGATGACGGCGATCCTCGCGTCGGTCGCCTTCGGCTTCGTCGCGGTCTTCTTCAACTACGAGTTCCCCGACTCGGTCTTCCTCTTCCTGGTCAACTCCTCGGGTGCCGTCGCCCTGTTCGTCTGGCTGGTGATCTGCGCCTCGCAGCTGCGCATGCGGAAGATCATCGAGCGTGAGACGCCGGAGAAGCTGGTCGTACGGATGTGGCTGTACCCGTATCTGACGTACGCGACGATGGCCCTGATCGTGTTCGTACTCGGCTACATGCTCACCGACACCGAACACGACGGCCGCGAGACGGTACTGCTCTCGCTCCTGGTGGCGGCGATCGTCGTCGGCCTCGCACTCGTGCTGGAGAGGGTACGGCGCGGCAAGGAGCGGCAGGGCGCCGAAGTCTGACCCCCGCGTTTACGACGCCTCCGCGGCCTCACCGCGGGGGCGTCGTCGTGTCCGGCGAGGCCGGCGGCCGCGAGGTGCCGGCGACCGTGGGCTGCGGGCTGACGTCCGGCAACTTCGTCTCACCGCCGGGACGGATCGCTGTGATGATCATGACGATGCCCACGGCGGCGGCGACCACCAGCACGAGAACGGTGAGCAGCCGCGGGAGCCAGTCGGGTGCGCCGCTCTCCTCGGTCTCCCTCTCGCGCTCCGCCTCCCTCCCGCGCTCCGGCGCCGCCTCGCCTTCGAGCACCCGTTCCAGGACCCGCGCCGTCTCGCCCGCGTCCGGCCGCGCCGCCGGGTCCCGGGCCAGCAGCCCACGCAGCAGCGCGGTCAACGACTCGTCCTCGGACGGCAGTTGAGGTTCCTCGTACATCGCCGCGTGCAGGGTGGCGAGCGTCGAGGCGCGCTGGAAGGGAGAGCGCCCGGTCAGGGCGGTGCAGAGCGTGGCGCCGAGTGACCACAGGTCGGAGGGCGGGCCCTGCGGGCGGCCGCCGATACGTTCCGGCGGGATGTACTCCGGGGAGCCGACGATGACCCCGGCGGCGGTCAGCCCCTGGGCGTCCTGGAGAGCGGCGATCCCGAAGTCGGTGAGCACGACCCGGCCTCCCGGCCCCAGCAGGATGTTGCCGGGTTTGATGTCGCGGTGCAGCACCCCGGCCGCGTGCACCCGGCGCAGCGCCTCGACGAGCGCGAGCCCGATGCGGGCGGTCTCGGCTACGTCGAGCGGGCCGTGGTCGACGACGGTCTGGGCCAGCGAGGGAGCCTCGACCAGTTCCATGACGATCCAGAGCCGGTCGGCCTCCTCGGCCACGTCGTAGACGCGTACGACATTGGGGTGGTCGATCCGCGCGCTCGCCCGGGCCTCGCGCAGCACGCGCTCGCGGCGGACCGCCGGCTCCTCGGTGCCGGTGGCGTCGAGCCGGAGTTCCTTCACGGCGACCGGACGGTCGAGCAGTTCGTCGGTCGCGCGCCAGACGCGGCCCATGCCGCCCTGCCCGATGGGTTCGAGGAGCCGGTACCGGTCCACGACACACACCATGCGAACCCACCCCCAACCTCCTTCCATGACAACACAGTTCGTGGTGATGACACGAGACCGGAAATCAGGGGAGGAAAGCGGCGGAAAAGCTGACGGCATGTGTCAGGTTATGGAGGCAGTGTGGGACGCGTCGGCCCGCGCGGGTCGAAGGATGCGATGGACGATGCGATGGACGGAGGGCTCACGTGAGCTTGCAGGACCTGAGTGCGGACCGCCTGGTGTTCCGGCCCGGTGACGACGGGTACGAGGAGGAGACGGCCGGGTTCCAGACCGGTTTCGCGCAGCGGCCCGCCGTGGTCTTCGCCGCGTCCTCGGCGGACGATGTGCGGGCGGCCGTGGCGTACGCGGCGGCCGAGGGGCTGCCCGTCGGGGTGCAGGCCACCGGGCACGGATCGCCGGGCTCCGCCGAGGGCGGCGTGCTGATCACCACGAAGCGGATGGACCGGGTGACCGTCGACGCCGAGGCGCGTACGGTGCGCGTGCGGGCCGGTGTCCGCTGGGGCCAGGTCGTCGCGGCCGCCGAGCCGTACGGGCTCGCTCCCCTCAACGGCTCCGCGCCCTCCGTGGGTGCCGTCTCGTACACGCTGGGCGGTGGACTCGGCATCCTGGCGCGGGAGTTCGGGTACGCGGCCGACCATGTCCGCTCGCTGGAGGTGGTCACGGCCGACGGACGACTCCGGCAGGTGACCCCCGGCTCCGACCTCTTCTGGGGCCTGCTCGGCGGCGGCGCGAATCTCGGTGTGGTGACGGAGCTGGAGATCGGCCTCGTACCGGTGGCCCGGCTGTACGGCGGATCGCTCGCGTTCGACGGGCGTGAGGTGGACCCGGCGGTGGTGCTGCGCGCGTACGAGCGCTGGACGCGGACCGTCCCGGACGGCCTGACCTCGTCGTACGCGGCCGTCCCCTATCCGGACATCCCCGCGATGCCGCCACACCTGCGCGGCCGGTACGTCATCTCCGTACGAGTCGCTCACACCGGCACCGACGGCGATCAACTCGTCGCTCCCCTGCGCGAGATCGGCCCGGTCCTGTCCGACTCGCTGCGCGAGATGCCGTACGCCGAGAGCCACACCATCCACTCCGACCCGGACTTCCCGCACGCGTACTACGGGGACAGCGCGGTCCTGAGCGAGCTGAACGTCGAGGCAGCGGGTGAACTCCTGTCCCTCACCGGACCTGACGCGCCCTCGATGTACGTCGTCCAGATCAACCACCTCGGCGGGGCGCTCGCCAAGGAGCAGCCGAACGCGGTGCCGCACCGCGAGGGCCGTTTCCTCGTACGGGTCCTCGGCGCCGTCGACGACTCCGCGCGGGCGCGGCTGCACAAGGCCCTCGCGACGGTGGAGCCGTGGACGACCGGACGAGCGCTGAACTTCGCCTTCGGGGCGAGTGAGCGTACGGAGGGGCTGTACGACCCCGGGACGCACAAGAGGCTCGCCGGTCTGAAGTCGGCGTACGACCCGGCGAACCTCTTCCGCGGGAACTACAACATCGGCGGCCGCCAGGTCACCGCTTGACGAGCTTCCAGGCGGTGGGCAGCAGGCCCATCGCCAGGGCCGCCTTCAGGGCGTCGCCGATCAGGAACGGGGTGAACCCGGCGGCGACGGCCTCCGTGGGGCTCAGTTCCGTGGCGGCGGAGAGGTAGGGGACGCCGATCGCGTAGATGACGGCCTCGCCGAGCAGCATCGTGCCGGCCATGCGCAGCACCGTGCGGTCGGCGCCGCGGCGGGCCAGGGCGCCGACGAGGGTGGCGGCCAGCATCATGCCGATGATGTAACCGAAGGTCGGGGACACGCCGTGGCTGCCCTCCGCGAACCAGGGGACTCCGGCCAGGCCGACGAGCGCGTACACGGCGAGCGAGAGGAAGCCGCGGCCGGCCCCGAGCGCGGTACCGACGAGCAGGGCCGCGAAGGTCTGCCCGGTCACCGGCACCGGCGAGCCCGGCACGGGCACGGCGAGCTGCGCGGCGACCCCGGTGAGCGCGGCGCCGCCGGCCACGAGCACGATGTCGCGGACGCGCGACGCGGGCAGCAGGTCGGCGAGTACCTCGCCAGGGGTGGAGCCGGTGTCGTACGGGTCGGCAGCGGTACTCATGGAGACTCCGGCGGTGTGCGGCAGCTGGGACAGGGCGACGCTATCCCAGACGGGTGAATCGATCACCGGCAGCGGCCGACAAAGCGTGGATCGCCAGCTTGGTGCGCTCCATACAAAGCGCCTCCAGTACACCCACGGCAAAGTGAACCTGGTCACTGAGTTGTGGCCGTTTTGCGCGGTAGGGCGACCGCATCGGAGACTGTGGGATCTCGCCAAACCGCGAGTCCCGCACCGTCTCACGTAATGGACAAGCCGCGCTCATGTCCCGCACCAACGCCGACGCCGCACCCGACACACTCACCGCGGAGGCCTCCCTCTCCCCCGGCCTGAAACAGCGCCACCTCTCGATGATCGCCCTCGGCGGCGTCATCGGTGCCGGGCTCTTCGTGGGCTCGGGCGCGGGCATCGCCGCCGCGGGCCCGTCGATCGTGATCGCGTACGCCGTCTCCGGGCTGCTCGTCATGCTGGTGATGCGCATGCTCGGCGAGATGTCCGCCGCGTATCCGTCGTCGGGTTCCTTCTCGGCGCATGCCGAGCGGGCGATCGGGCCGTGGGCGGGCTTCACCGCCGGCTGGTCCTTCTGGGTCCTGCTCTGCACGGCCGTCGGTCTGGAGGGCATCGGCGCCGCGAAGATCGTCACCGGATGGCTGCCGGGCACGCCGGAGTGGGCCTGGGTGGCGCTGTTCATGGTCGTCTTCTGCGCCACGAACCTCGCGGCCGTGCGGAACTTCGGCGAGTTCGAGTTCTGGTTCGCCGCGCTGAAGGTCGGCGCGATCACGCTGTTCTTGGTGCTGGGCCTGCTGGCCATCGCCGGTGTCCTGCCCGGCTCGGACTCCCCCGGCCTGACCAACCTCACCGGCGAGGGGGGCTTCCTGCCGAACGGCAGCGAGGGGCTCGTCGTCGGCCTGCTCGCGTCCGTTTTCGCGTACGGCGGTCTGGAGACCGTGACGATCGCGGCGGCCGAGTCGAAGAACCCGGTTCAGGGCGTGGCGAGCGCCGTACGCACCGCGATGTGGCGCATCGCGCTCTTCTACATCGGCTCGATGGCGGTCATCGTCACACTCGTCCCGTGGAACTCGAAGGCGGTCGTCGAGCAGGGCCCGTACGTCGCCGCCCTCGGCCATCTGGGCATCCCGGGCGCGGGCCAGTTGATGAACGTGGTCGTCCTCGTCGCGCTGCTCTCGGCGATGAACGCCAACATCTACGGCTCCTCGCGCATCGCGTACTCGCTGGTGGAGCGGGGCCAGGGCCCGAAGGCGCTCGGCCGGGTGTCGAGCGGTGTCCCGCGCGTCGCGGTCCTCGCCTCGTCCGTCTTCGGCTTCGTCTGCGTCCTGCTGAGCTACTGGCGGCCGGACGACGTCTTCCCGTGGCTGCTGAACATGATCGGCGCGGTGATCCTGGTCGTCTGGATCTTCATCGCGGCCGCGCAGCTGCGCCTGCGGCGCCGCCTGGACCGGGAGGCGCCGGAGAAACTGGCCGTACGGATGTGGGCGTTCCCCGTGCTGACGTGGGTGGCACTCGCGGGCATGGTCGCGATCTTCGTCCTGATGGCACGGCAGCCGGACACACGGGTGCAGCTGTACTCGACCGGTGGCATGACGCTGTTCCTGGCGGCCGTCGGTTATGCCTGGCAGAGGGCGCGCGCCAAGAACTGACGCATCACCTCAGGCCCACCGACCGCTGAAGGGCCCTTGCGCGGAGGACGGTTTCGCGCAAGGGCCCTTTTTGCGCGCCCGACTTCGCAAGTCCAGCGCACCCCTTCACTCTCTTGCTGTTAGCCTGCAATTGCAAGCTACTTGCAATAAGAGGTCGGAGGAGACCTGGAATGGCCGTCTACACGCTTCCTGAACTGCCGTACGACTACTCCGCGCTGGCGCCAGTGATCAGCCCCGAGATCATCGAGCTGCACCACGACAAGCACCACGCGGCGTATGTGAAGGGGGCGAACGACACTCTGGAGCAGCTCGCGGAGGCGCGCGACAAGGAGTCGTGGGGCTCGGTCAACGGGCTGGAGAAGAACCTGGCCTTTCACCTGTCCGGTCACATCCTGCACAGCATCTACTGGCAGAACATGACCGGCGAGGGCGGCGGCGAGCCGCTCGCCGTGGACGGTGTGGGCGAGCTCGCCGACGCGATCGACGAGTCCTTCGGCTCGTTCGCCGGGTTCAAGGCCCAGCTGACCAAGGCCTCCGCGACCACCCAGGGCTCCGGCTGGGGCGTCCTCGCGTACGAGCCGCTCAGCGGTCGCCTCGTCGTCGAGCAGATCTACGACCACCAGGGCAACGTCGGCCAGGGCTCCACCCCGATCCTGGTCTTCGATGCCTGGGAGCACGCCTTCTACCTGCAGTACAAGAACCAGAAGGTCGACTTCATCGAGGCGATGTGGCAGGTCGTCAACTGGCAGGACGTGGCGCGGCGTTACACGGCCGCCAAGTCCCGTACGGATGTGCTTCTGCTGGCTCCCTGAGACGAGCCGCCCCGATACGCCCCGCCTCGTGATCGTCTTCTCACCTTTCACGCCGGCGGGCGGAATGAAGGAAACCCCCGCGAGGACGTGACTCGCGGGGGTTTTCCGCGCTCGCGGGGGTCTTCCGCAAGCCGGGGGTGGGGCTCTCCGCACCCCCGCCGTCCACCGATCGGTGGACGGCAAGTTCCATCGAGTACCTCTGTCTGCCAACTGCCCTGCTCAGCAAGGCTTTTGGGCATGAACTCACTTACTGTGCGCATGGCTCGCTGGAGTGCGCTGCACCCCTGGCGGGCGATCATCGGCTGGCTGGTGTTCGTGGCGCTGTGCCTGGCGGTCGGCAGCGCTGTCGGGCTCAACAGCGCGAAGACCGCGGACTACCGGGTCGGCGAGGCCGGCCGCGCCGAGGCGATGGCCGCCGAGGGAAACCTGGAGCGCAGGTCCACGGAGCAGGTGCTGATCTCCGCCCGCTCCGACGCCGGTCTCGACCGGGGAGCCGCCGAAGTGTCCGCGAGGGCCGCCGCGGAGGACCTGACCGCCCGGATGGAGCGCCTGCCCGAGGTGGCGGGTGTGGCCGACCCGCTGCTGTCCGAGGACGGCCGGATCCTCATGGTCGAGGTGGCCCTCAAGGGCGAGGAGCGGGACGCGAAGGACAAGGTCGACGCGCTGCTCGCGCAGACCGAGGCCGTACAGAAGGCGAACCCCGAGCTGCTGCTGGAGGAGACCGGAAGTCCCTCCGTCAGCAAGGGAGTCGACCAGCAGCGCGGCGACGATCTGGCACTCTCCGAAGCGATCACGTTGCCCGTCACACTGATCACGCTGCTGATCGTGTTCGGTTCGGTGACGATGGCCGGGGTGCCGCTGCTGCTCGCGCTGTCGTCGATCGCGGCGGCCGTCGGGCTGTCGATGGTGGTCTCGCACCTCTCCCCCGACACCGGAGTCGGGACCAACATCATCCTGATGATCGGGCTCGCGGTCGGCGTCGACTACACCCTCTTCTATCTCAAGCGAGAGCGCGAGGAGCGGGCGCGCTCCGGCGGGAGGCTGAGTTCCGAGGCGCTGGTGGAGCTGGCCGCGGCGACCTCGGGCCGGGCGGTCGTGGTGTCCGGGCTCGCGGTCGTGGTCTCCACGGCGACACTGTTCCTGGCCTCCGACGTGATCTTCTCCTCGCTGGCCACCGGCACCATCGTGGTCGTTCTGGTGGCGGTGCTCAGCTCCCTGACCGTGCTGCCCGCGCTCCTGGTCAAGCTCGGCAAGCGGGGAGAGCGCAGTTCGTCGCGCCATGCCGCGCGCGGCAAGCGGCCGCTGCGGGTGCGGGGCGAGGGCGGCGGCCGGGTGTGGACGGTACTGCTGCGGCCCGCGACCCGGCATCCCATGGCCACCCTGTGCCTCGCGGTCGTCGCTCTGCTCGCGCTCGCCGCGCCGCTGGCCGGGCTGAAGATCACGGAAATGAGCCGGGACACGCACTCCCGGGACATCCCCGCCATGCAGGTGTACGACCGGCTCAACGAGGCCTTTCCCGAGCGGCGGGTCACCCACGACGTCGTCGTACGCGCCGAGGCCGGGCGTTCCGGTGAAGTGAGGGCGGCCCTGGAGGAGCTCGCCGAACGCGCCGACGCGGACCCGCTGTTCACCGGGGAGTCCCGGATACGCACGTCCGACGACCGGCGGACCAGCGTGCTGGAGCTGAAGGTTCCGCACCTCGGCAACTCGGACGAGGCGTACGACTCCCTCGACCATCTCCGGGACGACTACGTGCCCGCCACCATCGGCCGGATCGACGCGGCCGAGACCGGTGTGAGCGGTGACGTCGCCCGCTACGCCGACTATCCCGCGCACCAGAACGGCAAACTGCCCCTGGTCCTCGGCGCGTTGCTCCTTGTGACCTTCGCGATGACCGTGTACGCGTTCCGTTCGGTGGTGCTGGGCCTGCTCGGTGTCGTACTGAACCTGCTGTCCGCGGCGGCGGCACTCGGGATGCTCGTCCTCGTCTTCCAGAACGGCTGGGCCGAGGGGCTGCTGAACTTCGAGTCCACCGGGTCGATCGGGTCGCGGGTGCCGCTGTTCCTGTTCGTGATCCTCTTCGGGCTCTCGATGGACTACCAGGTGTTCGTGGTCAGCCGGATCAGGGAGGCCGTGCTCGCCGGCGTACCGACGCGGCAGGCCGTGCTGGACGGGATCCGCACCTCCGCGGGGGTGGTGACCAGCGCGGCCGTGGTGATGATGACGGTCTTCGTGAGCTTCGTCTTCCTGCACATCATCGAGATGAAGCAGATCGGCTTCGTCCTCGCGACAGCCGTACTCCTGGACGCCTTCATCATCCGGATCATGATCCTGCCGGCGGCGATGCTGCTGCTCGGCGAGGCGAGCTGGTGGCCCTCGCACGGGGCGCGGCGGCGGCCGACGGCTGATCGCCGGGAGGCCGAAGCGGCCACCAAGTCGCCGGTGCCGGACGTACGTTGACGTCATGACCGCCTCCGCCCTCCGTGGACACACCGACCCCTTGTGGGCCGTCACGCTCCGCCGCTGGAACGCGGCGTGCTGGGTGCTGTTCGGCGCGATGGCGATCGGGCTCGCCGCGCTGGACCGGCCCGGCGCGAGCAAGTACTGGACGCTCGGACTGCTCGGGTGTCTGATGCTCTGCTACGCGGTGGTGGACCGGTTCCCGGACAATCCGGTGCTGCGCCCGCACACCTATCTGCTGATACTGGCCGCCACCCTCGGCGCGTTCGCGTATCTGCACGCCTCCTTCGGGACGCTGTTCATGGTGACGCTCCCGCACTTCTGGATGTTCGGCCGTACGCGGCGGGCCTCGCTGGGGTTCCTGGGACTGGCCGCCGGGGGGACGCTGGCCGGGAGCTGGTTCCGGCTCGGCCCCTCGGCGACGTTCTTCGGCGAGACCCTGATCCCCGTGGTGATCGTCGTGGCCGTCGGGATGCTGATCGGGCTGTGGGTGCACTCGGTGGTCGCCCAGAGCCATGAACGGGCGCGGCTGATCACCGAGTTGGAACAAGCCCAGTTCCAGCTGTCCCAGGCGCATCAGCGTCAGGGGGCTGCCGATGAGAGGGAGCGCATGGCACGCGACATCCATGACACGCTCGCGCAGGGCTTCGCCTCGATCATCGCGCTCGCGGAGGCGGCACGGGCCGGACTGGACACCGATCCGGCACGCAGCGCACAGCAGTTGCGGTCGATCGAGTCCACGGCGCGCGAGAACCTCGCGGAGGCGCGGGAGCTGGTCGGCTCCGCGCAGCGCGGCGGTCAGGTGGCGGCGGGTTCGGTGGCCCACACGCTGCGCCGGACGCTGGACCGTTTCGTGGAGGACACCGGGCTCGCGGTCGACGCGGAGCTGGCGGACATCGAGGCGGACTTCGAGTGCGACCAGCCGACCCGGATCGCGCTGCTGCGCTGCACACAGGAGTCACTCGCCAATGTGCGCAAGCACGCGCGCGCGTCCACGGTCGGGGTCGTGCTGGCCCGGCAGCCGTACGGGGTGGAGCTGGAGATCACGGACGACGGGGCGGGGTTCGTCGTGGGGCAATCGGCGGGGTTCGGGCTCGACGGGATGCGCAAACGGCTGGCGGAGCTGGGCGGGGAGCTCACGGTGACCAGCTCGGTGGGGGACGGGACGCGCGTACTGGCGACGATCCCGATGGACGGCGAGACCGGCACGATCGGCGAGACCGGCGAGGAGCTGACATGACCGGCGGCGGAAAACTGCGGATCATCGTGGTGGACGATCACACGGTGATGAGGGCCGGTGTGGTGGCCCTGCTGGCCGCCGAGCCCAGCATCGAGATCGTCGGCGAGGCAGGCGACGGCCGCGCGGCCCTCGAACTCGTCGCCGCGCACGAGCCCGACGTGGCTCTGGTGGACCTGCGGATGCCCGTATTGGACGGGGTGGCGACGACCGCGGAGATCGTGGCCGCGTACCCGCGTACCAGGGTCCTGATCGTCACCACCTACGACACGGACGCCGAGATCGAGCGCGGGGTCGAGGCAGGCGCCATCGGCTACCTGCTGAAGGACGCCACCCGCGAGCAACTGGTCGACGCGATCCACGCGGCCTCGCGCGGCGAGACGGTCCTGGCGCCCCGGGTCGCGGAAAAACTCGTCGCCCGCATGCGCCGCCCCGCCCATCCTCCCCTCACGGCCCGCGAGACCGACGTCCTCAACGCCGTGGCCGACGGCCTCACCAACGCCGAGATCGGCGCCCGCCTGGTCATAGCCGAGGCCACGGTCAAGACCCATCTCCTCCGCCTCTTCGCCAAGCTGGACGTGAACGACCGGACTCGGGCGGTGGTGGTGGCGATGGAGCGGGGGCTGTTGCGAAGGTCTTCCGGTATGGGGGGCTCCGGGTGATAGTTACGGAATGCCCAGGGAGATGACGTACCGCTGCTATACGTGTGGCACCTACGAGCCGCACCGTCAGCCGCGGGACGACCGGGAACGGAACGTGATCCGGAAGCTGGCCAAGAAGCGGAAGGGCAACGCGTTCGTCGACGACTACTGGATCTGCGTCAGCCGCGACCGCGACTGCCGCAACATCCGGTACGCGTACGACGACAACCCCTTCGACCCTCCCGTGAAGATGCCCGAGCCCGAATGAGCCCCCCGCTCCCTCACAGGTTGCTGAAGTCCGGACCCGCCGTACGCGTGCGCTTGATCTCGTAGAAGCCCGGGACGGAGGCGACTAGCAGGGTGCCGTCCCAGAGCCTGGCGGCCTCCTCGCCCTTGGGGGCCGGCGTGACGACGGGACCGAAGAAGGCGAGCTGTTCGCCGTCGGCGCCGGGGACGGCGATGACGGGGGTACCGACGTCCTGGCCGACCTTGTCGATGCCTTCCTTGTGGGAGGCGCGCAGCTCGGCGTCGAACTCGAAGTCCTCCTGGTCCGCGTACTCGATCAGGTCCGCGGGGAGACCTGCGTCGTCGAGGGCGGCCGCTATCGCCTCGCGGGTCGGGCCCTCGCCCTGGTTGTGGAAGCGGGTGCCCATTGCCGTGTAGAGCGGGCCGAGCACCTCGGCGCCGTGCTTCTGCCAGGCGGCGGTCACCACCCGGACCGGGGCCCAGGCCTTGGTGGACAGCAGCTCCCGGTACTCCTCGGGCAGCTCGTCCAGCTTCGGCTCGTTCAGGACGGCGAGGCTCATGATGTGCCAGCGGACCTCGATGTCCCGGACCTTCTCCACCTCCAGGACCCAGCGCGAGGTCATCCACGCCCAGGGGCACAGAGGGTCGAACCAGAAGTCGACGGGGGTCTTGCCTGAGGTCTGCTCGGACATGGCTCTCCTCGAAAAGGACAAAAGGGCGGCAACGGTCGCTGCCAGGGTGCTGTCTACCAGCCCCAACGCCGTCGGTCACGCGGCTCATTCCCAGGTGCCCGGTGTCAGTGGCACATGGGAGGATCAGTGCTGTTCGGAGGAGACGCAGCCCGTCATACAGCCACGAGGGAGTGCCGCCCGTGCCCGGTGAGAATCTGTCCCGCGACGAGGCCCGCGAGCGGGCCGCCCTGCTGTCCGTCGACGGGTACGAGGTGTCGCTCGACCTGCGCTCCGCCGTCGGCGACACGGACGCCGAGCCGCGGACGTTCCGGTCGGTGACGACCATCCGCTTCCGCTGCGCCGAGCCGGGCGCCACCAGCTTCGCGGACCTGATCGCGCCGAGCGTCACGGCCGTCTCCCTCAACGGCAAGGACCTCGACCCGGGCGCCGTCTTCGACGGCTCCCGCATCCTCCTGGAGGACCTCGGCGACGACAACGAACTCATGGTCGACGCCCAGTGCGCCTACAGCCGCACCGGCGAGGGCATGCACCGCTTCGTGGACCCGGAGCACGGCGAGGTCTACCTCTACACGCAGTACGAGCCGGCCGACTCCCGCCGCGTCTTCGCGAACTTCGAGCAGCCGGACCTCAAGGCCCCCTTCCGGTTCGAGGTCCGGGCCCCCGAGGACTGGGTGGTCTGGAGCAACGGGGTGGGTGAACAGCACGACGGCGTATGGCGGTTCGCCGAGACGAAGCCCATCTCGACGTACATCACGGCGTTCGTCGCCGGCCCGTACCACTATGTGACGGACCGCTACTCCCGCACCTTCGAGGACGGTACGACGCTGGAGATCCCCCTGGGCGCCCTGTGCCGCAAGGGTCTCGCCCGGCACTTCGACGCCGACGACGTGTTCCTGGTGACCAAGCAGGGGCTGGACTTCTTCCACGACCACTTCGACTACCCGTACCCGTTCGGGAAGTACGACCAGGCGTTCGTACCGGAGTACAACCTCGGCGCGATGGAGAACCCGGGGTGTGTGACCTTCCGCGAGGAGTTCATCTTCCGCGGCAAGGTGACACAGGCGGCGTACGAGCGCCGGGCGAACGTCATCCTGCACGAGATGGCCCACATGTGGTTCGGCGACCTCGTCACCATGGAGTGGTGGGACGACCTGTGGCTCAAGGAGTCCTTCGCGGACTTCATGGGGACCTTCACGACGGCCGAGGCGACCCGCTTCACCGACGCCTGGATCACCTTCGCCAACAACCGCAAGGCATGGGCGTACCGCGCCGACCAGCTGCCCTCCACGCACCCGATCACGGCCGACATCCGTGACCTGGAGGACGCCAAGCTGAACTTCGACGGGATCACGTACGCCAAGGGCGCGTCCGTTCTCAAGCAGCTGGTGGCGTACGCCGGGCGGGAGGCGTTCCTCGAGGGCGCGCGGCGCTACTTCAAGCGGCACGCGTACGGCAACACGCGCCTGGGCGATCTCCTCTCCGTCCTGGAGGAGACGAGTGGCCGCGACATGGCCGCCTGGTCGCGGGCCTGGCTGCAGACCGCCGGCGTCAACTCCCTCACACCGCAGGTGCTCCTGAGCGCCGAGGGGCGCATCGACGAGGTCGCGATCCTCCAGGAAGCCGCCGAATCGCACCCCCAGCTGCGGCCGCACCGGGTGGCGGTGGGCCTGTACCGGCGGTCGCCCGAGGGCGCCCTGGAGCGGTACGCGCGCGCCGAGGTGGACGTCGACGGCCCGCGCACGGTCGTGGCCGAGCTGGCCGGTGCCGACGCCCCCGAGCTCGTGCTGGTCAACGACGACGACCTGACGTACTGCAAGATCCGCTTCGACGAGGGCTCGCTGGCGACGCTGCGGGAGCGGCTCGGCGACCTCACCGACCCGCTCGCCCGCGCGCTGTGCTGGTCGGCGCTGTGGAACCTGACCCGCGACGCCCTGATGCCCGCCCGTGACTTCATCGATCTCGTCCTGCGCTTCGCGGGCCGCGAGTCCGACATCGGCGTGCTCCAGATGCTGCACGCATGGGCGAGGTCGGCGCTCACGCACTACGCGGCGCCCGACTGGAGGGACGCGGGCGGACTGCTGCTCGCCGAGGGCGCGCTGCGCGAGCTGCGGGCGGCCGAGCCCGGCAGCCAGCACCAGCTGACATGGGCGCGGTTCTTCGCGGCGGTCGCGGCCGGCGAGGACGATCTACAGCTGCTGCGGGGCCTGCTGGACGGCACGGACAAGTTCGACGGGCTGGAGGTCGACCAGGAGCTGCGCTGGGCGTTCCTGGAGCCGCTCGCCTCGCGCGGCGCCGCCGACGAGACCGTGCTCGCGGCCGAGCTGGCCCGCGACGACACGGCGTCGGGCAATCGCCACCAGGTCCGCTGCCTCGCCGCCCGCCCCTCGGCCGCGGTGAAGGCCCAGGCGTGGGCGGCCGTCGTCGAGTCGGACACGCTCTCCAACGCACTGGTCGAGGCGACCATCGCGGGCTTCGCCCAGCCGTCGCAGCGGGAGCTCGGCGCTCCCTACGTCGCCAAGTATTTCGAGGCGATCGAGCGCGTCTGGGAGGAGCGGTCCATCCAGATCGGCATGAACGTGGTCAAGGGACTGTTCCCGTCCCTCCAGGACTCGCGGGCGACGCTGGACGCGACCGACGCGTGGCTGGCTTCGCACCAGAGCACGGCACCCGCTCTGCGCCGGCTCGTACTGGAGGCGAGGGACGACCTCGCTCGGACGCTGCGGGCGCAGGCGTGCGACGGGGCCGCCGCCCGCTAGGAAACGGCGACTTCGCCCCACCCCGGCCGCGTGTTGACGCGTACCGTCCATAACAGTTACGGAATGCGGGTAATCGACGCCGTAACCCCCATACGGACCAGGGGGTTTCGGCAATCGAACGTCTGCACTTTAGGGCGACCTTGTCCGTATTTGTCGACGGGAATGTAACAGCGGTTACGGGGCGGATCGGGCGGGGGGACATTGCGGGGCATGAACCACAACACCCCGCTCTCCCCCCGCCCCCTCCACCATCTGTCCGACGTCCAGCGGCGTGTGCTGAGCACCGCGCAGCTGCGGGCGCACGGCGTGAGCACCTCCGAGATCAACGAGCAGTGCCGTCCGGGCGGGGCCTGGCAGCAGATCCTGCCCGGCGTCGTCCTCCTCCACCCGGGCCCGCCCACCGGCGAGGAACGACTGCACGCGGTCCTGAAGTACGCCGCCCGTTCGCCCCTCCGGGCAGCACAGGGGATCCCGGCCCAGCCGGCTCCCGCCGGGCCCGCCGGACCTGCCGGGCGCGATGCCGAGGCCGGGGCTGCTCCTCAGCGGTACGCCGACCCCGTGATCACCGGCCTCGCCGCCCTCACCCTGCACCGCTTCTCATCGGCGCCGCCTCTGCTGTCCCTGGAGCACATCGATGTCCTCGTCCCGCGGCTGCGCCGCCTCCGCTCCTCGGGCTGCGCGCGCATCGTTCGCACCTCCGTGATGCCGGCCCCCGAACAGATCACCGGCTTCCCGGTGGCCCCCGTCGCCCGCGCCCTGGCGGACGCGGCCCGCGAACTCGCGGACGCGGGCGCCGTACGCGGTCTGCTCACCGAGGCAGTACGCGGCGGCCACTGCGAACCGGCCGCCGTGGTACGGGAGTTGACGCAGGCCCGACTACTGAGCCGTCCGCACGTGGTGGACGCGGTGAACTCACTCCTGGCCGAGGGCCGGGCGATCGCGGAGGACCGCCTGTACCGCATGGTCCGCGAGAACGGCCTCCCCGACCCGGTCTGGAACGTCGACCTGCGCCTGCCCGGCGGCCCCTACCTCGGCGGCCTCGACGCCTACTGGCCCGAACAGGCCGTCGCCCTCGAACTGGACACCCGCACCCCACGCCCGGACGAGGACGCGCTCGGGTCCGAGTACGCCCGCAAACGCGAGCACCTGGAACGCCTCGGCATCACCGTCGTCCACATCACGCCGCGAAAACTCCGCGACGCGATGGAACAACAGGCGGCCGTCGTACGCACCGCTCTGATGGCGTCGGCGGATCGCGACCCGGCGGCATATGTGGTCGTGCTGCCTCGGTCGTGAGGGACCGACCGGGCAGCTCTACTCGCAGAACTCGGCCTCGATGACCGCCTCGGCGTCGCCCGCGAATTCGCCGTTGAAGTTGAACGCGAGGGCGTGGCGGCCGTCCCGGGTCGTGAACGCCGCCGTCGAGCTGCCGTGGACGTCGCCGCCGTGGCCCCAGACCACCTGGCCGCAGCTCAGCTTGTACCGGATGAGACCGAGACCGTAGCGGCGGCTGTCGTTCCATCGGACAGTCTTCGTCATCTCGGCCATCTGGGGCTTCTGCAACAGTTTCCCGCGCAGCAGCGCCGTGTAGAAGGTCATCAGGTCCGCGGAGGTGGAGATCGCGTCGCCGGACGCGCCCGCCACCGAGGGGTTGTACTCGGTGAGGTCGTGGATCCGGGCGTCCGGGTCCTTGGAGAGCTTCGAGTAGCCCCGGCTGCTCGGCCGCGGCAGAAGCGGGTCGGTGCCCGGTGAGCGGGTGCCCTGCAGGCCGAGGGGCTGGATGATGCGCCGCTGGATCTCGTCGGCGTACGAGTGGCCGGTGACCTTCTTGATGACCATCCCGCCCAGGATGAAGTTGGTGTTGGAGTAGTTCCAGTCCTCTCCCGGATCGAAGTCCGGCTTGTGCCGCATGGCCATGGCCACCATCTGCTCGGCGGTCCAGGTGTCGTAGCGGTGTTCGAGGAACTCCTCGCTGAACACCCTCTGCTGGTACTCCGGGTCCGCGAGTACGTCGTAGATGCCGCTGGTGTGGTTGAGGAGTTGACGGAGGGTGATGCGGCTGCCGTCGTTGTCGTTGCCCTGGACTACGCCGGGGAGCCAGCGCTCGACCTTGTCGTCGAGGTCGAGCTCGCCCTCCGCTTCGAGCTGGAGGAGCACGGTGGCGATGAACGTCTTGGAGATGCTGCCGACGCGGTAGTGGTCGTGGGGGCTACGGGGCTGTCCGGTTCTGATGTCCCCCACACCTGAAGTGCCGCTCCAGGTGCCGTACTTGTCCTTCGCCTGAGCCGTGACGCCGGGTACGCCGTCCTCGACCGCGGCGTCCATGGCTCGCTGGGTGGGACTGTGGCGGTCGGTAGCGGGTGCCGATGCCGCGGCGGGTGCCGCGAACGTTCCCGCCGTGACCGCGATCGCCGCGGTCACTCCTATCAGTGTGGTACGCGTTGACATGTCTTCCCCCATATACAAGTCATTTGGCGCAGTACTCCGCGTCGATCACCGCGTTGCTGTCCCCCGACCAGGTGCCGTTGAAGTTGAAGGCGATCGAGTGGCGGCCGTCCGCCGTCGTGACCGCCTCCGAGAGCGAACCGAAGAGTTCGCCGCTGTGGCCCCAGACCACGACGCCGCAGCTCAGCTTGCGTTCGATGAGGCCCAGGCCGTAGCCGGCGCCGGGGGCTTCGTCGACCTTGACGGTCGTCTTCATCTCGGCGAGCTGGGCCTTGGGAAGGAGCTTGCCGCGCAGCAGGGCCGAGTAGAAACGGTTCAGGTCGGCGGAACTGGAGATCATGGAGCCCGAGCCCCCGGCGAGCGTGGGGTTCAGTTCCGTGACGTCGTACGTCGGGCCGGTCGTGGACTCGGCGAGCTTCGCGTACGCCCGGCTGCTGGGCTGCGGCATCTTCGGGTTCGTACGGGGGACGGATGTGGCGTGCAGGCCGAGCGGTTCGATGATGCGGCGGCGGATCTCATCCCCGTACGAGTGACCCGTGGCCTTCTCGATCACCATCGCCGCAAGGGAGTAGTTGGTGTTCGAGTACTTCCAGTCCGTCCCCGGCGCGAAGTCCGGCTTGTTCGCCATGGCGTACTTCACGAGCCGGCCGAGGGTCGCCGTGTCGTAGCGGTTCTTGAAGAAGCCATCCTTGCGGATGTACTTGCGTATGAACTCCTTGTCGTCGCGGTAGTTGAAGATGCCGCTCGTGTGGTTGAGGAGCTGGCGGAGGGTGATGCGGGTGCCGTCGTGACCGTTGCCCCGGACCACGCCCGGCAGCCACTGGTCCACCTTGTCGTCCAGGGAAAGTCTTCCCTCGGCCTCCAGTTGCAGCAGCACCGTCGACACGAAGGTCTTGGTGATGCTGCCGACGCGGTAACGGTCATGGGCGGAACGCGGCTTGTTGGTCTTGAGGTCGCCGACGCCCGAAGTGCCCTTCCAGGTGCCGTACTTGTCCTTCGCCTGACCGGCGACACCGGGTACGCCGTCCTCGACCGCGGCGTCCATGGCCCGCTGGGTGGGGCTGTGATGGTCGGTCGCGGGTGCCGAGGCCACGGCGGGTGCCGCGAACGTTCCCGCCGTGACCGCGATCGCCGCGGTCACTCCTATCAGTGCGGTGCGCACTTTCCTGTCTTCCTTCCTGTGACCTGTGGAGTTACTTGGCACAGAACTCCGCCTCGATCACTGCTTCGCTGCTCCCCGACCAGTCGCCGTTGAAGTTGAACGAGAGCGAGTGGCGGCCGTCCGCCGTCGTGACCGCCTCGGACGACGAGCCGTGGATGCCACCGCCGTGGCCCCAGACGACGGTGCCGCAGCTCAGCTTGTGTTCCATCAGACCGAGCCCGTAGCCGGCGTCGGGGATTTCGTCGACCTTGACGGTCGTCTTCATCTCGGCGAGCTGCGCTTCGGGCAGGAGCTTGCCGCGCAGCAGGGCCGAGTAGAAACGGTTCAGGTCGCCGGAGTCGGAGATCATCTCGCCTGCCGCGCCGGCGAGTGAGGGGTTCAGTTCGGTGACGTCGTACGTCGGGCCGGTCGCGGTCTCGGCGAGCTTCCCGTATGCCCGGCTGCTGGGCTGCGGCACCTTCGGGTTCGTACCGGGGACGGATGTGGCGTGCAGGCCGAGCGGCTGGATGATGCGGCGGCGGATCTCGTCCCCGTACGAGTGGCCCGTGGCCTTCTCGATCACCATGCCCGCCAGGATGAAGTTGGTGTTCGAGTAGTTCCAGGACGTGCCCGGCGCGAAGTCCGGCTTGTGGGACGTGGCGATCCGCACGAGTCGCTCGGGCGTCACCGTGTCGTAGCGGTGCTTGAAGAAGCCGTCCTTCAGGAAGAACGTCCGGCCGAACTCCTCGTCCGCTGTGTAGTTGAAGATGCCGCTCGTGTGGTTGAGGAGCTGGCGGAGGGTGATGCGGGTGCCGTCGTGACCGTTGCCCCGGACCACGCCCGGCAGCCACTGGTCCACCTTGTCGTCCAGGGAAAGTCTTCCCTCGGCCTCCAGTTGCAGCAGCACCGTCGACACGAAGGTCTTGGTGATGCTGCCGACGCGGTAACGGTCGTGGGCGGAACGCGGCTTGTTGGTCCTGAGGTCGCCGACGCCCGAAGTGCCCTTCCAGGTGCCGTACTTGTCCTTCGCCTGACCGGCGACACCGGGTACGCCGTCCTCGACCGCGGCGTCCATCGCCTCCCGCGTCGCGCGGTGGCCCTGGCCGGTCGGGGCCGGGGCGGCCGTCGCGGACGCGGTGAACGAAGCCGCGGTGAGCGCCACGGCTCCCACCAGACCGAGACGCAGTGTTCGGGATCCCATGTCGTGTCCCTCTCGTCGATGACACATCGCCGGGAGGGACCGGGTGTCGGGGCGCGAGGGTTGCCTGCCCCGGGCGGGTTGGGCGCTTTTGAGCCCCCCTTCGGAGGAACTCGTGTCGGCCCTCTCAGCCCTTCTTCAGGACCAGTTCCACGTTGCGGTCCCCCGCCTCGCCCGACAGGTCCGTACGGGCCCCGGGCGTGTTGAACGACAGCTCTCGGTAGAGGGCCGCCAGGCCCGTCTGGGAGAGGTCGCTGAAGTCCGTGCGGTGGGGCGCCGCGGACTCGATGAGCGTGGTGAAGAGGGAGACCGTGCCGTCGTGGTTGTCCACGACCTCGATCACTCGGGCGAGTTGCGGGAAGTCGATGTGCGAGGCGGTGGAGATCTCCCAGAACGACTGGTTGCCGGAGGCCGAGTGCGGGGTGATGTCGTTCTTGTGGCTGTGCCCGTTCACCCAGGCCAGGGTGGAGCGGTGGCCGGCGAGCACGTCGACCAGTTCGTCGCCGCCGTGGCGGCTCTCGCCCGGGTGGTCCGGGTCCTCACGGAGGTTGCGCATCGTCTTGCTGGTGTGGTGGCTGAAGACGATGACGTGTTCCTTGTTCTTGTCGGCCTCCTTCAGCGTCCGCTCCAGCCAGCGCAGCTGCGCGGTGCCGATCGAGCCCTCGTAGTGACCGCCCGGGTCGGTGGTGTCGAGGCTGACGCCGATCAGGTCGTCCGCGATGCGGAACGCGTAGTACTGGGTCTTCGCGGCGAGGTTCGCCTGCGAGTAGCCGTGGCCGATGGGGCCCGCGCCGGTGTGGGCCGGGTCGAGGTGCGCCTGGAGGTACTCGGTGGGTGTGAAGGGGGCGCGTCCCTCGTCCGGGGTGACCGAACGCATCCGGCGGGCCTCGGACTTGAGCATGTCCCTGAAGGCCGCGCCCTTGGGGTCGCCGCCGTTCTTGACGTTCTTCCAGATGGCGGCGCCCACCGCCTCGTCCAGCTCCATCAGCTTCTTGCCGCCCACCGCGAATTCGGCGAAGAAGGAGTCGCCGGGCGCGTAGCAGCCGCCGGGCAGGGAGTCGTGGTTGCCGACGGTGGAGTACCAGGGCAGGTTGAGGCCGGGGCTGCGCAGCTCCCGGACGGCCGCGGCGAGGAAGCCGTCGATCTGGGGGAAGCCGAGCTGCTTGTCGGAGTCGCGAATTGCCTCGTCGGGCTGCCAGTAGAGCTTCAGGCCGCTGTTCTGGACGCCCTCGTAGCGGCGCGGATCACCGGAGTTGGGGGTGATGCGGCCGCCACTCATCACCTTCAGGAACCAGTCCAGCTCCGTTTTGGCATTGTTGTCCGTGTTGTCGCCGGTGGTCATCACGAAGTGCAGCGGGGAGCCGGTGACGGGCGCTCCGCGCAGCGCGTTGACCCGCTCGACGAGCGAGACCGCGCCGGCCACCGACAGGGACTCCTGCGGACGCCAGGCGCTGCTGGTCTGGGTGCGCAGGTACTCGTACCGCAGCGGGTGCTGTACGTCGACCAGGTGCAGGTCGGTGAACTGCACGAAGGAGGCGAGTGCGGTGCGCCGCCCCTCGCGCCCGGACTTGGCCGCGGCCAGATCGGTGCGGACGACCCGCTGCCAGGCGGGCCCGTCGCCGAGCCGCCGGAAGCCGGAGGAGGTACGGGGCGCCGCGACCGACGCCAGCGTGGTGCCACGGGTGTACGGAGCGAGCGGCGGGGCAGGTGCCTCGCGGGACATGGCCACGGCCGCGTGCCCCTGGACGGCGGCGGAGTCGGCGGCGGCCTCACCGGCGCCCGGCCGGAGCGCGAGTCCGATCCCCGCGGAGAGCGACACCGCCCCGGTGGCGGCCAGGAAGGCGCGGCGGTCACGAACAGTAGCGGTGGCGGCGGTGGCGACAGAGCGTGTGCGCGACATGGCGCGGTCTCCCCGAGTGCGAACGCGTCAACAGTGGTCTCGGACGGTTCACTGACGCGAACTGTCCGTTCACACTGGATGGTTGGCACCGGGAGTGACCTGCGCGTGAACGAGGCGGCAACGGGCAGCGCCGATCGCATACGTGGATCTTGGACCATGTGCGCGTCAACCGCCTCCTCGTCGAGCCGACGGAAGACGGTCACTCCATGTTCACTTTCTTGGGTACGGAACCTATTTCTCGAGGGTCCCCGGTTCCGCCGGAGGTATCGCCACACGCCCGGCCGCCGGGCGCTCGCGCCAGAGTGCGAGCCCCACGTCGACCAGCTCGACCCGCTCCAGACCGGATACCTCGTCCAGCGGATGCCAGGCCGCCATGTCGGTGGAGCCGTTGGTCTCGTGGCGCAGTTCGCCTCCGGTGACACGGGCCTCGTACACGATCCGCAGTCCCTGGAAGTCGGCCGTCGTGCCGAGCCGGCGCGGATAGCGGCGACGCACGGAGTCGACTCCGAGCAGCTCGACCGGCTCGACCGCGTACCCGGTCTCCTCCTCGGCCTCCCGGATCACGGTGTCGTACGGGTCCTCCCCGTGATCCATCCCGCCGCCGGGCAGCGTCCAGCGTTTGCTGCCGTCCCCGTCCACCCAGCGCGCGAGCAGCATGTGCCCGTCCCGCACGCACACGGCGTAGGCCGCCACCCTCAGCTCCTTGTGCATGCGCAGACGTTACGGCAGCGGCGGGTTGGCCGGTGAGTACTCGGGAGCGGACCAGCGCAGCGGGCTGGCTCCCGGTGTCTCGACGACCTCGGTGACCGTGAAGCCGACGGTGCGGCCGCCGTCGGGCTCGAAGTCCGTACGCGCGGTGCCCGTGAGCTGCAGTGTCGTGCCGGTGGCCCAGTCGAGGAGCAGCAGCCCGGCGCGCGGATCGGCCGCCAGGTTGCCGAGCGTGAGGAACATGGAGTTGCCGGGGTAGTCCCGCCAGCTCAGTTCGGACGGTGAATGGCGCGTACGAAGCCGGGGTTGCCGCCCCGGTGGCTGGCGTCGGCGCCGTGCCCGTGGACGGTGGCGAGGAAGAAGGTGTCGGCGGCTTCGACGAACTTCCGCTGTTCCGGAAGGAGTTGACCGCTCCTCCGCGCGGCACCCGCCGTCCGGCGCGGCACCTCCTCGTAATGGTCCCTCTTCTGCAGGTACTTGGGGCAGTTGGAGAACACCTGGTCGGCCTCGACCGCGAATCCGCGGGGCGTGGGGCGGGCCCGTCCGTTGAGGCGCATACGGCGGCGGGTGCGCGGGTCCAGCGCGATGGTGCCGACCGGGACGCCGGCCGACTCCCCGATCGGGATGCCGGTCGGGGAGTCGGCCGGGGTATGGGGCGGGGTGTGGGCCGCGAGCGTGTCCGCGAGGGGGTCGCCCTCGCGCACGCCGCCCGCCACCGAGATCTGCCGGGGTCCCGTAGCCCTGACGAACCCGGGGGCGCCGGTGAGCAACGAGGCCCAGACCCGGCCCGCCCGGTCGGCCGCGCCGAGCACCAGCATCGGCTGGAGTTCCAGGAAGGCGGCGGCCACCGGTCTGATGCCCTGGCCGATGGACCGGCCGACGTGATCGGCGAACTCGCGCACACCGACGCGGTCCTGCACGGCGCGCGAACCGGGGTGATAGGGGTCGTACGCGGCCACGAGATCCATCCTTTAAAAGAAACCGCAGGTCGGAGCGGTCCCGGAAGGCGCCGGAGCCTCTTCGGCGCCGCTCGGCGCGTAGATCTCCAGGCGGGTTCCGTCCGGGTCGTGGAAGAAGATGCCGCCCGACGCCGCGCCCTCGCCATGGGCGACGACACCGTCGTACGCGAAGTCGACGCCGTACGCGCGCAATGTCGCCTCGTACTCCCGGACCCGCTCGACCGTGTCGGCCTCGACGGCGAGGTGATGAAGGCCGGCGCGCCCGGAGTCGTACGCGCCCTGAGCCTGTTCCCACAGCGTGAGCGTCGGGCGGCCGGACTCGCCGAAGAACGCGAACCGGCGGCCCTGCTCCTTCCCCTCGGCGATCACACCGAAGCCGAGGACGTCCCGGTAGAAGGCGAGCGAGCGGTCGAGGTCCGTGACATTGAGACCGATGTGGCCGGTGCGCAACGTGCTGGTTGCCGACATGGCTCACCCCTTCGTCAGCGGCTGCCCGCCTCATGCGGGCTAACCTGTGTAATGGAGATTAGCGGTTAGGTGCGAGATCGTGCAACCGGCCACGTACCCTTGACCGGTTAGCACTGGAGGGAGACCCGAGATGTCCGCCGCCCGCGATCCGCGTCCTCTCACCGGCGAGCCGCTCTCCCTCGACCTGCTCAACACGCGGTGGATGCACGAGGGCGCGGTGCGGGACCTGCTCGTGGACATCGACGGACTGGCCGTGTGGCTGGCCGCGAACGGGCTCGATCACTTCACCGCGGACGAGGCGGCACTGCGCCACGTCCTGCGGGCGCGGGACGCCCTGCGAGCGGTCGTCGACGGCCCGCTGGACGCGGAGAGTGCCGGGCGGGTCGACGCCGTCCTGGGCCACGGCCGGATCCGCGCGACGCTCACTGCCGAAGGGCCGGGCGAACGTGCGGAGTTCAGCGACACATCATGGGGGCCGGCCTGGCTCGCGGCCCGCGACTACCTGGAGTTGCTGAGCACGGCCCCCGACCGCGTCCGCGCCTGCGCGCACGAGGCGTGCATCCTGCACTTCTTCGACACCTCGCGGAACGGCACCCGCCGGTGGTGCTCCATGGCGGTGTGCGGCAACCGCGCGAAGGTGTCCCGCCACTACGCGCGCGCGAAGGAGAGCTGAGCGCGGGTCTCCGACCGACTGACCGGCCGGTCGGCCGATCGGCCGATCGGCCGACCGACTGCGGGCAGGGCAGGGCGGGGCGGGCGGGCGTCCGGTGTGCCGCACCGGACGCCCGCCCTTTCCGGCTCGCCTCAGCGCCCGGGGCCCGGGCACTCCAGCCCGCGCGCCCCCGGCAGCGCGTCCACGATGTCCTTGCGGGCGTCGCCGACGCCCCAGCCGACCTCCCAGTCCTGCCGGTCCTCCGGATACACCGGCACCCGCACCAGGGTGTAGTCACCGACCTTCAGGTCCTTGCGCGCGCTGCCCAGCAGCGTGACGGCGATCGTCGGGTGCTTCGCCACGGACCGCTCGGGCCGGTAGTAGCGCTTCACCTCCAGCACTACCCGTACGTCCCCGTCGTCACGCGGCGTGATGCTCCGCACGGTGCCCTCGACGAGGACCTTCGAGCAGGCGATGTGCATCTCGGGCGAGTACTCCGCGTTGCCGCTGTCCTCGTTGGTCCCCTGTTGCGCGGCCGACTTGTCGCTCGCCGCGCCGCTGTCGCTGCCCGCGCTGCCGTTCATGCCGAACCACACGAGTCCGCCCAGCATCGCCGTCCCCATGCCGAGGGCGAGGGCACCCAGCGCCACGCCCGCGTAGCGCCTGGGCCGGCTTGGTTTCACTGATTTCGCCGGTTTCGCTGGTTTCGCCGGCCGGGGCAGCTTCGTACTGGCCGGCCTCAGCGGCTCGGCGGCCGGCGACCGCTCGGGGCGCTCGCTCTCCGCGGCCAGGGCATCCCCCATGATCCGCAACTGCTCCCGCAGCGTCGCCACGTCCGCCACCGCCGACCGGTGCTCCGCCATGAACGCCTCGTTCTCGACGGCCTCCGGGGGCAGAGGTTCATCCAAGAGCGCGGCCAGCAGGGCATCGGCTTGCTGATCGCCTTCGTACTCGGCCACGTCACACCACCTCGTCCTCGTGCAGGCGGGCGCGCAGCGCGCGGACCGCCGTGTGCAGCCTGCTCTTGACCGTGCCCTCCGGGATGCCGAGCTCCTCGGCTATCCCACGGACCGGCAGGTCGGCGTAGAAGCGCAGGACGAGGACCTGCCGCTGGGCGTCGGGCAGCTCGTCCAGGCCCTGGGCCACGGCGAGCGAGAGCACCTTCGAGTCGTCGCCCGAGGTGTGCTCCATTTGGCGCAGCGAGGCCAGACGTTCTCCGATCCGTTCCTGGCGGCGCCTGGCCCGGTGCCAGTCCATCGCCAGGTTCGACGCGACGACCGCCGCCCACGCAGACACGTCGCGCGGCGCCTCCGCGCCTCTCGCCGCCCGCTCCAGGAGCCGCAGCCGGACCTGCTGTACCCCGTCCAGCAGGTCAGCCTGCGGCACCCCGCCGAGCGCGAGCACCGCACGCACCCGGCGCTCCTGGGCCGCGTCCAGCGGATCGTCGACCGGAGCGTCGACCCCCTGGGCGCGGCGGGCTTTTCTGCGCAGCACAGCCACCCCTCCCTTGGGGGGTGCCGTGTGGTGCAGGCCGGGCTCGCGGGGTCTGGCACGCACCACACGGCACCCCCCAACCGCGTTTCCTCTAGGACGCCGGTACGGTGCGAAACGTTCGACCGAGACGTACGTCACATCGCCCGGGGGCACACCGTCCCACTCCTCGGGCAACACGACAAAGGATTGGACAGCCGGACCGGGGACAGACGCATGATGGAAGCGCCGTCCAGTAATGCCCAGGTAAAAGGAGTCGCCGTGAAGGTCGGAATCGTCGGAGCCACCGGTCAGGTCGGCACGGTCATGCGCAGGATCCTCGCCGAGCGGGACTTCCCGGTCGCCGAGCTGCGTCTGTTCGCCTCGGCCCGCTCGGCCGGCACGGCCCTCGACGGTGTGACGGTGGAGGACGCCGCCACGGCCGACTACTCCGGCCTGGACATCGTGCTCTTCTCCGCGGGCGGCGCGACCTCCCGGGCGCTGGCCGAGGAGGTCGCCTCGCAGGGCCCGGTCGTGATCGACAACTCCTCGGCCTGGCGCCGCGACCCGGACGTACCCCTGGTGGTGTCCGAGGTGAACCCGCACGCGATCGCGGACCGCCCCAAGGGGATCATCGCCAACCCGAACTGCACGACGATGGCCGCGATGCCGGTGCTGAAGCCGTTGCACGAGGAGGCGGGGCTGGAGGCGCTGGTCGTCGCGACGTACCAGGCGGTGTCCGGCTCCGGCCTGGCAGGCGTCGCCGAGCTGCACGGCCAGGCGCAGAAGGTCGTCGCCGACGCGGACCAGCTGACCCACGACGGCGCGGCGGTCGACTTCCCCGAGCCCCAGGTCTACAAGCGTCCCATCGCCTTCAACGTCCTCCCCCTCGCGGGCTCCATCGTCGACGACGGCCTGGGCGAGACCGACGAGGAACAGAAGCTCCGCAACGAGTCCCGCAAGATCCTGGAGATCCCGGCGCTGAAGGTCTCCGGCACCTGCGTCCGTGTCCCGGTCTTCTCCGGCCACTCCCTCCAGATCAACGCCCGCTTCGCGCGTCCGCTGTCGGTGGAGCGCGCGACGGAGCTCCTGGCGGGCGCTCCGGGCGTCGCCCTGTCGGACATCCCGACCCCCCTCGAGGCCGCCGGCCAGGACCCGTCCTACGTGGGCCGCATCCGCACGGACGAGACCGTGGAGAACGGCCTCGCCCTGTTCGTCTCCAACGACAACCTCCGCAAGGGCGCGGCGCTGAACGCGGTCCAGATCGCGGAACTGGTGGCGGCGGAACTCAAGGGCTGAGGCTCAAGGCCTGAAGCCAAGGGCCACAAGCGGCCTCGCCGCCGCGCCTGCCGCGGGCTTGTGTCGAACCGGCCACGGCGGCGTGCGGTTTATGTGAAGATCCCGCCATGACCCAGATGGCCAAGGGCGGCAATGTGCCCGTTCCGGTGGAAGCCCTTCAGGCGGCGGTGACCTGGCAGCAGGGCCCGGATGTTCCGGACGTGGACGTCTCGGCCCTGCTGCTCGACGGTACGGGTCGCGTCCGGTCGGACGCCGACCTCGTCTTCTACAACCAGCGCGAGCATCCCTCGAGGGCCGTGCGCCATCTGGGCAAGGGACAGGGCCCGGGCGGGACGGCCGCCGACTGGATCTGGTTGGACCTGGCGGCCGTCGAGGCCCAGGTGGACCGGGTCGTGGTGGCCGCCTCCGCCGACGCGGGCACGTTCGGGCAGATACCGATGCTGGACATCCGGGTCGGCCTCCCCGCGGGGCAGCCGGTCGCGTCCTTCTCGATCGGCGACGCGACCACGGAAACGGCCTTTGTCTTCGGGGAGTTCTACCGCAGGAACGGCGGCTGGAAGTTCCGCGCGGTGGGCCAGGGCTACGACTCGGGCCTGGCCGGGCTCGCGACGGACTTCGGAATCGCCGTCGAGGAGACGCCGGCCCCTCAGGGCCCGCCGCCCCCTCCGCCGATGCCCGTCGCACCCCCGCCCGCACCCGCACCTCCACCTCCCGCCTTCACGCCGGCTCCGCTCTCCCAGGCGCAGGGCCAGGGACAGTGGCCCGGGCAGATGCAAGGGCTGAGCCAGACGCAGGGACAGATACAGGGGCAGGGGCAGGGGCAGGGGCAGGGGATCCTCGCCGATCTCGCGGTCGGGTTCGCGCCCTTCGTCCACCAGGGCTCGGGCAAGCAGCGCGTCACCTGTCCGCCGTCCCTGCCGCCCGGCTGCCGCGTGGTCGTCGAGATCGAGTGCCGCGACAGCATCTCGGTCACCCTGTACACGTGCGACGAGTACGGCCGCACGGACGAGCTGCTGCTGGACGCCTACGAGGACGAAGTCCACGGCCGCACGGTGACCACCGTCCCCGGCGACCGCCCGCTGTCCCTGAGCGTGGAGGCCGACACCCCGTGGATCCTGCGGGTGCTGCCGCTCGGCCACGCCCGGCGGCTGGAGCACACCCTCCACGGCAGGGGCCCGGACCTGCTGGTGTACGAGGGACAACCGGGCGTGCTCTCCTTCACGCACCAGGGCGAGAGCAACTTCACCGTCTGGTACCACTGTTCGTCCACCGATCCCCACTGGCCGGAGGACGAACAGGAGCTCCTCGTCAACGAGGTCGGCCGCCTCGACGTACTGGCCCCGGTCCAGCGCCCCGGACTGCTGCGCGTGGGAGCCGACGGCCCATGGCGGATCGCGGTGGGCGGCTGACGGCTCAGGGCCGGCGTACCTCGTACAGGAAGCAGCCGTACTCCACGGCCCGTACGTGCACGAGGGCCACCTCGGGGTCGGCGAACGCCTCCGCGAACGCGTCGTCGAAGCTCTCCGGAGGCTCGACGAGGCGCCCGCCGAGGATGTGCCCCTGTGCCGAGTAGCGGCGAAGGGTGCGATGGGCCTTCGAGAACGGAAGTCCGTCCAGGTCGGGTCCCGCACAGTCGTCCGCGTGGATGAAGACCGGGCCCTGTTCGTCGTACGCGCCCGGATCGGCGCCCGTCTCCGCCGCCCAGCGGCGCAGCGGGGCGTACGAGACGAGAGCGATCGTTTCGCCCGGCTCGCTGCGGCGCAGGCAGCAGCGGAGCGGGGCACCCCCCTCGCCGTCCACGAAGGGAACCGTCGGGCGACCCGCGTCGTCGACGGAGCGCAACTCCTTCAGGGCGGTGGGCGGGACGGGGCGTGCGGTGTACGTCGTCGTGTCCTCGATGTACGTCGTCATGTCATCGATGCTCCCGCCCGCGCGAGCCTCTCACCGGCGGGAAACGGACGTCGCCTTCCCCGCAGGTCCCGTGGAAGGATGGCCGAACCCACACATAACGAGGAGATGACCGCGTGCCTGGCACAAACCTGACCCGCGAAGAGGCTCAGCAGCGGGCGAAGCTGCTCACCGTTGACTCGTACGAGATCGATCTCGACCTCTCCGGCGCGCAGGAGGGCGGCACCTACCGGTCCGTGACCACGGTGCGCTTCGACTCGGCCGAGAACGGCGCCGAGTCCTTCATCGACCTGGTGGCCCCGACCGTCCACGAGATCGCCCTCAATGGTGACCACCTCGATCCCGACGAGGTCTTCAAGGACTCGCGGATCGCGCTCCCGGGCATCCTGCGGGGACGCAATGTCCTGCGGGTCGTGGCCGACTGCGCGTACACCAACACCGGTGAGGGGCTTCACCGGTTCGTCGATCCGGTCGACCAACAGGCCTACCTCTACACACAGTTCGAGGTTCCGGACGCACGCCGCGTGTTCGCGTCCTTCGAGCAGCCCGATCTGAAGGCCACCTTCCAGTTCACCGTGAAGGCGCCGACGGGCTGGACGGTCATCTCCAACTCCCCGACGCCCGAGCCCAAGGACGACACCTGGGTCTTCGAGCCGACGCCGAGGATCTCCACCTACATCACCGCGCTCATCGTCGGCCCCTACCACAGCGTCCACAGCGTGTACGAGAAGGACGGGCAGTCCGTCCCGCTCGGCATCTACTGCCGTCCCTCCCTCGCCGAGTTCCTCGACTCGGACGCGATCTTCGAGGTCACGCGGCAGGGCTTCGACTGGTTCCAGGAGAAGTTCGACTACGCGTACCCGTTCAAGAAGTACGACCAGCTCTTCGTGCCGGAGTTCAACGCGGGGGCGATGGAGAACGCGGGCGCGGTCACCATTCGCGACCAGTACGTCTTCCGCTCGAAGGTGACGGACGCGGCGTACGAGATGCGCGCCGAGACCATCCTGCACGAGCTCGCCCACATGTGGTTCGGCGACCTCGTGACCATGGAGTGGTGGAACGACCTGTGGCTCAACGAGTCGTTCGCCACATACACCTCGATCGCCTGCCAGGCGTACTCCCCCGACTCGCGCTGGCCGCACTCGTGGACCAGCTTCGCCAACCAGATGAAGACGTGGGCGTACCGGCAGGACCAGCTGCCGTCCACGCACCCGATCATGGCCGAGATCCGCGACCTCGACGACGTGCTCGTCAACTTCGACGGGATCACGTACGCGAAGGGTGCGAGCGTGCTGAAGCAGCTCGTCGCGTACGTCGGCATGGACGAGTTCTTCCGGGGCGTGCAGGCTTATTTCAAGACGCACGCGTACGGAAACACGCGGCTGTCGGACCTCCTCGGCGCGCTGGAGGAGACCAGCGGGCGCGACCTGAAGAACTGGTCGGAGAAATGGCTCCAGACCGCCGGCATCAACATCCTCCGTCCCGAGATCGAGACGGACGCGGACGGTGTCATCACGTCCTTCGTGATCCGCCAGGAGGCCCCTGCCCTGCCCGCCGGCGCGAAGGGCGAGCCGACGCTGCGCCCGCACCGTATCGCCATCGGCCTCTACGACCTCGACGACGACAGCGGCAAACTGCGGCGGGGCGGCGAGGACAGCGGCGCCGGCCGCATCGAGCTCGACGTCGACGGCGAACTGACCGCCGTACCCGAGCTGGTGGGCAGGCGCCGCCCGGCGATCGTGCTCCTCAACGACGACGACCTCTCGTACGCGAAGGTCCGCCTCGACGAGGATTCGCTGGCGTTCGTGACGGAGCACCTGGGCGACTTCGAGGCGTCCCTCCCCCGTGCCCTGTGCTGGGCCTCGGCCTGGGACATGACGCGTGACGCGGAGCTCGCCACCCGCGACTACCTGTCCCTCGTGCTGTCCGGCATCGGCAAGGAGTCGGACATCGGCGTCGTACAGACGCTGCACCGCCAGGTGAAGCTGGCCCTCGACCTGTACGCGGACCCGGCCTGGCGCGAGGCCGGCCTGACCCGCTGGACCGAGGCCACGCTCGCGCACCTGCGCGCGGCGGCCCCGGGCAGCGACCACCAGCTGGCCTGGGCGCGCGCCTTCGCGGCGACCGCCCGTACCCCGGAGCAGCTGGACCTCCTGGAGGGCCTGCTCGACGGCGGCGAGACCATCGAGGGGCTGGCCGTCGACACCGAGCTGCGCTGGACGTTCGTACAGCGGCTCGCGGCGGTGGGCCGGTTCGACGAGGCGGAGATCGCGGGCGAGTACGAGCGCGACAAGACGGCCGCCGGTGAGCGCCACGCGGCGACCGCCCGGGCCGCCCGCCCGACCGAGGAGGCGAAGGCGGAGGCCTGGGCCTCGGTCGTCGAGTCCGACAAGCTCCCGAACGCCGTGCAGGAAGCGGTGATCGGCGGCTTCGTCCAGACCGACCAGCGCGAACTCCTGGCCTCGTACACGGAGAAGTACTTCGCTGCCGTCAAGGACGTCTGGGAGTCCCGCTCGCACGAGATGGCCCAGCAGATCGCGGTCGGTCTCTACCCGGCCGTGCAGGTCTCCCAGGACACCCTGGAGAAGACGGACGCCTGGCTGGCCTCCGCCGAGCCGAACGCGGCCCTGCGCCGCCTGGTCTCGGAGTCCCGCTCCGGCATCGAACGCGCCCTGAAGGCCCAGTCAGCGGACGCGGCGGCACAGCCGTAGGCCATACGCCTCAGCCCCGCGCCCCTGACGGGGCGCGGGGCTGAGGCGTATGCGGCTCCGCCGCGTGGGCGCGACCAGCCACGGACGGCCCGCGGCATCAGGACCGCACTTCCCGTGGGCTCGGAGCGCCACCCGGCGTTCCGAGCCCACGGGCCACCACGGCCCCGCCGTCGCCTCCACCCCGGACGGGGGTACGCGGTCCCAGTTGACCGAACACCGTCGCTCCGAAGGCCAGCGCCATACCCGCCACCTGCACGGGACCGAGCGCCTGGCCGAGCGCCGCCCAGCCGACGACGGCCGCGGTCAGCGGGGAGAGCGGGCCGAGGAAGGTGACCTGGGTGGCGGCGAGGCGGCCGATGCCGCGGAACCAGAGCCAGTACGCCACCGCCGTGTTGGCCAGCGCGAGGTAGAGGTAGCCGCCGATCGCCCGGCCGTCGAGCGCGGGCGGCGCCCCCTCGACGAGCAGCGCGATCGGCGCGATCAGCAGGCCGCCCGCGGTCAGCTGCCAGCCGGTGAGGGCGAGCGGCCCCACGCCGTCGGGCCGGCCCCACCGCTTGGTGAGGACCGTGCCCGCGGACATCGAGGCGGTCGACGCGACGGCCGCCATGACGCCTATGACATCCAGCGCACCGGCCGCTTTCAGTACGACGAGGCTGACGCCGAGCGCCGCCGCGATGCCGGTGAGCAGCGTACGCACGGTCGGGCGCTCGCCCAGCAGGACCGCCGCGAGACCCGCGACGAACAGCGGGCCGACGGAGCCGACGACCGCCGCCATACCGCCGGGCAGGCGATAGGCGGAGAGGAAGAGGAGCGGGAAGAAGGCGCCGATGTTCAGGGCGCCCAGGACCGCCGCCTTCCCCCACCAGACGCCGCGCGGCAGTCTCCGGGCGACCGCGAGCAGTACGAGCCCGGCGGGCAGGGCCCGCATCAGGCCGGTGAACAGAGGGCGGTCGGCCGGCAGGAACTCCGTGGTGACGGCGTAGGTGGTGCCCCAGGAGATGGGCGCCAGCGCGGTGAGGGCGATGGTGACGGGGGCGGCGGAGGTGGCGGGGCGGCTCATGACCGGCTCCAGGCGACGGCAGGATGGCGGGCGGGAGGAAGTGGCTTGGGCGTAAGTAGCTTACCTATAAGCTACTTATCGTCAAGCTACTTTCTTGCGACCGAGCGAACGAATGCGGATACTCCCCGTATGGCCACGCCCGAGTCCCCCCGAGACGCCGTCGACGCGATCATCGACCAGTGGGCGGTCGTCCGCCCCGATCTGAACACCACCGCGATGGAGGTCTTCGGCCGTATCTACCGGCTCTCACGGACGTTGGGCGACCGGATGGACAAGGCGTACGCGCGGTTCGGGGTCTCGCGCGGCGAGTTCGACGTACTCGCCACACTCCGGCGGACCGGCGCCCCGTACACCCTCTCGCCCCGACGGCTCTCCGAGACGCTGATGCTGACCACCGGGGGGATGACCGGCCGGCTGGACAAACTGGAGCGGGCCGGCCTGCTCCGCAGGTCCCCCGACCCGCACGACCGCCGGGCCCTCCAGGTCACGCTCACCAACAAGGGCCTGGCGATGATCGACGACGCGGTCGAGGCCGGGCTCGCCCTCCAGACGCAGGCGCTGTCGGCGCTTGATGAGGACCAAGCCGGACAACTGGCCGACCTGCTGCGTCAGCTGCTCGCGGGCACGGTCGACCCAGAGCCTTGGAGCTGAGAACACGCCGAGGGCGCCTTCCTCGCCCGCGTACCGCGAAACGCGCGTACGTGGGCGAGGAAGGCGCCCTCGGAAAGATCCGGAGAACCCCCGGGAGTCAGCCCTGCTTGGACTTGGGCTGCCGGTCCGTCGACTTGTCCAGGACCATGACCAGGCCGGCGATGACCGCGAACAGCACGATCGGCGCCACGACATAGAGGCCCAGCGTGTCGATGACGCTCAGACCCGAGCCGGGGTCGTCGCCGTCGTCGGGAATCAGTGCGAGCGCGGGGGACGACATGAGCAGCATCATCAGCGTCGTACCGGCGGCCAGCGTGCCGGCGCGCAGGGCGTTCTTCTTGTCCACGGAGCAAACGTAGCGAACCCCTAATCCGGTCGCGCGCCCGGGGGTGCCGTATGAGGCTCGCACCGCTCGGCGGCCCGTCCGCGCACCACGTCGAGCAGGGCGTGCAGACGAGGAGAGGCGGCGAGTTCGTCCAGGGTGACGGGGCGGCCCTCGGCGTCGGCGACGGGCAGGCGCCAGTTCGGGTACTGGTCCCAGGTGCCGGGCAGGTTCTGCGGGCGGCGGTCGCCGACGGTGTCCGGGAGCCAGACGCCGATCATGCGGGCCGGGGTGCGCAACAGGAAGCCGTGCAGGGCCTGGATCTCGGCTTCTTCCGAGACTCCGGCTCCGCCGCCGGCCCCGTCGAGCAGCCCGAGCCGGGCGAGCAGCGCCAGCCACTCCCCCGTCTCCGCGGACGCCTCGGCTCGCTCCTCCTCCAGAGGGCGGGCCAACAGGCCCAGACGGTCCCGGAGTTCGACATGGTCGCCGGTGAGACGGGCTGCGGTGGGCGGCAGGTCGTGGGTGGTGACGGTGGCCAGGCAGTCGTCGCGCCAGCGTTCGGGCGGCAGGGGCAGGCCGTCGCCGTCCCAGTCCCGCTCGAACCACAGCACGGATGTGCCGAGCACGCCGCGCTCATGCAGCGTCTCGCGGACGCCCGGCTCGACGGTGCCGAGGTCCTCGCCGATCACCAGCGCTCCGGCGCGCGAGGCCTCCAGCGCGAGGATCGCGAGCATGGCCTCGGCGTCATAGCGAACGTACGTTCCTTCGGTCGGCGCCTCTCCCCGCGGGATCCACCAGAGCCGGAAGAGGCCCATGACGTGGTCGATGCGCAGGGCACCGGCGTGCCGGAGCAGGGCACGCAGCAGGCGGCGGTACGGGGCGTAGCCGGACTCGGCCAGCCGGTCGGGGCGCCAGGGAGGCAGGCCCCAGTCCTGGCCGCGGGCGTTGAAGGCGTCCGGGGGCGCTCCGACCGACATGCCGTCCGCGAAGTACTCCTGCTGCGCCCACGCGTCCGCGCCGCCGGGGTGCACGCCGACGGCGAGGTCATGGACGAGTCCCACGGCCATGCCCGCGTCGCGCGCGCTGCGCTGGGCGGTGGCGAGCTGTGCGTCGGTGAGCCAGGCGAGGCGGCTGTGGAAGTCGACGCGGTCCATCAGCTCGCCGCGGGCCCGGGAAGTCGCGGCCGAGCGCGGGTCACGCAGTCCCGAGGGCCAGGAGTGCCAGTCGGAGCCGTACCTCTCGGCGAGCGCGCACCACGTGGCGTGGTCCTCCAGGGCCTCGCCCTCCTCGGCGAGGAAGTCGCAGTAGGCGGCGCGTCGTCCGGGCCCCAGCGGCACCTCGCGCACCAGCTCCAGCGCCTCGCGCTTGAGCTCCCACACGGCGTCGCGGTCGATCAACGCGCCCTTGTGGAGGACGGATCCGCGCAGTCGGTCGGCGCGCTCCAGCAGCGTACGGACCCGGTCACGGTCCTCGACGTACGCGAATTCCGGGATGTCCTCGACGCGCAGATACACGGGGTCGGGGAAACGGCGCGAGGAGGGCCGGTACGGAGAGGGGTCGGTGGGCGCGCCCGGTACGGCCGCGTGCAGCGGGTTGACCTGTACGAATCCAGCGCCGTGCGCCCGCCCCGCCCAGGCCGTCAGCTCGGCGAGGTCCCCGAGGTCGCCCATGCCCCAGGAGTGGTGGGAGAGGAGGGAGTAGAGCTGGACGAGCAGTCCGTATGTGCGCCCCGGGGGCGTCGGCAGCCGGGCCGGGGCGACGACGAGGTGGGCGCGGCCGGTGCGGCCGTCAGGGGCAGTGGCCTCCAACTCGTGGACGCCCTCTGGTAGTTGCTCCGCCGAGGCACGGGTTTCGCCCTGCTCGGTGCGGATGCGCAGGCGGGTGCCCGCGGGGAGTGCGGCGAGAGCGGTGGGGAGCGGGCCGCTCGGGCGCCCGGCTCGCGCGGCGGGCGCGGGGGCGTCCGCCGCG
>NZ_VBZC01000042.1:0-86386 GCF_005786655.1 Streptomyces montanus
GGCGGCCGGGCGCCGACGGTGACGCCTCGGCCGCCGCGGTGGCCGCCGCCGCCCGCGCCGGTGACGCCGTCGCGATCGCCTCCTTCGAGCGGGCCGCCCGGGCACTGGCGGCCGGCATCGCGGCGACCGCGACCCTGGTGGAGATCGACATCGCGGTGATCGGCGGGGGAGTGGGCAAGGCGGGGGACATCCTGTTCACGCCCCTGCGCCACGCGCTCCGTCAGTACGCGACGTTGTCCTTCGTGCAGCACCTGACCGTGGCGCCCGCCGTGATGGGCACGGATGCGGGCCTGGTCGGAGCGGCCGCGGCGGCTTTGCGGCGCCGAGAGGACGCGCCTACGGCGGGACTCGCGAGCTGACGCCTCCGGCGCGAGCGGCGGAGGGAGGGGCGCGCGGGTTCGGGCGTCGCCGAGCCGCGCCGTCGCCGTGCCTCCCGGCCAGAAGAACGCAGCGCGAGGTTCTGGCGCCGTGACTTGTGCCCCGTTTCTCAGTTGAGCCGGGCATGAAGAAGCGAAGCATGCTCGCCGTCGCGTCCCTCGCCGCCGGATTCGTGGTGGCCGCGGTCACGCCGTCCCACTCCCTCGACAGCGATGCCCTCGGCAACGTCGAGGTACCGGACACGCTCAGCACGCTGGACAAGACGGTCGACGACGGCAGCAGCCTGGCCCCCGACGACGCCGTCCTGGGCCAGCAGTTGAAGAACTGACCGACCATCGGCCCTCGCCGGCCACGTCCCGACCCGAAGCCCGGCCGTCCCGGCCGGGCTTCCGCTTGTCTCCGACCCTGCGGAAGGCGTCCTCATCAGGGCCTGGTTTTCATGGCAGGGTGGAGGGCAAGCCTCAGGGGGCCAACAGAAGAGGGGGAACCGTGATCGTCTGGATCAACGGTGCGTTCGGTGCGGGGAAGACCACCACCGCACGGGAACTGATCGACCTGATCCCGAACAGCACACTCTTCGACCCCGAGCTCATCGGAGCCGGGCTGACGCAACTGCTGCCGCCCAAGCACCTCGCCGAGGTCGGAGACTTCCAGGACCTGCCGATCTGGCGGCGGCTCGTGGTCGACACCGCGGCCGCGCTGCTCGCCGAACTCGGCGGCGTCCTGGTGGTGCCCATGGCGCTGCTGCGCCAGGACTACCGCGACGAGATCTTCGGCGGACTCGCCTCACGAAGGATTCCGGTACGCCATGTGCTCCTCGCCCCGGCGGAAACGATCCTGCGGGAGCGAATAGCCGCCCGCGAGGTGCCACCCGACCTTCCCGACGGGGAGATACGGGTGCGCCAGTGGTCGTACGACCACATCGAGCCCTACCGCGCCGCCCTGGCCGGCTGGCTCACCGCTGACGCCCACCCCGTCGACACCAGCGCGCTCACCCCGTACGAAGCCGCAGAGCGCGTCGCCGACGCCGTGCGCACCGGCGCCGTCTCCGTCTGCGACATAGTGCAGACCCCCGAGCCCACCGCGGAGACCGTCGCCGCAGGCGTGCTTCTCTTCGACGAGCACGACCGCGTGCTCCTCGTCGATCCGACCTACAAGGCCGGCTGGGAGTTCCCCGGCGGCGTCGTCGAACGCGGCGAGGCACCCGCGCGTGCCGGTATGCGCGAGGTCGCCGAGGAGACCGGCATCCAACTCGACGACGTACCGAGCCTGTTGGTCGTCGACTGGGAATCGCCCAGGCCCCCGGGCTACGGCGGACTGCGCCTCCTGTTCGACGGTGGGCGGCTCGACGGCGAGGCGGCCCGGCGGATGCTGCTGCCGGGCCCCGAACTGCGCGACTGGCGCTTCGTCACCGAGGAGGAGGCCGCCACCCTGCTGCCCCCCGTCCGCTACGAGCGGCTGCGCTGGGCGCTGCGCGCACGGGAACGGGGAGCCGCACTGTACCTGGAGGCCGGGGTGCCCGTGGGATAGGAGCGCCCGTGGGGATGAGCGGCGGTACGGGCCCGGTGGCACCAGACCTCAGCCGTACGCCGACCAGACCTCAGTCGTACGCCGACCGGGCCTGAGCCGTACGCCAGCCGGGCCGCCCCGCCCGAACTCGCTCAGCCCGCCGCGTAGTTGCGCAGGAACAGAGCCTCCGCGACGGCGAGGCGCTCCAACTCCTCGGGCGACACACTCTCGTTCACGGCGTGGATCTGCGCCTCCGGCTCGCTGAGGCCGATCAGGAGGATCTCCGCCCGCGGGTAGAGGGACGCGAGGGTGTTGCACAGCGGGATGGAGCCGCCCTGCCCCGCGTACTGCATCTCCGCCCCGTCGTACGCGACGCTCATCGCCTCGGCCATCGCCGCGTACGCCGGGCTGGAGGTGTCGGCACGGAACGCCTGGCCCTGGCCGATCTGTTCCGTCCGCACCCGGGCGCCCCACGGCGTGTGCGCCTCCAGATGGGCCTGGAGCAGCTTGGTCGCCTCCACCGCGTCCACGCCCGGCGGCACCCGCAGGCTGATCAGCGCGCGGGCGCCCGCCTGCACCGACGGGGTGGCGCCGACCACCGGCGGGCAGTCGATGCCGAGCACGGTCACGGCCGGACGCGCCCAGATCCGGTCGGCGATCGTGCCGGAGCCGATCAGTTCCACACCGTCGAGCACCTTGGCGTCCTGGCGGAACTGGGCTTCCTCGTACTGCAGGCCCTCCCACCGGGCCTCGCTCGTGAGGCCGTCGACGGTCGTCGAGCCGTCCGCGGCGCGCAGCGAGTCCAGTACGCGGATCAACGCGCCGAGCGCGTCGGGCGCCGCGCCGCCGAACTGCCCCGAGTGCAGGTTGCCTTCAAGGGTGTCGACCTGGACGCGTACGAGCGTCATACCGCGCAGCGCCGAGGTGGCCGTCGGCAGGCCGACCCGGAAGTTGCCGGAGTCACCGATGACGATCGCGTCGGCGGTGAGCAGCTCCGGGTGCTGCTCGGCGTACCGCTCCAGGCCGCCCGTGCCCTGCTCCTCCGAACCCTCCACGATCACCTTGACGTTGACCGGGAGTCCGCCGTTCGCCTTGAGTGCGCGCAGGGCCAGCAGATGCATGACGAAGCCGCCCTTGCAGTCGGCGGCTCCCCGCCCGTACCAGCGGCCGTCGCGCTCCGTCAGCTCGAACGGCGGTGTCAGCCAAGCCGCTTCGTCGAGCGGCGGCTGCACGTCGTAGTGCGCGTACAGCAGCACGGTCTTCGCACCCTCGGGCCCGGGCAGGAAGCCGTACACCGACTGCGTGCCGTCCGGGGTGTCGAGCAGCGCCACCTCCTGGAAACCCTCGGCGTGCAGCGCTTCGGCCACCCAGTTCGCCGCTCCCTCGCTCTCGCTCCTGGGGAACTGGTCGAAGTCCGCCACCGACTTGAAGGCCACCAGCTCGGTGAGCTCCGCCTTCGCCCTGGGTATCAGTGAGGCGACGGTCTCGGCGACCGGATTCGACGACATGGGCACGCTCCTCGTAGGTGCGACGTTGCACGGATGGGTACAGGTGGGATGCACGTGCATACGGGTGCGCCTCGCGCATACGCTGCCGATACTCCCACAGCGGTCTTCGCCGAGCCCCGCCCGTAGGATGCGTGAGGTAGGTGCGGCAGGCGGCTGGATCGGAGCAGCAGACCATCGTGAGCAGCGAGAACTCTTCGGACGACGCACAGCGGGTATGGGACGTCGTCGTGGTCGGGGCGGGGCCTGCGGGCGCCTCGGCGGCCTACGCGGCAGCGGTCGCGGGGCGCCGCGTCCTGTTGCTGGAGAAGGCTGAGCTGCCCCGCTACAAAACGTGCGGCGGCGGCATCATCGGCCCCTCGCGAGACGCCCTGCCGCCCGGCTTCGAGCTGCCGCTCCGGGACCGGGTGCAGGCGGTCACGTTCTCGCTCGACGGCAAGTTCGCCCGCACCCGACGCTCCCGGCACACGCTGTTCGGGCTCATCAACCGGCCCGAGTTCGACCAGCAGCTCGTCGAGCACGCGCAGAAGGCGGGCGCCGAACTGCGCACCGGTGCCACGGTCTCGCGGGTGGAACAGCACGGATCCGCCGTACCGGACCGGCGCACCGTGGCCGTCGTACTGCAGGACGGCGAGACGCTGCTGGCGCGTGCCGTGGTGGGCGCGGACGGCAGTGCCAGCCGGATAGGAGCGCATGTCGGGGTGAAGCTCGACCAGGTCGACCTCGGTCTGGAAGCGGAGATCCCCGTCCCGGAGACCGTCGCCGAGGACTGGAAGGGGCGGGTCCTCATCGACTGGGGCCCCATGCCCGGCAGTTACGGGTGGGTGTTCCCCAAGGGCGACACGCTCACCGTCGGTGTGATCTCGGCGCGTGGTGAAGGAGCCGCCACCAAGCGGTACCTGGAGGACTTCATCGCCCGGCTCGGGCTGGCCGGCTTCGAGCCGAGCATCTCGTCGGGGCATCTGACGCGCTGCCGTGCCGACGACTCGCCGCTGTCGCGCGGGCGGGTCCTGGTGTGCGGGGACGCGGCGGGCCTCCTGGAGCCGTGGACCCGCGAGGGCATCTCGTTCGCTCTGCGCTCGGGGCGGCTCGCGGGGGAGTGGGCGGTACGGATCGCCGAGGCGCACGACGCCGTGGACACCCGGCGCCAGGCCCTGAACTACGCCTTCGCCGTCAAGGCGGGGCTCGGGGTGGAGATGAGTGTGGGCAAGCGGCTGCTGACGGTCTTCGAGCGCCGCCCCGGGCTCTTCCACGCGGCCATCACCGGGTTCCGGCCCGCCTGGAAGGCCTTCGTCGGCATCACGCGCGGTTCCACGTCACTCGGTGAGATCGTCCGCACCCACCCGATGGCCGGGCGCGCACTGACCGCGCTCGACCGGTAGGCACGGGGCGGCCGGCCGCCGGCCGCCGGGGGCAGGGGGCAGGGGCGCTCAGGGCGCCGGTCACGATGTGACGGTGATCCGGAAGACGGGGTGGTCGGCGGCGGCCGCGATCAGTTCCTCGTCGGTGGACTTGGCCGTGACCCCCTGGAAGTACTGGTTGACCTCCCAGCCCCACTTCTCCAGGTAGGTGCGCAGGATCGGGAGCTTCTCCTCGTCGGGGAGTTCCACCGCCTCGAAGGTGCGGACCTTCCGGCCGACGCGCAGCTCGCCGCCGCCCGCGACCCGCATGTTGCGCACCCACTGGGAGTGGCCGCGGGCCGAGACCAGGTACTGGGTGCCCTCGTAGGTGTGCGGGTTGACGGGGATGCGCTGCATCTGGCCGCTCTTGCGGCCGCGCACCGACATCTCGGCGGAGCCCATGAGGCTGATGCCGTGCCGGGCGAGCCAGCCGATGACGCTGTTCAGACGGACGTTGAGCGGGCTGCCCTTGAGGTAGTACTGCGACGACGACATGGTGACTCCCACCGTTTGAGAGAGCGATGCTCTCGCTTGAGAGCAGTGTGCACGAGATCGGTGATCCAAAGCAAGAGCAGTGCTCTCGATTGTGTGCGCTGCTCTCGAAAACATGGGACACTGCCTCGTATGAGTACCGCACGAGGAGCCCGCGCCCGCGCCCGGATCGAAGTCACCACGGCCATCAAGGACGAGGCGCGCAGACAGCTCGCGAAGGAAGGCGCCGCCAAACTCTCGCTCCGGGCCGTGGCCCGCGAACTCGGCATGGTCTCCTCCGCGCTGTACCGCTACTTCCCCAGCCGTGACGACCTGTTGACCGCGCTCATCACCGACGCCTACGACTCGCTCGGCGAGACCGCGGAGGCGGCGCACGGCAAGGTCGCCGCCGAAGGCCCGATCCGCCGCTGGGCCGCGGTGTGCGAGGCGGTACGCGGCTGGGCGCTGGCGCATCCGCACGAGTACGCGCTGATCTACGGCTCGCCCGTGCCCGGGTACGCGGCGCCGGACTCGACCGTGCCGGCGGCGTCCCGTGTCGGGCTGCTGCTCATCGACATCGTCCGGGACGCGCACCAAGGACGCGGCGTCGCGCTCACCCCGCTGCCCGCCGAACTCGAGCCCGAGGCCCGGCGGATGGCCGAGGACCTCGCGCCCGATCTGCCGCCGGAGGTCGTGACGGCGCTCGTCGCGGCGTGGGCGCAGCTGTTCGGGCTGATCGGCTTCGAGTTGTTCGGGCAGTTCCACCGCGTGGTCGAGGACCGCGAGGCGTTCTTCCGGAACGCGGCGACCCGGCTCGGCCATGGCGTGGGCCTGGTGTTCCCTCAGGGCGGCGGCACAGGAAGCGGCGGCAACAGGCAGGGGTCCTGACGGCGGCTGCCTCGGGGTACTCCGCCGGGAGTACGTGTGATCACCACGCTCGGCGGACGCCGGGGCGAGCCGTGGCGTCTAGCGTGGCAGGCATGGAAGAGCAGCGCACGCGCCGGTGTGGTGGCCCGCCCTGGTCGCGGGGCGGGCCACTGGGGCGAGGGCACGCCGGGCCGCTGTGGCGAGGGCCTCACCGTCCTCCGTGGTGGAACCGTCAGGACGAGGAGGAGGGGAGCCGTACTCGATGGCCGTGGCGCTCGACGCTGCTTGTCACCGCGTTCGTGCTCATCGGCAGCGGCTTCGCCGCGCACGCGCAGCCCGAGCGAGAGCCCCTCGGCCTCGCCGCGCGAGCGCTGCTGCTCACGGGCAGCGTCCTTCTCCTGTGGCGGCATCGGTATCCGGTCCTCGTGATGTTCGGCACCGCGGCGTCGGCGATGCTCTACTTGGGCGCCGGTTATCCGTACGGCCCGATCTTCCTGACCGTGGCCCTCGCTTGCTTCAGCGCCGTCGTCGCCGGGCATCGAAGGGCTGCCTGGGCGGCGCTCGGCACGCTGTGGGTGACGCAGCTGCTGGTGGGGCACTGGCTCTACCAGTGGCTGCCGGGGGACGACGGTACGGAGGCCTCCTGGGGCGAGGACGTCTCTGTCGCCGCCTGGATGGTGGCCATCGCCGCGGTCTCCGAGCTCGTCCGCGTACGCCGGGAGCAGTGGGACCGGGAACGGTCGGAGCGCCTGCAGGCGGCCAAGCGGCGTGCCGACGAGGAGCGGCTGCGGATCGCCCGCGAGCTGCACGACGTGCTGGCCCACAGCATCTCGGTCATCAACGTCCAGGCGGGCGTGGGCCTCGCGCTGCTCGATTCCGACCCGGAACAGGCTCGTACCGCGCTCACCACCATCAAGGCGGCGAGCAAGGAGGCCCTGGGGGAGGTCCGCCAGGTGCTCGACACACTGCGCACGCCCGGCGACGCGCCGCGCGCGCCGGCGCCCGGCCTCGATCGCCTGCCCGAACTCGTCGAGCAGGCGGCGGGCGCCGGACTGACGGTCGGCGTCGAGACCGAGGGGGAGCGCCGGGGCCTGCCGCCGGGTGCGGACCTCGCCGCGTTCCGCATCGTCCAGGAGGCGCTGACCAACGTCGTACGGCACTCCGGTTCGCGGCACGCGCGCGTGCTCCTCGACTACACGGGCGGCGCCCTGAAGCTCCGTATCGACGACGACGGACCGGCGACCGGCGAGGACGCGGGCGGCAGCGGCAACGGACTGGCCGGAATGCGGGAGCGGGCCGCGGCCCTGGGTGGCACGATCGAGGCCGGACCGCGCGAGGACGGCGGCTTCCGGGTGCTGGCGGTGCTGCCGATCGACGTCAAGGTCAAGGAGGACCGGTGATCCGTGTACTGCTCGCCGACGACCAGTCACTGGTGCGCGCAGGCTTCAAGGCGCTCCTCGGTGCGCAGCCGGACATCGAGGTGGCCGGTGAGGCGGCCGACGGTGAGGAGGCGCTGCGCGCGGTGCGCGAACTGCGCCCCGATGTCGTCCTGATGGACATCCGCATGCCTCTGCTCGACGGCCTCGCCGCGACCCGCCGCATCACCGACGACGCCGATCTGAAGAACGTCAAGGTGGTCATGCTCACCACCTTCGAGCTCGACGAGTACGTCTTCGAGGCCATCCGTTCCGGAGCCTCCGGCTTCCTCGTCAAGGACACCGAACCGGACGAACTGCTGCGCGCGGTCAGGGCGGTGGTCGAGGGTGACGCGCTGCTGTCGCCCGGAGTGACGCGGCGGCTCATCGCCGAGTTCGCGGCGAGGTCCAAGGAGCCCGCGGCAGCGCAGTCACTCGCCGAACTCACCGAGCGGGAGCGGGAGGTGATGGCTCTGGTGGGGATCGGGCTGTCCAACGAGGAGATCGCCCGGCGGCTGGTCGTCAGTCCCCTCACGGCGAAGACCCATGTGAGCCGCACGATGGTGAAGCTGGGCGCTCGGGACCGGGCCCAACTGGTCGTGCTGGCCTATGAGTCGGGGTTGGTGCGGCCGGGCTGGCTGGGCTGAGGCCCGCGCCGGAAACGAACCAGCACACTGACCACGCGGACGACGAAGACACCGACGGCGAGCCCGGCCCCGGTGCGGAGCAGCGGGCCTTTGACGGTGTCCGGAAGATCGAAGAGAAATGCCGGGCCGGCCACGGCCCCGAAGAGGACGGCCGCCGCGAACGCCGCACTGCACAGCGCGTATCCGATCTCGACGGTGATCGCGTCCCGCTCGCCCTGAGTCCGCCGCCCCGCGTTGTTCGCCATACGCCGAGTCTCACAGCGTGCGCCCGGCCGGACAAGAAGAGGCCGCCGGGCGCACGTACTTGAGTAGTCGTCAGCCTGTCGTCAGTCGCGGACCGGCACCCGCTCCTCCAGCACGTCCTCGGACTTGGCGACGAGGACCGTCCGCTGGGGACGGTGCGTACGCCGTGTGCGCAGCCCCGTGGCCGTGATGAGCAGCCCCACCACCGCGATCGCCGTCACCACGATCAGTCCCGTGCGGTAGCTGTCGAGAACGGCCTGCGGAGAGGAGCCCTCGGAGGCGCTCGCGGTCACGACGGCCGTCACGACCGCCAGGAAGATGGCGCCGCCCACCTGCACCGAGGTGTTGAGCAGACCCGAGACCATGCCCTGCTCATGGTCGTCCACGCCGTTGGTGGCCTGGATGTTGAGCGAGGGGAAGACCAGTGCGCACGCGGCGCCGATGAGGAGCATCGTCGGCAGGATCACCGCCGCGTACACCGGGTCGAGGCTGACGCGCAGGAACAGCGCGTACCCGAGGACCATCAGGGCGAAGCCGACCGGAATCAGCCGCCGCGTGCCGAACCGGTCCACGACCGCTCCCATCTTGGTGGCGGACAGTGCGACCAGCGCGCCCGCGGGCAGGAAGGCGAGGGCGGTTTCCAGGGCCGACCAGCCGAGCAGCGACTGCAGGTACAGCGTGGCCAGGAACTGATAGCCGATGTACGAGCCGAAGAACGTCATCGCGCCGAGCTGGGCCCGGAGCTGGCTGCCGGAGCGCAGAACGCCGAGCCGGATCAGCGGACCGGGCGAGCGTCGCTCGATCCGGACGAAGACCGTGAGGAGGACGGCGACGACGAGGAACGACAGGAGTGTGCGGGCCGAGGCCCAGCCGGCCTCCGGGGCCTGGACGACGGTGTAGACGAGCAGCAGCATCGACGCCGTGCCGATGATGGCACCCGGTATGTCGTAGCCGTTGTGGTCCTTCTCCCGCTCGCTGCGCGGGAGCAGCTTGAGGCCGGCGAGCAGGGCGACGACCGCGATGGGCGCGGGCAGCAGCATGGTCAGACGCCAGCTGGCCTCGGTGAGCAGTCCGGACAGGACGAGGCCCATGGAGAAGCCGGTGGCGGCGCAGGTGGTGTAGATCGAGAGGGCGCGGTTGCGCAGGGGGCCCTCGGCGAAGGTCGTGGTGATGATCGACAGGCCCGCGGGCGCGGTGAACGCCGCGCTCAGACCCTTGATGAAGCGGCTGGCGATCAGCAGCGGACCTGAGTCGACGAGCCCGCCGAGCAGCGAGGCGAGCGCGAAGACGCCCAGGGCGACCAGGAAGACCTGGCGGCGGCCCAGCAGGTCGGCGGTCCGTCCGCCGAGGAGCAGCAGTCCGCCGTAGCCCAGGATGTAGCCGCTGACGACCCATTGGAGGGTCGAGGTGGAGAGATCGAGTTCGGAGCCGATGGACGGCAGGGCTACGCCGACCATCGACACGTCCAGCGCGTCCAGGAACATCGCCGCGCAGAGCACCAGCAGGGTGCCCCACAGGCGAGGGGTCCAGCGTTCCTGGGACGCGGGGGCGGTGAGCGGAGAGGTCATGCGCCACACAGTACATGCGCATGCATTTGATGTAAGTGCATTTAATGCGGATGCAACAAAAGGCGATTCCTTGCTACGGTGCGGGCATGGCGGCCGTGGAGAAACGCCGAGCAGGGCGGTTGCTCAGCCCCAGGTGACGGCCGACTTCTCGCGCCACAGGGTCGCCAGCGAGGAGTCCCCGGCCACGCGCGGGAACGGACGGCGGTTCCACAGCGACAGGTAGAGGGCGGCGGCGGGCCCCGCCACCTCGCAGTCGGCCTCGGCCGTGTCGCCCCTCTCGCAAGTGGGCGGCTCGGCCGAGAGCCTTACGGTCCACACCGCGTCCGTGTCCTCGGCCCGCACCCTGAGCACCCGCGGCGCATCCGTGCGCACCCTGCTCTTGGGACGCGCATGGAAGCCGCGCAGCACCTCGTCGATGCCGTCGACCGCGAAGTCCACGGCGATCGCGCTCGGGGCCCCGCCGAGCGCTGACTCCGCGTCGACCCGGTGCACCGTCGTCTCGTGTGCCTGCCTCCGCGCCCAGAACGTGAGCGGGGAGGGCGCGGGCAGGAAGCTCCAGCACTCCACATCGGCCGGGGCGCCGGCGAGTGTGTCGACCAGCCGCCGGTGGCCCTCGCGAAACCAGGTCAGCAACTCCGCGCCGTCCAGATCGGGCAAGCCCTCGTCGGGGTGGTACGAAGTGTGCCCCTCGGCGACGAACGCAGTGGCCCAGCGGTGCACCATGCCCGTGTGCCGCACCAGGTCCCGCACCTGCCAACCGGGGCAGGTCGGAACCTTGGCGTCGGTCCCGGCCTCCTCGGCGGCCCGGGCCAACGCCTGTCCTTCCGCGCTCAGGGTCTGAACGAGCCGCTCGATCTCCATATGGGGGAGTCTGCCGGATGAAGCGCGCTCGAAGGGAAGGGTTTCGCTTCGACTGCCCACCGCTCGGGGGCGCGGGCTCGACAGCTCACACGGTGGCTGGGCGGTGTGGCCGAAGCCACTTCCTTTCCGTGGGCCGAGTCATTTGCCGGCGGGGGGCCACGGGCTAGCGTTTCCGTCGACATTTCCCCAGTAATGCGGACGGGCTGGTGCTCGCAGATCTCTCCCCGCTCATAGCGGCGACTACTCAGTGGCTGACGTATTCCTACCCGTCGGGCGGCGGTGCGCTGGACTCCGCTCTCTCCGACGTCCAGGCCCGGCAGGGCGTGACCGTCGCGGCGTGGCTGCGCTATCCGACTCCGATGGATGCCGCTCTCGTAGGGGTGGCGGGACCAGGAGGCTCCGCCCGGCTCGACTGGATCACCGGCGCGGACGGGGCCGCGTACGAGACCGGTTCCGACGGTGCTGACGAGTACGCGTGGCGCACCTGGGTGGACGAGGTCGTGGCGAGCTGGGCCGCATGCCTGCTGATCGACTCGGCACTGGCCACTGCGGCCGTGGCCGCCCTCGCCGACTGTGGACACATGGCCGGATCGCCGGTCGAGTTCCGCCGTCTGGTCGCACCGGACGAACGCGACCGGCGGGCGGCGGCGCTGCTGCGTCACCCGGACCTTCTCGCCCCCATAGCCGATCTGCATCGCGCCGACCTCATGGACCGCCTGAAGCCGGGCGAGGCGCTGACCGCCTGAGCCGGAAGACTTGCCGATCTCCTGTGCCGTGCGACGAGTGCGCGTCACTCAGCTGAGCAACACCTGGGGACTCGCCTCCTTGATCTTGGCGTTGGCCCAGCGGATCTGGCGCAGCGTGTCCGGATGGCATTCCTGGGTCAACCGAAGGAGTTCGGCGTCCTTGAGCGCCTGCGCGGCCATCCCTTCTCCCGCAGGCGTTCGGTGAGGGACGGCTCCTCGGCGGGCTCCGGTTCCCAGGAGAGGTCCTCGCGGGCCTCTGCCGCCGGATCGCCCACGGTCGGTGACACGTCGGCGGCGCTGGGCGCCGACGCCGTCGTGGTCGGGGCCGGCGCCGGCGCGTCCCGCGAGTTCACCAGCCGGATTCGGGCAGCGACGGTCTTGAAGAGCGGCTGGTTGGACGCGGGGTCCCAGTCGGTCGCCGTCAGCTCGTTGGGGTGGGCTCCTCGCAGACGCGTCAGTCCTGCTTGCCGCGCCCCGTCATCGCATCGCGCAGCCGGTCGACCAGTCCGACGCCCGGGGCCAGGAGCTTGTTGGCGGGTGGCTTGTCGGGGGCGGACGGGTGGGGGCGGGTCGGTGCCGTCTTCTTCGCCTGCCGGACCTTGTCGCCCAAGTCGTCGAGAGATCCCTCGGGGGCCGCGTCACGCAGCATCGGGAAGAGATGCTCCTCCTCGTCCGCGATGTGCGAGCGAATCTCGGTCATCAGCTTGCCGATGAGGCGGTCGAAGTGGGGGTCGTCCGCCTCGTGGCCCTCCAGGTCCTTCATGATCTGCTCGGCCCGGGAGTGGTCGTCGAGCTCCTTGTCCGCCACCGCGTCGCCGTTGGCCACGTACTGACGCACGGCCGGGTAGAGGTACGCCTCCTCGGCCACCGAGTGGCGCACCAGCTCGATGGTGGCCTGGTCCGCGTAGAGCTTGCGGTTCTTGTCACCGGGCGGGAGACCCTCGATCTTGCCGAAAAGCTCCTCGACCTCCCGGTGATCGGTCACCAGCTCGTTGATGACGTTTCCTCCGTGTCCCATGGTCAGCACCTCCATGCCGGCTGTGGCGGGTTTTGTTTGGCGGGACCGTCCGGCCTCCGGGTGCCCCTGCCGCCGGCGGGCTAACGCGGGTCTGGATCTCTTCACGACGGGAGGGAGCGTGCGTCGTTCCGTCGTCGACCTGTCGTTCTGTCGTTTTGTCGTTACGCCGTTCAGCCGGGCGTGCGGGCCGAGGCGGAGGCCGTTGCCGCGGCCTCGCGGCTGCGCAGGTGGTACACGTTGAACGCCCGGCGAATGACGGGCTGTGCGACGTTGCGGACCGGTACGCCCCCGCTGGTCATGCCGTGCTCCCGGCCCGCGTGTGCGTGCCCGTGGACTACCAGGTCCGCGCCCGCCGTGTCGACCGCCTCGGCGAGGAGGTAGCTGCCCAGGAACGGATGGATCTCCGGCGGCTCGCCGGCCAGCGTGTCCGGCACGGGGGAGTAGTGGGTGAGGGCGATCCTCGTCCCACAGCCCCGCGCCGCCAGGTCGTCGAGAGCGGTACGCAGACCGTCGGCGCAGCGGCGCGTGTACCGGATGAACTCCTTCATGAGCGGTTCCCCGAACTCGCTGCCACTGCGGCCCACGAACCCGCCGCAGAAGCCCTTGGTACCAGCGATGCCGACGCGCGTGCCGTCGATGTCGACGACCGTTCCCTGCCCCTCGAGTACGTGCACACCCGCTTCACGGAGGACGGCGGTGACCTCCTCCGGCTTCTCGTCGTGGTGGTCGTGGTTGCCGAGCACGGCGACGACCGGAACCGGCAGACCGGACACCTCCTCGGCGACCACCCGGGCCTCCTCCGGTGTGCCGTGACGGGTGAGGTCACCGGCCAGGAGCAGGAGGTCTGCGCAGTCGGGCAGGGTGTCGAAGGCCGGCCTGAACAGGCCCTGACTGTCAAGGCCCATGTGGATGTCCCCGACGGCCGCGACGCGGATCATGACACCTCCTCCGGGTGATCGGGAGCCGCGGCCTCGGCCACGACGATGTCGAAGTGGAGGGACAGCCCGGCCAGTTCCTCGTTGGCGGTGTGCATGAGCTCATCGCGGCAGTGCGCGGTGGGGACGGTGCCGATGACGGTCACCGCCGATCCGCGCGTCTCGACCCGTACGCCCAGTTCGCCCGGCTCTTCCGCGGCGAGTCGTTCTCGCAGGTGAGCGATGCGGTATTCGGTGTTCTGAGCCGTTCCGGTGCCGGCCGTGCTCCTGCTGGAGCCTGGCGGGTGTGAGACATGGTCGTTCATCGGTGGCCTCGCTGCGTTCATCGGTGGCCTCCCTGCGGTGCGATGACTTCCAGGCGTTCCAGCAGGTAGAGGAAGGCGCCCGGCATCGGTGCGTCACCGAACTCGCGGCGAACCTGGTCCCAGTCGACCCTCTCGCGCAGTTGCCGGGCGATCGGCAGGACGGCGCCGAAGTCGCAGTGGTGCTCGGAGAAGGCGGCGAGCAGACTGCGCAACAGATCGGTCGGCGACAGGACCGGCATCTGCACCGAGTCCACCGACAGTTCGGTGGCCCTGCTGAGCAGCTCGGTGGTGACAGGCTGAAGAGCCAGCTCGAAAATGAGGTCGATGTCCTGATCGAGGCACTTGGCCTTCAGCAGCCAGTCCTCGGACGGTGCGTACACATTCAGGCCGGCTTCCTCCAGTGTTGCGGCGACCGCGCCGGCGTCCTCGGGCCTGATGCAGAAGTCGGCGTCGTGCTGGAAATCGGCGGCTCCGCCGTGCGCGTAGACCGCGACACTGCCGGCGAGCGCGAAGTCGTGGCCGCCCTTTTTGAGGACGGAGGCGACGTGCTTGGCCGCCTGCAGGATCGCCCGGCTGCGGTCAGGTGGAAGCCCTTCCGTGTGCGGGTCCTGCCCAGGGCCGTACTCGACCGGCTGCCCCGTCTGACGCAGTTCAGAAGCTGGTTTCCGCCCGGGGAGAGCGGCGTCATCCGCGTTCTGCGTCACTGCTGCTCCGTTTCCGGACTCCGGCTGCTGCGCCGTCCATGCGTTTGTCGGCGGTCTCCGACGAGACCTGCGCCGGGCGGCCCCTCCCGTACCGAGCCGTCGGCACTGTCCTGTTGTGCGGGGGCGCTCAAGCGATCCTGTTGTGCAGCGGTGCTCAAGTGGTCTGCTCAAGCGGCCGGCTCGGGAGGCGGCAGAGGCCCGGGCGCCGGCCCGGGCTCCGGGTACGGATCGGGACCGGGTGCCGGCGGAACGGGGTCGGGCCCCGGCGGCGCAGGACGCGTCGGGGGAACAGGATCGGGTTCCGGGGCGGGCACCGGTCCCGGTGCCGGGCCGGGCTGCGGATCCGTCGGTCCCGGGGCCGGAGTGGGCCGGGGTGGCGTGGGGTCGGTCGGTGGAGTACTCATCGGCCCCCTTCCGTGGCGGGCTCTGCTGGCACTACGGGTCTCCACTGCGGCGCGGATCAATCACGCCGACTGCTGCGCCGGTCACCACCGGGCGCCCCGAGGCGCCTCACCGGGACCGTGCCAGACCCTGCGGTCAGGGTCGACGATCAGGCCCAGCGGTCGGACCCAGCGGTCGGACCCGGCGATCAGGCCCGGTGATCAGGCCCGGCGGTTGGCCCGGCGGTCAGGGACGTGGGTTCAGACGCCGCCGACCGCGGCGTGTGTCCCCCTCCCGGCGCCCGCAGACGGACGCGCAGCGGTGGCAGATGCGCCGGACGCGGTCGGCGGCTCCGCCCGACTCGGGGAAGATGTCGGTCCAGTCGACGCCTGGGAAACGTGCGAGCTGGGAGCGGCTGAGCGACAGACCGCAGACGGTCTGGTTCTTGCCCCGCTCCCAGCCGTGCACCTCTCCGGCGGGCAACCACCGTCCGTCGTCCTCGTCCCACCACCGCCCAGAGGCCGCCACCGCGTACTTCCTGGTCAGTGCCATGGCCCTTGAATTCCCCTCGCCGCCGCCGGGCATGCGGGCCGGGGCACATGAACAGGTGGTGGGCCGAGGTATGCGGGGTACTCGTGCGATTTCGCCGGCAAGGCCGGCAACGGCGGACAGAACCAAAAGAGAGGGGTGTTCGGGGATGACTGACTTGCAGCACTCCGACACAAGAGCGGTGCGCCACGGCGGCGGAACGCGAACGAGCCTGCTCGGCATCTACCTCAACGACCACCTGGCCGGGGCAACCACCGGCACCAGGCGAGCTCAGTACATGGCCAGGACTCTGCGTGGCTCTCCGCTCGGCGAGGCGTTGGAACCGATCGCGACCGAGATCGCCCAGGACCGGAGGAGCCTGCTGGACATCATGGGGCGGCTCGATGTTCCGGCGCGGAACTACAAGATCTATACGGGGGCGTTGGTCGAGATGGCCGGGCGCCTGAAAAGCAATGGTCGTCTTGTGCGCCGCTCTCCACTCAGCTCCGTGGTGGAGCTCGAGTTCCTTCGGCTGGGAGTCGAAGGAAAGGCCGCCGGATGGCGGACGCTGCACCGGCTCTCGGAGAGTGACGAGCGCCTCGACCGACAAGGGCTCGACGAGCTGATCGAACGAGCCCGACGACAGATGCGGACACTGGAGGACCTGCGCCTGCAGGAGGCGAAGGCAGTGTTCGGGACGACAGGACACGAGCCCGTCGGAGGCACCGGATGAGCCTCCACGGCCCCGGCATGAAGGAGAACGGCGTGACCCACCAGGACCATGGCAACGGCTTCGCCCCCGGACTGGACCCGTCCGCGCTGGACGACCAGCACCTGCTCCAGGAGCTGGAGAGCGTGCACCGCACCCGCCACGACACCTTCCTGCACGGCTCGCGGGACGCACTGGACGTGCACAGTCGTCGGACGGCGGAGCTGGAGGAGGAGTATCTCCGCCGCAATCCCGAGCGGTCGGTGACGGCCGACCGGACCCGGGCGGGGGCCCGCGCACGCGAGGGGTGACGGACGAAGTGTCAGCTCACCGCCGCGCGACGCGTCGCGAACCCGATGACGGCGGCCACGGCAGCCAGCGCCGCCACGCTAGTGAGGGCGATGGGCAGTGAGAACCAGTCCGCCATGAACCCGATCGCGGGCGGGCCGAGGAGCATGCCGCCGTAGCCCAGTGTCGAGGCGATGGCGACTCCGCTCGGGCCGGCCAGCGCGCCCGCGCGTTCGACGGCGATCGGGAAGATGTTGGCGAGGCCGAGGCCCGTGACCGCGAAACCGAGGAGTGCCGCCCACACCGACGGGGCGAGTGAGGCGACGAGCATGCCGGCCGCGGCCGTGGTGCCGCCCGCGACCACGGTCCGGGTCCGGCCGAGCCGTTCGAGGAGCGTGGTTCCGGTCAGTCGGCCGATCGTCATGGCGAGGGCGAAGCAGGAGTAGCCGGCCGCGGCGACGCCCGGGTGGGCGTCCAGGTCCTGCTCCAGGTGCAGGGCGCCCCAGTCGGCGAGCGCTCCCTCGCCGTACGCCGTGCACAGGGCGATCAGGCCGAGGACGGTGACCATTCCGCGGGTGCGGGCGTCGAGACGGCGGGGGACGTGTTCCTCGTCGCGGGTCTGATCCGGCGGTGAGGGGACCGGGGGGTCGTGGCGTAACAGGGCGCGCCCCGCGACGGCGGTCACGAGCAGGCCGACGAAGGTGAGGCCCAGCAGATGGCGGGTGGGGGACAGGGACCCCGCGACCAGGCCACCGAGCCCCGCGCCGACCATGCCGCCGAGGCTGAAGGCGGCGTGGAAGCTCGGCATGATCGGCCGCCCCAGCGCGGTCACCAGGTCGACGGCGGCGCTGTTGAACGCGACATTGATCCCGCCGTACGCGGCGCCGAACGCGAGGAGTACGGCTCCGAGGGCGGGGGCCGAGTGGGTGAGTGGAGGCAGGGCGACGCTGAGCGAGAGCAGGACGCCGCAGACCACGGTCACCGGGTGACTGCCGTAGCGGCGGCAGAGTCGGCCGGTGAGCATCATCGTGACGACCGCGCCCGCGGAGACGCCTAAGAGCGCGAGTCCGAGGGCGCTGGCGGAGGCGTTGGTCTGTTGCTTGATGGCGGGGATGCGGACGACCCAGCCGGCGAAGATGAAGCCGTCGAGGGCGAAGAAGGTGGTGAGGGCAATGCGGAGTCGGGTGAGGTCGTTGCCGTTGCCCGGCACGACGTTGTGCATTCGGGTTTTGTTTATTTGCGGCACAAAGTAAAGCTAGGCGGATGGAGGTGACAGAAGCAAGGGAGCCGATGGTGCCCGCCGGGAATGCCGAGGCGGACGCCGGCCCGTCGCGGCGGCTTGGCGGGGGCCGTGCGGCTGCTCCGGAAGCATACGGGGCGGAGGAGATCCGATGGTGATGGTGATCGCTGTAGTGCCGGGAGGGCATCTCCTCTACGAACAAAGGGAGTTGGCCCGCGTACCGAGAGGTCGCCGCCTCTCGGCACACCTGACGTTGACCCCGGCACAGCTGCGGGCCTTCGCGGCGACCGTACGCCTGGGCTCCGTGAAGGCGAGGAGGTCGGTCGGACACGCCGGAGAAAGCGATCACCCTTCTCGACGTGCGCCCTGACAAGAATTTCCCGCCACTCAGCGCGGACCGTGTCGAGTTCGCGCAGGCATCGTGGGTTCGGCACAGCCAGTCAGCCGTTCCGGGTCAGTGCCCGCGGTCAATCCACTTCTGGAGGTCAGCGGATTCAGCACCGATGGTGGTGGAGGCGCCGTGGCCGGGGCGGACGACGGTGTCCGGGGCGAGGGTGAGCAGCTGGTCACGGATGGAGCGGATGATGGTGGGGAAGTCCGAGAATGAGCGGCCTGTGGCGCCGGGCCCTCCTTGGAAGAGGGTGTCGCCGGTGAAGACGGTGCCCATGTCGGGGGCGTGCAGGCTGACCGCTCCGGGAGTGTGTCCCGGGGTGTGCAGGACGGTGAGTTCCGCACCGGCCACGGTGAGGCGGCGGTTGTGCGACAGGTAGCCGTCCGGGGCTCGGTCCGGGTGGGTCTGCTGCCACAGCAGGCGGTCGTCCAGGTGGAGCAGTAAGGGGGCTCCGGTGCGGTCGGCCAGGGCGGGGGCGGCGTTGACGTGATCGTTGTGGGCGTGGGTGCACACGACGGCGACGACTCTGCGGTCACCGATGGCGTCCATGATCCTCTCGTCGTCGTGTGCGGGATCGATCACGATGATTTCGTGGGCGTCGCCGACGAGCCAGACGTTGTTGTCGACCTCCCATGTGCCGCCGTCCAGGGAGAAGGTCCCGGAGGTGACGACGCGTTCGACGCCTTCGTGTCGGTTCGGCTCGGAAGTCACAGGACCACCACCGAGCGCAGCACGCCTCCCCGGTGCATCTTCTCGAAGGCCGCTTCGACGCCGTCGATGCCGATCTCCTCGGTGACGAACTTCTCCAGGGGGAGGCGTCCTTGCAGGTGCAGGTCGACGAGGGCGGGGAAGTCACGGGAGGGCAGGCAGTCTCTGCTCGTGGAACTGGGCTGCGATCCGGCCCGCTGCTACGAGGAGGTCTTCGCCACGGAGCCGTCCGCGGCGGCGAGGGCCGGCGCGCCGCTCGCGGACACGGAGTCGCAGCCCGAAGACTCTACGGGGTTCTCCGTGAAGTTCGCCCTGAGCGGGGTCGAGACGGTCTGCCCGCCGGACACCACCCTGCTGGAGGCCGCCGAGGCGGCCGGGCTGGGCGTACCGACGTCCTGCCGGCAGGGCCTGTGCGGCACCTGCAAGACGACGCTGGTCTCGGGGCAGGTCGACATGCCGCACGGAGGCGGCATCCGGGACCGTGAGATCGCCCGGGGCGGGGTCCTGCCGTGCTGCTCGACACCCCTGTCGGACGTCGTCATCAATCTGTGAGCACGGAGACCTTCCTGTGAGCAGGGAGATCTTCTCGAACAGCTGGAGCAGCCATGAAAGACGTGGCCATCGTCGGCGGTGGCATCGCCGCCGGTCTCGCCGCGCTGCCGCACCTCACCGACCAGCGGTGACGGAGACGGCCGCCGCGATGAGAATCCTGGACGACACCGACGTACGGGCCGTGTTCGACCTGGACATGGCGATCGCCTCGCAGTGATCCACCGCTCAGGTATTGGCTGTGTCCTTCGGCGCGGTTGACGCGGACGATGCTCGGGCGCCGACCATCCAACAGGCCGCGGTGAAGCGGACTTCCGTGCCCTGCACATAGGTGTCGAAGGCAGCACGAACTGTTTCGACGACCTGTGCGCGGGTCCGCTCGTCCGCCTCGTGCAGGATGAGGCTGAGTGGACCGAGCCGGGTGAAGTAACCGACCAGTTTCCTTTCGGGCAGGGCGCAGGCCACGTCGATCGGCCGGATGTCGATCCCGGCCCACCCGCTCTCCGTCAGGATGCGGTGGATCCTGTCCGGGTCCGCGAAGGCGAACTGCCCCGGCTCGTCCGGTCGGCGGGCGGGGAGGTCCGGCAGGAGCGGTGCCGCGGCACGTTCGGCCGTCGTCATGAACGGATTCTCCGCAGGGCTGCGCCATGTGATGAACCGGAGCCCGGCCCCGTTCCTCGCGGCCCGCCGTAGATTCGCGAAGGCTTGGACGGAGTCGTTGAAGAACATGACGCCGAAGCGCGAAATGATGGCGTCGAAGGTGGCGGGTTCGAATGCGTGATCCTGTGCGTCGGCGCGGATGAAGGACACCGGTGCATCGGCCTGCTCGGCGCGCGCCCGGGCTGCGGTGATCATCGGTTCGGCAATGTCGATGCCGACGCAGCGGCCGGCAGGACCAAGCCGCCGTGCGACGGCCAGCGTGGTGCTGCCGGTGCCGCAGCCGACATCGAGCACGTGGCCTCCGTGTTCGGCGGATACCGCTTCGACGAGTAGGTCTTCGAAGGGCCTGAGCATCTCGTCCAGCACCGGCTGTGCCTCGACCCAGGCGTGGCCGGCGGGCCCGTTCCAGCGGGCCGCCTGTTCGTCATCGGTCCTGCGCGTGAAGTCCATGATCGCCTCCTGTGCTTGCCTTCGTGGGGTCGAGGTGAAAGCGTGCTACTTCAAGTCGACTTGAGGTCAAGAGGATGACAGGCCTGGACATCGCCGAGGTGGCGCACCGCGCCGGGGTTCCCGCCTCGACGCTGCGGTTCTACGAAGAAAAGGGGCTGATCGCCTCGATCGGCAGGCGGGGCCTGCGCCGTCAGTACGATCCCGGGGTACTGGAGCGCCTGGCGCTGATCTCGTTGGGGCGCACTGCCGGGTTCTCGCTCGATGAGATCGCGCGCATGTTCGCGCCGGACGGACAGCCGCGCATCGACCGGCAGATGCTTGCCGCCCAGGCGGAGGAGCTGGACAGGAGGATCCGTGAACTGGTCGTCCTGCGTGACTCCCTGCGACACGCCGCCGCCTGCCCCGCGCCGAGCCACATGGAATGCTCCACCTTCCGCCGCCTCCTCAGGGCCGTTACGTCAGGCGCTCTCGCAGTGCCGAGGAAGCGGGCCCCAGGGGCACCCTGAAACCTCTTGCGGAGTCCGTGCCGAAGCGTTCGTCCCATCACAGCCGGCGACGTATGGAGGCGCGTCCACCGCGGAGGCGGCTCCCCCAGGGCCCTCCTGCGGCCCCCGCTGACGGGCCACAGCGACAGCAGGACGCCACAGGCCCGACCGGCCCAGCATCGGGCCTGCCGCCGTCACTTCCCCCGCCCGGTCGCCCGCCCACCCCGCTCCCGCTCACGCACGCTCCGGCATGGGGGGGAGCCCCACGGTGTCGCAGCAACTGCGCCGAGGGGGAGCCAGGTGCAACGGCGGTGATGATCTGTGCCGTTCTCATGCCTCGGTTGCCTCGGTTGCCTCGGTGCTCCTCCGACTGCGGCGGGTGGCTCCCAGCCGTGCGTAGTCGTCGATGAGATCGGGGTCGTCCACCGCGGCGAGGTTGACGACCTGCTCGACGGGGGCACCCTGAAGCAGGCGTTTGACCGGGACCTCGAGTTTCTTGCCGGTGCGGGTGTGCGGAATGGCCGGGACTTCGATGATCTCGTCGGGGACGTGGCGTGGTGAGGCGCCGGTGCGGATCGCTCGCAGAATCCTTTCGCGCAGGGCGTCGTCCAGCACCACCCCGGCCGCCGGGACCACGAACAGCGGCATCCAATAGTCGCCGTTCGGTTCCTCCGCGCCGATGACCAGGGCTTCGGTGATCTCCGGCATGCGTTCGACGACGTCGTGGATGTCGGCGCTGCCCAGGCGCACGCCGTTGCGGTTGAGCGTGGAGTCGGAGCGGCCGTGCACGATCACCGAGCCGTGGGAGGTGACCGTGATCCAGTCGCCGTGCCGCCAGACGCCGGGGTACGCCGAGAAGTAGGCGTCGCGGTAGCGGCTGCCGTCGGGGTCGTTCCAGAAGTGCAGCGGCATCGACGGCATCGGGCGGGTGACGACCAGTTCGCCGACCTGGTCCATGACCGGGAAGCCCTCGGCGTCGTACGCGGCCAGGGCCACACCGAGGTGGGGAGCCGACAACTCCCCTGCCCAGACCGGGGTCGTGGGCGCGCTGCCGGCGAAGCCGGAGACGATGTCGGTGCCGCCGCTGATGGAGGCGAGCAGGACGCGGTCGCCGACGTGGTCGCGGACCCAGGGGTAGGCAGAGGCGGGCAGGGCGGAGCCGGTGCAGCCGACCACGCGGACGGACGACAGGTCGTGCACGGACGGATCGATGCCGAACTTGGTCATGCCCAGCAGGTATTGGGGACTGGTGCCGAAGACCGTGACGCCGTGGCGGGCCGCCAGCTCCCACAGGACGTCCGGGCGGGCGAGGGGGGCCGGGCTGCCGTCGTACGTGCACGTGGTCGCGCCGGTCAGCAGCGTGGAGGCGACCAGGTTCCACATCATCCAGTGGGTGGTGGTGTACCAGAGCAGGCGGTCGCCGTGGCCGAGGTCGGAATGCAGACCGAGGGTCTTGAGGTGCTCCAGCAGCACGCCGCCGTGGCCGTGGACGATGCCCTTGGGCAGGCCGGTGGTGCCGGAGGAGAAGACGACCCACAACGGGTGGTCGAACGGCACGGCGGTACAGGTGAGTTGCTCCGTACGGGTGGACGCGTCCTCCCACGGGATGGTCAGTGCGGGACAGGTGCCCTCGGGCCACGGCAGGCCCAGGTGGTCCACGAGCATCGCGGCCTTCAGGGTGGGCAGCGCGCAGGCCAGGTCGAGGGCGGCCTCGCGGCGGTCGTGCGCGATGCCGTTGAACAGGTAGCCGTCGGCAGCGACCAGGACGGTGGGTTCGAGCTGGGCGAACCGGTCGGCGGCGGCCTTGGGGGCGTAGTCCTGCCCGCACACCGACCACACGGCGCCCAGGCTCGCGGCGGCGAGGAACGCGACGATCGCATGCGGGGTGTTGGGCAGGTAGCCGACGACCCGGTCGCCCTCGCCCACCCCCAGGTCGCGCAGGGTCGCGGCCACCGAGGCGACCTGGGAGCGCAGCCGCTTTCCGGTCACCTCGTACCCGGAGCCGGTCTCGTCGAGGGCGACGATCGCCACGTCGTCGTCCGCGAGATTGCGCAGCGCGTGGTGGGTGTAGTTGAGGGTGGCGCCGGGGAACCACCGGGCTGCCGGGCATGGTTTCCTCACCCAGGACCCGCTCGTACGGGGTGTCCGCGTCGACGTCGAAGTACTCCCACACCGCACCCCAGAAGTCCTCCAGGGCGGTGACCGACCAGCGGTGCAGGGCGGCATAGTCGTCGGCGTCGGCCTCCACGCCCCGGTGCCGGGCCGCCCAGCGGGCGAAGTCCACGATGCGGCTGGCGGCCACGGTCTGCGGATCGGGCATGAAGAAGGGGTCCTGGTACGGCGTGCTCATCGCGTCGTGCTCCTCAACAGGCTTTTCTCAACGGACCGTTGGGAAGGAACAGGGCTTCGTGTGCTGTGCAGCAGGGACGCCCAGCCGGCCGTACCCGTGAAGTCGCGGCCGCCGGACGGGACGACGTCCATTACGACGCGATCCGGCCGCAGCAGCACGGCGTCCGCCCGCCCCTCGCGCAGCCAGGCGGCGAGGCGGCCGTCGTCGGCGAGGTCGGACACGGGGATGGTCCGGGCGCCGACGCCGTCGACGACTGCCTTCAGTGAGGGGGAGAGCGGTACGGCGGTCAGGACGGCGAAGGAGTCGCCGAGTAGTTCGTCCAGGCGGGCCGGGTGTCCGTCGACGGTCACCCACGGCTGCGGGCAGAAGCCGCCCACGAGACCGCGTCCGCCGAGGCGGATACGGCGTCGTACGAGCGGTCCGGCGGTCAGCGCAGGGCTGAGGTCGCGAGCGGCTGCCGTACTCAGGCCGGGGATGCGGACGGCCGCGGCCAGGACGCCACGGCGGATGGCGGCGGCGCCGTCCTCGCCGCCGGTCATGGCCCAGCCCATGGCGACCGCGAGCCGTATCACATGGCGGGCGTGAGGCTTGCGCTCGCTCTCGTACGTGTCCAACAGCCGCTCGTCGGCGCCTTGTTGGAGGACACGGGCGAGCTTCCAGGTGAGGTTGTGGGCGTCGCGCAGGCCCGCGCACAGCCCCTGTCCGATGAACGGCGGGGTGAGGTGCGCGGCGTCGCCGAGGAGGAAGACGCGACCCCGGCGCCAGCGGTCGGCGATACGCGCCCGGAAGGTGTACTGCGCCTGCCGCACCACCTCGAAGTCGGCGCCATGAGCGAGGTCCACCCACGGAGCGATCAGCTCCCGCAGCCGCTCGTGATCCAGTTCTGAGTCGTCCCGCAGCCGGAACTCCCAGCGGTAGCGGTCCTCGCCGATGCGCATGAACGTCGCCGGCCGCCGCGGATCACAGATCTGCTCGACGCCTTCCCAGCAGCGGACCGGGAGGCTGGTGCGCACGTCGATGACCGTCCAGCGTTCCTCGAAGCGCAGGTCCTCCCACGTGGCGCCGATGGCGTCGCGGGTGAGGCCGCCCGCACCGTCGCAGCCGAGGGCGGCGTCCGTCCGCAGAAGGTGTTCACCCTCGTCGTCGCGGTAGGTCACGCGGACCGGACCGTCGCCGCCCGGACCGTCGCCGTCCTGCTCGACGCCGACGACCTCCACCCCGCCGCGCAGCTCGCACTCCGGGGTGCGGGCCAGGGCGTCGCGCAGCACCCGCTCCAGCTCGGGCTGGTCGAACATACTGGTCTGCGGGAAGCCGTGTGACCCCTGCGCGGTGCGCGGGAACTCGGCCATCACCCGGTGCCGGGCGTCCAGCAGCCGCAGCCCCCGCGCGGGGCGAGCGATCGCGGCGAACTCCTCCTGTACGCCTGCGGCCTGCAGGATGCGGCGCACCTCGTCGTCGGCGGCGACGGCGCGCGGCAGGGGGTAGACGTCGTGGTGGCGTTCGAGGACGACGGTCCTCACGCCACGCCGGGCCAGCAGGAGGGCGGCGGTCACGCCAACGGGGCCCGCACCGATGATCACCACGGGTACCCGAGCTGCGGTGCTCATATCGCGTCCGCCACGGGAGTGCGCTGCTCGCCGAGGTCGATGCGCCCGTCTGCGGTCGCGATCGTCGTAGTCACGACATCGCCCTCATGCAGATAGTGCGGGTTGCGCGCCTGGCTCTTGAAGAACGCCTTCCACTTCACGGCGGGCGGCAGCAGCGAGCCGATCTTCTCTACGGCCTTCGGCGGGGCCTTGAGAGCGGTGCCACCGGGGGTGCCGGTCAGCAGCAGGTCACCGGGGTCGAGCGTCTGGAAGCGGGCAAGGAGCGTGAGGGCTTGCGCCGGGCGGACGATCATGTCGGCGAGGGTGCGGTCCTGGCGCAGGTCGCCGTTGACGCTCAACTTCAGCCGCAGGTCGAGGAGATGGGCGAAGTCGCCCGGCTCCAGCAGGGCCAGGTGGGGACCGGCTGGCGTGAAGGTCGGGTACGACTTGCTCTCGTAGAACTGGGTCTTGGTCAGCTGGACGTCGCGGGCGCTGACGTCGTTGGTGATCACGAGCCCGGCGACGTACGAGGGAAGGTCCCGCTCCTCGACGACGGTGCCGACCGGGAGGGGCGCGCCCATGACCAGGCCGAGCTCGATCTCGTAGTCCAGGAACTTCACGTGCGACGGACGGACGACGGCGTCATGCGGGCCGCTGACCGAGCCGGACGCCTTGCGGAAGAAGGCGGGCGGGATGTCGCCGGTGAAGCCCGAGTCGCGGGCGTGGCTGCGGTAGTTGACCATCTGTGCGACCACCCGGCAGGGGGTGGTGACGGGGGAGAGGGCCGCCAATTCGGCGACGGGCGTGCCCGGTTCGCCGGAGACTGCGGCCTCTCCCACGGCAGCGCGGTCGGCCAGCAGTTCGGCGGTGGTGACGGCCTTGGTCTCGATGCGGATGGCGCGAGTGTCGCGCACCACCCACCAGCCGTCGGCGGTGCGCAGGACGTTGGTGCTCATCTCAATGCCTTTGTTGGAGGTAGTTGGAGGTAGGGGGTTGGGGCGTCAGGAGTTGGAGTTGGCGGCCCTCAACAGGCCGAGAAGCCGCGCCATGTCCATCTCGTTGTCGCCGCGCAGGGCCTGGACGACATCGCGGACCCTTTGCGGGGAGGGGCCGGCGCCGAGGAAGTCGCGGGTGGCCGGCGGGCCCCACTGGGCGAGGCCGCTCGTCGACATGGGCGCCCAGCCGGGCTCGAGGTCGCAGGAGAACAAGTCGCCGTCGGCGAAGTGCTCCAGCATGAGGTGGTCGGGGTCGCGCCAGTAGTCGAACAGCTGGCTGCCCTGGATGTGCCGGCCGATGCCCCAGCTGCGCTGGTAGCCGCGCTCGGCCAGGTACTCGCCGCCGGCGGCGATCGAATCCAGGTCGGTCACCTGGTAGGCGGAGTGGACATAGCCGTTGCCGGGGCCGAGGTGCATGGCCAGGGTGTGGTGGTCGACGGCCAGACTGCCCTGGTCGCAGCGGAGGAACGCCATCGTGGGGCCGCGGTCGCGCTGCCCGTCCAGGAACAGGAAGTCGGACACGATCATCCCGAGGGTGTCCAGGTACCAGGCCAGTGCGCGGGCGAACACCCGCGTCTCCAGCACTACATGCCCCAGGCGCTGGATCCGCGACGGTTCACGCGGCGGGCGCTGCGTGACGTTCGTACGACGGTGATCCGTGCCGAAGTTGAGCAGCAACGGCTGCTGCTCGGGCAGCGCCGGCAGTTCCGCGCCGCAGTGCACCACGCGCACAGGGAACCCCGAGGGATCGAGTAGGTTCACGACCTTGCCGCCACCGGGCACGTCCGCGTCCCGTACGTCCGTCCCCGTCCCCGTCCCCGTCGCCCGGGCCAGCCGGTCGAGGTCGCCCCGTTCGGCCGCGCGGAACGCCGGGCCGATGAAACGAGACGTGCGGCCCTTGCGGATCACCATGCAGGGCGAACCCGCGAAGGTTCCCCGCAGCCACAGCTCCCGCTCGGTGCGGGCGGCGATGCCGAAGCCGAAGTCACGGGCGAAGACCTCGGCCCGGTCCAGGTCGGGCTTCTCGAACTCCAACCAGGCCAGGTCGGCGACCTTGATCAGGGGGTTCCGGGACCGACCGGGGTGTTCGCCGCGAAGGGCACCCTGCGCGCTGTGGAGGTCCTGGTGGGCCGTCCTGACGTCCGTGACGCCGACCGCGTTGACGCGGGTTCCGGACATGGTGTCCTCCAAGCAACATCGTCGTAATGAGGAAATCATCAACTTTGACTCTTCGATCGTCAATAGCTGAACTCGAGGGAGATGATGAAGTCATCAGAACTGTGGCATCACGGGTCTCATTGCTAGACTCCCGCGTATGCCGACGTCAGCCCCGCCCCGCAACCGCTTCGAACGGCGTCGCGCCGAGACCCGTCAGGCGCTCGTCCGCGCGGCCCGGCAGATACTCGCCGAGACCGGGGACACCAGCGCCAGCATCCAGGCGATCGCGGAGCGCGCGGACGTCGGCTTCGGCTCCTTCTACAACCACTTCGCATCGAAGACGGAGCTGTTCGACGCCGCGGTGGTGGACGCGCTGGAGGAGTTCGGCCGGACGTTCGACGAGCGTCTGCACGGGGTCGACGACCCTGCCGAACTGGTCGCGGCGGGCTTCCGGCTCAGCGCCCGGATGGCCGACTCGCACCCCGAGCTCATGCAGGTCCTGCGCCACCGGGGCCTCGGCCACCTCTACTCCGACCGGGGCCTCGCCCCCCGCGCCCTGCGTGACCTGGAACGCGGGGTCGCCGCGGGCCGCTTCTCCTCCGTCGAGCCGACCGTCGCCCTGTCCGCACTGGGCGGGACCCTGCTGTCCCTGGTCGAGCTGAGGTTCGCCCGCCCCGACCTGGACGGCGACGAGGCCGCGTCGAACCTGGCCGAGATGGTCCTGCGCATGCTGGGCGTCCCGCCGGAGGACGCCCGGAACATCGCCCGGCGCCCGCTGCCCGACCTCGACTGAGACGCATCTCGGCGCATGGGTTTCCATGCACCACTGATCCGTTTATGTTGCGACTGTCCGTGTGACGCACAGACATCGCACGACCAACGCACCGACACCGCACGACAGCACGCACGTACTCGCCGGAGGCCGCCGTGCACCGCAGCGACGCCACCTCGCACGCGCCGACCGACAGCGGCGCCCTGCGCCCCGAGATCGCGTTGTCCTGGCAGCGCTCCCGGATGAGCGGACTCACCACGTCCACGCCCGACCTCCGCGTCGAACCCGACGTCGTGGACCGGCGCAGCCGGCTCGTCGCGGCGGCCGAGCCGGTCCTCGCGGATTTGGCCGAACAACTCGGTGACGCGGCCTACTGCGTGGTGCTCGCCGACCGCGAGTCACGGATCGTGGACGTGCCCGTGGGGGCGCGCAGGCTGCGCGACCGGCTGGCGGGGCTGGGTGTGGTGGCGGGCGGGGTGTTCCTGGAGGAGACGACCGGGACGAACTCCATCGCCACGGCCCACGAACTGCGCCAGGGCATCGCCGTGCACGGCGAGGAGCACTACCTGGAGCCGTTCAAGGGGTTCAGCTGCTACGGGCACCCGATCACGCACCCGGTGACCCACCGGCTGGAGGGTGTCCTCGACATCACCTGCTTCGACCGGGACGACTCCCCGCTCCTCAGGCCGTTCCTCGCCCGCGCCGCACACGACATCGAAGAGCGGCTGCTGCGCACCGCGCGCCGCGCCGAACAGCGCATGCTGGCGGCCTTCCAGGTGGCGGCGGCCGGGCGGAACCGGCCGGTGCTGGTGCTCGGCGAAGGCGTGGTGCTGGCGAACCCCGCGGCCGTGGAACTCCTCGACCCCGTCGACCACATCCGGCTGCGCGAGCTGGCGGACGGTGTCGGGCGCCGTGGCACGGGCGCGTCTCCTCAGTCCCCTCCGGTCCGCTCGGTGCGGCTGACCTCCGGGCGGGACGTGTCCGTGCGCTTCCAGGCCGTCGCACCCGGCGCGGACGGCGTGCTCTTCGAGTTCACGGACCCGGGCGAGGTCCGCCCCACCGCTCCCCGCCGTGGTCCCGCGCGGCGTGCTCCGGCGCCGACCGCGGACTGCCTGCCCGGTACACCTGTGTACATCGGCGGAGCACCCGGCACGGGACGCACCACGACCGCGAGGTCGCTGACGGGCGCCGACCGGATCCTGGTCGGCGCGTTCGACGCGTCGGAGGCGGCCGTACGCGGGGAGGCCGCCTGGCTCGTCGACCTCGACGCGGCCGCGGACGGCGCCCCCGGCCTGCTGCTCGTCGAGGACATCCACCTGCTGCCCGAATCCTGCGCCGTCCGTCTGCGCCGGCTCGACCCACGGCCGGGCGAGGTCGTCGTACGGATGGTGGGTTCCGGTGTCTGTCACACCGACCTGATCGTCCGCGACCAGTGGTACCCGGTTCCGCTGCCGGCGGTGCTCGGCCACGAGGGGTCCGGCGTGGTGGAGGCCGTCGGTGACGGCGTCACGTACGTGGCCCCGGGCGACCCCGTCGTACTCACCTTCAACTCGTGCGGCGACTGCCGCATGTGTGTCCAGGGCCGCCCCGCGTACTGCGACCAGTTCTTCGCCTACAACTTCGCGGGCGCGCGCCCGGACGCCAGCACGCCCCTGCACCGGGAGTCCGGTGACGTCCACGGCGTGTTCTTCGGCCAGTCGGCGTTCGCCACACATGCGCTGGCCACCGAGCGGAACGTGGTGAAGGTGGACCCGGGCGTACCCCTGGAACTGCTCGGCCCGCTGGGCTGCGGCATCCAGACCGGCGCCGGCGGCGTCCTCAATTCCCTCAAGCCCCCGGCGGGCAGCACCATCGCGGTCTTCGGCGCGGGCTCGGTCGGCCTGAGTGCCGTGATGGCGGCCGTGGTCGCGGGTTGCACCACCATCGTCGCCGTCGACCTCAACGAACAGCGGCTCGAACTGGCCAAGGAGGTCGGCGCCACACACGTCGTCAACGGCGCCGCGGGCGACACGGTGGCCGCGCTGCGGGACCTCACCGGCGGCCTCGGTGTCGACTACACCGTGGAGACCACAGCCGTCCCCGCCGTGCTGCGACAGGCCGTCGACGCCCTCAACCAGGGCGGCACCTGCGGTCTCATCGGCGCCGCCGCGCTCGGCACCGAGGCTTCCCTCGACATGTCCTCCCTCCTCTTCGGCCGCAGCGTGCGCGGCATCGTCGAGGGCGACAGCGTGCCGCGCCTGTTCATCCCCAAGCTCGTCGACCTCTTCCGGCAAGGCCGCTTCCCCTTCGACAAGCTGGTCAAGTCATACGCCTTCGAGGACATCAACCAGGCGGCCGAGGACTCCGAGAAGGGCACCACCCTCAAGCCCGTCCTCACCTTCGCCTGACCGGCGGACCTCACCAGCCCTGCACCGGCGGACCTCTCCACGCCCTGCACCGGCGGCCGATCCGCAGGGTGCCCGCGATCCGCACCGAGGTGATCCCCGGCACCCGCCGCCTCGTCCACGTCGACGCCCCGAATGCCTTCGTGTCGGCCGTCGGCCGTCCTGCGCGCCACCGACCGACCTCTCGACCAAGGAGCCGAGTGATGGAACTGCGTTACGACACCTTCTACATCGGCGGCGAATGGGTCCGCCCCACCACGAGCCGTACGATCACCCCCGTCAACGCCAGCACCGAGGAGCCGCTCGGAGAGGTACCCGAGGGCACCGAGGCGGACGTCGACCGTGCCGTCGCCGCCGCCCGCGCGGCCTTCGACGACCCGTCGGGCTGGGTGAGTTGGGAGCCCGCCCGGCGTGCCGAGGTGATGGAGCGGCTGGCCGACGCGATCGACCGGCGGGCCGACGGCTTCGTCGACCGGGTCAGCGCCCAGAACGGCATGCCGGTCGCGGTCGCCCGGCAACTGGAGACCGGCTACCCGAGCGCGGTGCTGCGCTACTACGCCTCCCTGGCCCGGGACGCCGTCTTCGAGGAGACCCGGCCGGGGCTCTTCGGTGGATCGATCGAGGTCCGCAAGGTGCCGGTGGGCGTTGTCGCGGCCATCGTGCCGTGGAACTTCCCGCAGGCCCTCACCATGTTCAAGATCGCCCCCGCGATGGCGACCGGCTGCACGCTCGTCATCAAGCCCTCGCCGGAGACCGTCCTGGACGCCTACCTGCTGGCAGAGGCCGTTGAGGAGGCCGGAGTTCCGGCAGGCGTCGTCAACATCGTCCCGGCGGGCCGCGAGGTCGGCGCGCACCTCGTCTCCCATCCCGCCGTGGACAAGGTGGCCTTCACCGGCTCCACCGCCGCCGGCCGCGCCATCGCCGAGACCTGCGGCCGCCTGCTGCGCCCGGTCACCCTCGAACTCGGCGGCAAATCCGCGGCGATCGTCCTCGACGACGCCGACCTGGACCTGACGAGGATCGGCGAGGGCCTGTTCGGCGCCACCCTCCTCAACAACGGCCAGACGTGCTTCCTCGGCACCCGCGTCCTCGCCCCGCGCAGCCGCTACGCCGAAGTCGTCGACGCCTTCACGGCCTTCGCCGGTTCCCTCACGGTCGGCGACGCGAGCGACGCCGCGACGCAGATCGGCCCGATGGCCACGGCCAGGCAGCGGGAGCGCGTGGAGTCGTACATCGCGAAGGGCCGCGGCGAAGGGGCCCGACTGACCACCGGCGGCAGCCGCCCGGACGGTCTGGAGCGCGGCTGGTTCGTGCAGCCGACGGTCTTCGCGGACGTCGACAACAGCGCGGTCATCGCCCAGGAGGAGATCTTCGGCCCGGTCCTGTCCCTCATTCCCTACGACGACGTCGACGACGCCGTCCACATCGCCAACGACTCCGACTTCGGCCTCGGCGGTACGGTCTGGACCGCCGACCCGGAGCGCGGAGCGGCCGTCGCCCACCGGGTCCGTACGGGCACGATCGGCGTCAACCGCTACATCCCCGACCCGGCCGCTCCCTTCGGCGGCGTGAAGGCCAGCGGCCTCGGCCGCGAACTGGGACCGGAGGGACTGACGGGCTATCAGCAGTTCCAGACGGTCTATCGGTGACGCCGCTCGTCGGAGCGGGAGTTCGAGAGGACGCGCCGTCGCCGTACTGCCCGGCGGCGGCGATCCAGTCGGACACACCCGAACCACCCCCGAACCACCCTCCGAACCACCCCCGAACCACCCCCGGGCCAACTCCGCCAAGCAGCCAACGCCGAATCTGAAGCAACGGCATTGCCCCTAGGATGGCTAGCCGCAGTGCTTGCATGCGCGTGCAGAGTCGCGTTCACCGCAGGGAGAATGCCCATGGGCGCCAAAGAGGCCGCACATACACCGTCCGACAGCGGGGTCCTGGACGGCCAGTCGGCCGGCCCCATGGTGCCGCGCCTGGTGCTGGGCGCACGGCTGCGGATACTGCGGGAGGAGCAGCAGGTCTCCCGTGAGGCCGCGGGTCACGTCATCCGCGCCTCCCGATCCAAGATCAGCCGACTGGAGGGTGGTCGCCACGGGTTCAAACTGCGTGACGTGGCCGACCTGCTCACTCTCTACGGGGTCACGGGCGAGGCCGAGCGCGCCACCTTGCTGGCCTTGGCCGAACAGGCCAACACCCCCGCCTGGTGGCAGTACTTCAACGACGTGGTGCCCGCCTGGATGCAGACCTACCTCGGGGCCGAACAGGCAGCGAGTCTCATCCGCTGCTTCGAGGTGCAACGTGTTCCCGGCTTGCTGCAGATCCCCGACTATGCGCGTGCCTCCATCCGGCTTGCCCACCCGGGCGCTTGTGCGGAGGAGATCGATCGGCGAGTCATGTTGCGGATGACACGCCAGCGGATCCTGCACCGCCGGCCGGCGGCTCACCTCTGGGCCGTGATCGACGAGGCGGCGCTTCGTCGCCCGGTGGGCGGCATCAGCACGATGCGCGCCCAGCTCAGGCATCTCATCGAGATCTGCCAACTTCCGCAGGTCACTGTCCAGATCATGCCGTTCCTCGCCGGCGGCCACGCCGCGGAAGGCGGTCCGGTCACCATCCTGCGCCTGCCCGGCGGTCAGTTGCCCGACGTGGTCTACCTCGAACAGCTCGCCACTGCCCTCTATCCCGACAGGCCGACCGAGATCGAGTACTACTGGGATGTCATGAACCGCCTGGTGGTCGAAGCCGAATCACCGGACGAGACTCCGACGATCCTCCATCGCATCTTCCAGGAAACCTGATCCGAAACGTGGGCCGGCAGTCGACAGGCCCTAGCAGGCTTCAGCGCTTGAGGGCGACACCGCCGTACTGATGCACCTCCGCGGGCAGGCCCCAGGCGCCGGCGTCGGGACGCCAGCGCGAGCACGACGCCACGCCCGGTTCGAGCAGTTCCAGACCGTCGAAGTAGCCCGCGATCTGCTCAGGGCTGCGGAGGATGTACGGGATCGAGCCGCCCTCGTTGTACTGCTGGATGGCTTCGACGTAGGACTCACTGGTGTTGGTGCTGTCGTATTGCACGAGGTAGCTGCCGGAGGGCAGAGCGTCCACCAGCTGCCGCACGATCGAGCGTGCCTCGTCGTAGTCCTCGATGTGGCCCAGGATGCCCATCAGCATGAGAGCGACGGGCTGGTCGAAGTCGAGCGTCTTCCCGGCTTCCCGCACAATGGTGCTCGGCTCACGCAGGTCGGCGTCGACATAGTTGGTGACACCTTCCGGGGTGCTGGTGAGCAGCGCTCGGGCGTGTGCCAGCACCAACGGGTCGTTGTCGACATAGACGATCCGGCATTCGGGTACCACCCGCTGGGCGATCTCGTGGGTGTTGTCCACATTGGGCAGCCCGGTGCCTATGTCCAGGAACTGCCGGATGCCCTCCTCGGCGGCCAGATGACGAACGGCGCGGGCGAGGAAGTAGCGGGCGGCGCGGGCTCCGGTCTCGATACCGGGGAAGATCTTGCGGAACGCGTCACCGGCCACACGGTCGACTTCGTAGTTGTCCTTCCCTCCCAGCCAGTAGTTCCAGATCCGAGCCGACTGCGGCACGGAGGTATCGATCTTGGAGAGCGCCTCCTGCTTGGAGTTCTCTGCCTCATCAGTCATGGACGCTCCTGTGTGTGCGCGGTGAGAAAAACGAAACCGTCGACCACTGGTCGTGGACGCCCACGTTATTCCCCCCGGCTCGACTCACGTGAATCGTCGGCCCCAACCCGCCTTGTTCGGCTGCCCGTTGGCTTGTTTGTCTCCTCCCAGCGGCGTGAAGTAGGAGGAATTGACGCCCTGGTGGCTTACCTGAGGCGCCCATCGGGCTGGTCCTTCGTCGTGGCCCAGCCGATGAGGGCGCCGCGCAGTGCGGCCACCAGGCGGGTGGCGGCCTCTTCCTCCGTGCGTCCGCTCTTGATGAGGTCGAGGATGTCGCGGGGGTCGAACAGGGCGTTCCACAGGAACAGGGCCTCGTCGCCCAGGTCGCCGAGCCCGAGTTCCTCGGTGGTCTGCCGCAGCGGCTCGGCGAGTGCCTTAGCCTGCGGAGCGAGATAACCGGTGCCCTCGCGCAGCCGCTCCAGGTATCCGCGGTGCGAGCGCATCTGCGCCATCGCCCCGCCGTGTTCGAGAACGAGCGACACCCAGTAGCGGGACACCGCCTCGAGCCTGGTCATGCCCCGGGTGGTCTGCCGCTCGCTGAACTCGCGTAGCTCGGAGCCCACTTGTGACCGGAAGGCATGCAGGATCTCCTCGACGGAGGAGAAGTGCCGGTATGCCGTCGCGGTGGACACCTCGGCGTGTTTGGCGATTTCGGCCAGGCTGACCGGGGTCGGCGAGTTCTCGAACAGTCGCGCGGCGGCTTTGATGAGCTGCCTGCGGTTGCGCTCCGTGTCACTGCGCATGGGGCGGCTCTCCCGTTGCATGCGAATTCACCGTTCAGCTTAGGGCCGAGAGGCCGCGAGCCAGTCGGCGGACCCCCTCGGTGATGGATTCCGGGCTGGCAGCGTACGACAGCCGCAGGTGACCCTCGCCCCGGGCGCCGAACTCGCTCCCCGGCCGGACGGCGACGCCGTGCTCGCGCAGCGCAGCGACGACCTGGACCGAGGGGAGGTCGATGTCGTACGAGGGGAACACGTAGAAGGCTCCCTCGGGTTCGGCGAAGTGGATGCCCGGGACATCGGCGAGGGCGTGCAGCATCAGGTCGCGGCGGTGGCCGTAGTCCTCCGCCATGGCACGTACATCCTCGTCGCATTCGCGCACCGCGGTGAGGGCGGCGCGCTGTACGGCGCTGTTCATCACGTTGTTGGCGGTGTTGTGGACCCGTGCGGCGGCCGCGATGACCTCCGCGGGGCCGGCGAGGTAGCCGATGCGCCAGCCGGTCATGGCGTACGCCTTGGAGAACGTCTGGCAGTAGATGGTGCGTTCGGCGAGTACCGGGAGGTCGAGGGCGGAGACGAATGGTTCGCCGGTGTGCACGAGGTCGCTGTACGCCTCGTCCGCGAGCACCAGGGTGCCAGTGCCGGCGAGGAGTTCGCCGAGTACCTGCAGCTCCTTCGCCGTGTGCACCACGCCTGTGGGGTTGCACGGATTGCAGTAGACGAACAGCTTGGCGTCGGTGAGCGCGTCCGCGAGCGCCTCCGGATCCCAGTGCAGATCGTCGCCGACCGGTACGTGGACGCAGGTGCCCCCGGCCATGTGTACGAGGTCGGCGTACAGCGAGTAGGTCGGGTCCGGGACGACCACCTTGTCGCCCGGGTTGACGATGGCGAGGATCGCCGCGGACAGGCCGCCGCTGCCGCCGTGGGTGATGAGGATGTCGTCGATGCCGGTCTTCTCCGCCAGCACGGCCCTCAGCTCGGGATCGCCGAGCTGGGGCGCGTAGTGGGTGTAGCCGTCCTCGACCGCGGCGGCGAGCGAGGCTCGCACCTGCCGGGGCGTGGGTACGTCGGGCTCGCCCATCGCGAGCGATATCAGATCGCCGCGGGACTGCGGTTGCTGGACTCGGAGTGACGTCTCCTCGACACGGATCACCGCGTCCGAGGGGCGGAAGCTGGGCACGATGCGACCTGTTCCCTTCTGCATACTTCTTATCATATGCGAAAGCATTCTCATTCACGGTGCGGTGTTGTCGCGGACGTCCTCCGGAGCCCCGACCCAGCGGCTGGTCTCGATGTCGGCGGACGTGTCCCGCAGCAGGGTGGGGGCGATCACCAGCTCCTCGACGACCGTCCGCTGCGGCAGTGAGGCGCACAGCAGCACGGCTCGCGCCACGTCCTCCGGCTGCACCATGGCCGCCCGTGTCTCCTCGCTCGGCGGGGCGGCGCGGTTGTCCATGATCGGCGTGTTCACCTCGCCGGGCAGGATGCAGGTCGCGCGGATCATGTCGTTGCGGAAGGTGTTGTGCAGATACGTCATGAAGTTGCGCACCCCCGCCTTCGCCGCGCCGTACGCGGCCCCGCCGAGGAGATTGGGCCGTACCGCGGCGAGCGAGGACACTGTGACGATCGTGCCGCCGCCGTGCGCCAGCATGTCCGGGAGCACGGCCTGGGTGAGCAGATAGACCGCGGTGAGGTTGACGCCCATGACGGCGTTCCACTCGGCCTCGCTGATCCAGCGGACGTTGAGCACCTTGCCGGCGCTGCCCGCGTTGTTGACGAGGATGTCGACGGGCCCGGCCACGTCCTTCGCCCACTCGACCAACTCCCGTACCTCGTCCGCGTTCTCGATGTGCGTGGAGCGGGTGAGGGCCGTGCCGTCGGCGTCCTTGATGACGGCGGCGACCTCGTCGAGGATGTGCTGCCGGCGCCCGACGAGGACCACCGTCGCGCCCTCGGCCGCGAGCAGCAGCGCCGACTCCCGGCCGATGCCGGTGCCCGCCCCGGTGACCAGCGCGGTCTTTCCCTCAAGGAGTCCCATCAGTCCTCCCAGCCGTAGGCGCGCCGGGCGCCCTCAGACGTGAGGATGCCCTCGGCCAGGTCGGCGAGGATGGCCTCTCGGTCGCGCTCGCCGGGCGGGAACTTGCCGCCGCCGCTGGGGAGTTCGATGTCGATCACATCTCCCGGCCGCAGATCGTGCCGCCCCACCGGCTGCGGATGCGGCTCGCCATTGACGAGGACCCGGTTGGGTGTGCCGGGCTCGCCGCCCAGAACACCCTCGGCCACGTGCTGCATGCGCGAGTAGAACATCGAGTGGGTGACGGGCCGGTCGCCGATGTTGCGGATGACCATGCGCTGACCCGGTCCGCCCCGGTACCGTCCGGCGCCGGCCGAGTCGGGGATGATCTCCTTCGCCTCGAACAGCACGGGGGCCGAGGACTCCAGGAGTTCGATCGGGGTCGCGGACATGTTGCCCGGGAAGGCGGCGATCACGCCGTCGCCGTGCGGGCGGGCGCCGGTGCCGCCGTTGACGCAGAGGTTCTCCACGAACCGGGTGCCGTCGGCGCGGGTGCCCGACAGGACGTCCACGGTGACGGGGGCGCTGCCGGAGTGGCCCATGACCCGGTCGGGCAGGACCTCCGCCAGCGCGGTGAAGATCGCGGCGTGCACCATGTGGCCGATCCGGTTGCGCATCTCGACCGCGCGCGGGCGCTGGGCGTTGGCGATGGATCCCTCGGGCGCGGTGACGGTGATCGGCTGGAAGCAGCCCTCGTTGTTGGGGAGGTTGGGCTCCAGCAGGCATTTCAGCGGATAGACGGTGTAGGCGTACGTGTAGCACATCGGGCAGTTGGTGCCGTACGCCGATTCGGGCGAGGAGCCCGTGAAGTCCACGGTGATGTCGGAGCCGGACACCTCGATGGCCACGTTGAGGTGGATGTCCCCCTCGAAGTCGCCGATGTCGACAGACGCCTCGTAGCGTCCGTCCGGTACGTCGGCGATGGCCCGGCGCATCGCGTTCTCGGTCAACTGGTGGATCTTGGCGGCGAGTTCGTCGACCCGGTCGAGCCCGAGGTCGCCCATGAGCGCCAACAGTCCTTCCGCGCCCACGTGGTTGGCGGCGAGCATGGCCTGGAGATCGCCCTGGACCTGGTCGGGGGCGCGGACATTGGAGAGGAAGAGTTCGAGGAGCTGCTCGTTGGGCTGTCCCGCGTCGATCAGCTTGCTCGGCGGGATGCGGAAGCCCTCCTCGTAGACCTCGCGCGCCGAGCCCATGTTGAGGGTGCCGCCGATGTCGGACATATGGGCGACCGAGCCGGAGAACGCGACGAGTTCGCCGTCGATGAAGATCGGGGTCGCGATCGTCACGTCGTTGAGCTGGCCGGTGCCGAGCCACGGGTCGTTGGTGATGAGGCTGTCACCGGGGCGCAGTGTCTCGGCCGGGAACTTCTTCAGGAAGTGGCGGACGGTCGCGGGCAGGGTGCCGATGAAGACGGGAATGCTGGTCTTGGGCTGGGCCAGGGAGTTGCCCTCGGCGTCCATCAACAGACAGGAGTAGTCGCCTACTTCGCGCACGATGCTGGAGAACGCCATGTTCACCAGCGTGGTGGCCGCTTCCTCGGAGATGGAGACGAGACGGTCCCAGGTGATGCGCAGGGTGATCGGATCGTCCAGGTTGACCTGGGCCTGGGCAGGCATCAGTTGACCTCCATCAGGATGTTGCCGTGCTCGTCGAGGATCGCGGTCGCGTCGGGACCGACGTAGATGGCGCACTCGTCTTCCTGGATGAGCGCGGGCCCGTCGATCTTCCGGCCGACGGGAAAGCCCGCCCGGTGGACCAGCGGTGCGTCGCGGCGGCCCGACTCGCGGCCGGCGTAGATCGAGACGGTGCGGTGTGCGAGGGCGGCACCCGCGTCCGCGGTCTGGTCCGGGGAGGCGACCGTCGGCGCTTCGGTACGGGCGCGGCCGCGCCAGTTCACCACCTCGGCGGGCACCCCGGGCAGGATGCGCCCGAACCGGCGCCGGTGCGCCACTTCGAACTCGCCCACGAGCGCGGCGGAGTCGCCGTCGGTGAGGAACGACTCCGGTACGCGGACGGTGAGTTCGGAGCCCTGGCCGACGTAGCGGACATCGGCGAGGTACTCGCGCTGGACCGAGGCCCGATCGACACCGGTCGCGTCGAGGACGGTGAGCGCCTCGGCGAATCCGTCCTCGAACACCGTCTGTACGGCGGCCAGGTCGATGTTCTCGTCGAGCCGGCGGCGGTCGGCACGGACGAAGTCCGAGGTGGGCGGCGCGGTCAGCAGTCCGAACGCCGAGTAGACACCGGCCCCGGCCGGGAAGAAGACCTCGCGGACGCCGAGCAGCTTGCCGAGTGAGTAGGCGTGGCTCGGCCCGGCGCCGCCGAAGGCCAGCATGGTGAGGTTCGCCGGGTTGACGCCCTTCTCGACCGCGTGGGTGCGCAGCGCCTCGGCCATCTTGTTGTTGGCGACCTCGTGGATGCCCCAGGCCGCCTCCTCGACGGTCAGGCCCAGCGGCTCGGCGACCTTCGCGAGCGCGGTTCGTGCCGCTTCCACGTCGAGGGTCATCCGGCCGCCCAGGAAGGACCCGGGATCGAGCAGCCCGAGGACGACGTTGGCGTCCGTGACGGTCGGCTCGGTGCCGCCCTTGCCGTAGCAGGCGGGCCCCGGGTCGGCGCTCGCGCTCTCGGGACCTATCTCCAGCAGCCCGAGTGCGTCGACGCGGGCGATGCTGCCGCCGCCGGCCCCGATCTCGATCATGTCGACGACGGGGAGCTTCACCGGCAGTCCGCTGCCCTTGAGCAGCCGGTCGGCGCGTCCCACCTCGTAGTCGGTGGTGATGGAGGGCTCGCCGCCGCGCACCAGACATGCCTTGGCGGTGGTGCCGCCCATGTCGAAGGCGAGCACCTCCTTGTGTCCGCCCTTCCTGGCGAAGTCGGCGGTGGCGACGACACCCGCGGCGGGCCCCGACTCGATGATGCGGGTCGGGAACTCGCCCGCCACGGACGGCGCCATGAGGCCACCGTGCGACCCCATCACCAGCCAGTCCCCGGCGAATCCACCGGCACGCAGCTTCTCGTCGAGCCGCGCCATGTACCTCTTGGCCTTGGGCTGGATGAACGCGTTCATCGCGGTCAGCACGCCCCGGTCGTACTCGCGGATCTCCCGGGAGACGTGGTGCGACACGGAGACGCTGACCCCGGGCAGTTCGCGGGCGAGGATGCGGGCGGCCTCCTGCTCGTGCGCGGGCCAGGCGTAACTGTGCAGGAAGAGCACGGCGACCGCTTCGTACTCCTCCTCCCGCAGCCGGCGGGCCAGTTGGACGATGTCCTCCTCGCGCAGCGGGCGGACGACCTCTCCGGCGGCGCTGACTCGCTCCTCCAGTTCGAACGCCTGGGACCGGGGGAGGAGCGGCGGGGCGGGGGATCCGTCCAGATCGTAGATGTCGTAGCGGTACTCGCGGCCGAGGACCAGGACGTCACGGAATCCCTTGGTGGCGACGAACGCGGTCCTGGCGCCCTTGCGTTCGAGGAGGGAGTTGATGGCGAGGGTGGTGCCATGGATCAGTGAGGTGACGTCGCGGGCCTGGAGCCCGGCGAGTTCGAGGAGGCTGACCAGACCGTTGTAGGCGCCCTCGGAGGGGTCGGCCGGGGTGGTGAGGGTCTTGTGCCGGTACGTACCGCCGGTGGCGTCGTCCAGGAGGACGAGGTCGGTGAAGGTGCCGCCGATGTCGAACCCCACCCGCCAGCGGGATTCATGGCGCACTTCGGCTTTCTCCGTCATCGGGGTTCCCAACTGTGGGGGGTGGAGGAGCGATCACGAGGGGATCAGAGGGGGATCGCGAGGAAGATCGCGAGGGGATCAGTTGTCGCGCAGCGGCTTACCGGACGTCTCCTTGAGCGCCAGGGCGGTGACGAAGGTGATGAGCGCTGTGAGGACGACGGCGTAGCTGGGCACGCCCTTGTCGCCGGTCCGGTCGATCAGATACGTCATGAGCAGGGGAGCGGCGCCGCCGAAGAGGGCCGTGGTGATGCTGAAGCCGATGCTGTACGCGCTGTAGCGCACGCGGGTCGGGAACAGCTCGGTCAGGGTGACCTGGATGACGCCCGCGTGTCCGGCGAAGCCCACCGCCAGAAGGACGGCACCCAGGCTGGCCGCCGCCACGCTGCCGTGCGAGATGAGCTGGAAGCAGGGGTAGCCGAGGATGGCCATGGCCAGTGCCGAGCCCGCCAGCACGGGCTTGCGGCCCAACCGGTCGGACAGCCGCGCCATGAAGGGGATGGTGACGCTGATCGCGAGCAGGCCCGCCGCGGTGACCAGGAGCGCGTTCGACGGAGTGAACTCCAGCTCCGTGGACAGGTAGGTGGGCATGTAGACGAAGACGATGTAGTAGCCCGGCCCATTGAGCGCCGGCAGCGCGATGGCGAGGCCGATGGCCTTGAGGTGCTCCCGGGAGGTCAGGGCTTCCTTGACGGGATTGTGGGACACGTTCCGCGATTCCATGACCGCCTGGAACCTGGGGGTGTCCTCCAGCTTCGAGCGGATGTAGAAACCGACCGCCCCCAGCGGAACGGCCACCAGGAACGGTATCCGCCATGCCCAGCTGTTCATGGCGTCCTGACCCAGGGTCTCGATGAGGAGCCGGGCGAGGAGGGAGCCCGCGAGGAGGGAGACGAAGGAGCCGACGGGGAGCCAACTCGTCGTGAAGCCACGCCGTTTGTCCTCGGCGTGTTCCGCGACGAAGGACATGGCCCCGGCGACCTCGCCGCCCGCGGAGAACCCCTGGAGCAGACGCAGACCTATCAGCAGGACGGGTGCGGCCCATCCGATGGCCTTGTACGTCGGCAGGACACCGATGGCGGCGGTCGCCCCGGAGATCAGAAGAATGAGCGCGGCGAGCAGCCGCTTGCGGCCTATTCTGTCGCCCAGGTAGCCGCATATCGCCGCCCCGAAAGGCCGGATGGCGAAGCTGACGGCGAATCCCGCGTAGGTCAGCAGAAGCGCGGAGTCGGCGTCCCCGGGAAAGAACGCCGTGGACAGGGTCCCGGCGAGGAGGCCGTAGATGCCGTAGTCGTACCACTCGACGAACGAGCCGATGGCACCGGCGGCGGTGGCGCGCCTGACTGTGGTCCGTTCGACCCCCGATGAAGCAGCAATGGTGGTGGCCAAGGTCTTTCTCCGATCAATTGATCTGGCTGGAACTGGTGGATGCTGCTGATTCCTTGCTGCGGGTAGGTGCGGCTGTACGAGCCGCCCCTCGGCGAGTGCGGGGGGTTTCCCGGGCGAACGCTCCCGGGGTGTTCAGGAGTTCGGCTTTTCAGGAGTTCGGGGGGTTCAGGAGTAGCGGCCCATTTCGGCGGCGAGCGCGGCCTCGCGCTCGGCGACGGCAGCGACGCGTTCGAGGATTTCCGGGGCCCTGCCCTGGGCGACGACGGCGACACCGTCCTCATCGGCGACCACGATGTCGCCGGGGGCGACGACGACTCCGCCGACGGCGACGGGTTCGCCGATGACGCCCGGCCCGTTCTTGAAGGGGCCGGCCGGAGTGATGGCCCTGGCGAAGACGGGGAAGCTCATCTTCTCGATGGCGGCCCGGTCGCGGACCGCGCCGTCGATCACGGCTCCGGCGGCCTCCGCGGCCGCGAACCGCTCCGAGAGGTTCTCCCCGACCAGCGCCCTGTCCTCATGGCCGAGGCCGTTGACGACGACGATGTCACCTGGCTCGATGTGCTCCAGTACCTCGATGACGGCCGCGTTGTCGCCCGCTGCCGTGAGGATCGGCAGCGCGGGCCCGGCGCAGCGGGCCCCCGCCCACACTGGCGAGATCGCGCCGGTGCACACACCGAGCCGGTCCATGGCGTCGGCGATGTTCGCGACCGGGTAGCGGGCGAATGCGGCGACCAGATCCCGATCGGGGCGGGTCCAACCGTTGCTGAGCCTGACCGGCGAATCCTGTGTTGTCACGTGCGCCTCATCCTCGCTTCGTCGGCACGTCCCGCCTGGCGTCGATTCCAGGCCAGAGTGAGAACAGATTCTCAGATGAGAGGAGTTTCGCTATTCCCTCGGGAGGCGTCAACCCCCTTGCGGGAGGTTGATGCACGCGAAACCCCCGCGTAACTCGGGCACGCGGGGGTCGGGGAGACTGGCCTGTTGCAGGCGGAGTTGGGGTCAGCGGGCGGGCAGCCGGACGCCCAGTTCGGAGGCCGCCGCCTGGAGCAGCGGCACCATGCCGACCAGATCGTCCAGGCTGCGGCGGAAGGCGGGCGCGGCGGTGGACAGGGCCGCGAAGACGCTGCCGTCGGGACGCAGGACGGGGACGGCCACGGCGCGCAGACCGGGATGGTGCTCCTCGTCGGCCGTGGCGTAGCCGCGTTCGGCGACGCGGGCGACGTCTTCGCGCAGGATGTCGCGGTCGGTGATGCTGTTCGGTCCGTGCGGGGTGAGTTCGACGCGGTCCAGGAGGTCGGCGCGCACATCCTCGGGGGCGAAGGCGATGAGGACCTTGCCCATCGACGTGCAGTGCAGCGGACCGTGGCGGCCGGGCTCGCTGCGCACGCCGACCGGCAGGGGGCCGTCCACGTAGTGCACGTACAGATGCCGGGTGCCGTCGAGTACGGACATCAGGGTGGCTTCCTCGGTCTGCCGCGTCACGCGCTGCATCACGGGGAGGGCGGTGCCGGCGAATCCGTACACCTGGCCTGCCTGCTGGCCGAGTTGGAACAGTCGCAGGCCCGGCTTGTAGCGCTTGCCGGCGGCCTCGAACTCCACCAGGCCCTCGCGGCAGAGGGAGTTGACCAGCCGGTGTGAGGTGCTGACGGGAACGCCGCTCTCGCGGGCCAGTGCCGACAGTGTGATGCCGTGCGGATGCTCGCCGACCAGGACGAGCAGCCGGATCGCCCGGCCCACGACATCGGCCGGAACTTCGCTGGTGCTCACAGCAGGCAAATTACCACTGAACGGAAGTGATTTTCACTCAATGGTTGACATAGCCGGGCGGCGGTGCGAACGATATTTTCCGTTGAGTAGATAAAGTTTCCATTCAGTGGAAAAAATGAGGGAGTCGCGTATGGCGCAGCGAGTGCTCACCACCCGTCCCGACTTGCCCGGAGGGGGCCTCGACCGGCTGGCCACGCGGTGGGACCTGGTGCGCTGGAACGGGCAGGGCAAGCCCGAACCGGCCGAGCTGCACGCCCTCGCCGCCGGGGTGAGCGGCATCCTCTGCCTGGGCAACGACCGGGTCGACGCCGCCCTGCTCGACGCAGCCGGCCCCTCACTGAAGGTCGTCGCACTGGCCAGCATGGGATTCGACGCGGTGGACCGGGACGCGGCGGCCGAGCGCGGCGTCGTGGTCACCCACACCCCCGGCGTGCTCGCCGAGACCACCGCCGATCTCACCTTCGCGCTCATCCTGATGGCGCGCAGGCGGCTCGGAGCCGCCCGCGACTCCCTCGCCGCCGGGCAGTGGGACATGTTCCGGATGGGCGACTACCTGGGCCTGGACGTGCACGGTGCCACGCTCGGCGTGGTCGGGTACGGCCAGATCGGGCGCGCGGTGGCCCGGCGGGCCCAGGGTTTCGGTATGCGCCTGCTGCACCATGACCCGTTCGCGCCCGAGGACACCCAGGATCCGCCCTCCAAGTCCGTGGACCTGCCCACCCTGCTCGCCGAGGCCGACGTGGTCTCGCTGCACGTCCCCCTGACCCCGGAGACCCGCCATCTCATCGGCGCCGCCGAGCTGGCGGCCATGAAGCCCACCGCCACCCTGGTCAGCACCTCGCGGGGTGGTGTCGTCGACGAGGACGCACTTCTCCGGGCGCTGCGCGGCGGGGTCATCCACTCGGCGGGCCTGGACGTCTTCGAGCGCGAACCGATGGGTGCCGAGCTGTCGCCGCTGGTCGGTGACCCCCATGTGGTGACGCTTCCTCACATCGGCTCGGCCACCGAGGCCACCCGGGCCGCCATGGTCGATCTCGCCGTGGACAACGTCCTCGAGGTGCTCGCGGGCCGGTCGGCGACCACACCGCTGCCGGGCAGCGCGGGTCTGCCCGCGCTTTAACCTCAGTGCCGGCATCGGGGCCACCACGGTTCCCGGGCGGAACGCGAGGAGTCAATTCCCTCCGCTCGGGCCTATTCTGAGGAGGCATGGGGGATACGGACACAGGTGCGTCCGGTGAAGTGCCGGATTCCGGCAGAGGTGCGTCCGGCGAAGTGCCGGAATCCGAGGGGTCGTTGGGGCCGTTCGTCGTCGCCGGGCAGCCGATGTTCCTGCGGGCCGCGCAGGTTGAGCTTCCCGAGGAGAACCCGGACCCCACCGTGCTGCCCTCGATCACTCTGCTGGAGCGGGCGGCGTCCCGCGGCAGCGACCCGGAGGAGCTGCCGCTGCCGCCCGGGGAGCTGCTCGGCCAGTACCGACTGATCCGGCCGCTCGGCGACGGCGGGATGGGCGAGGTCTACCTGGCACTCGACACCAACGTCGACGACCGTGAGGTCGCCATCAAGATCCTGCACCCCGAGCAGGCGGCAGCCGCGGCGGGCGCACTGGCTCAGGAGCGGCGGGCCCTGGTCGAACTCACCCACGACGACATCATCCGCGTCTTCAACTACGGGCATCACCCCGAAGTCGGTGACTTCCTCGTGCTCCAGTACGTGGACGGGCTCACTCTGGAGGAGGTGCGGGCCCGGGCGCAGCTCATCCCGCGCGAGTTCGGCGGTGGCCGTTTCCACGAGTTCGTGCTCGCGTACGGCGTGCGGATCCTGTCCGCGCTCGGGCACCTGCACGCCGACCGTCCCCGCAAGGTCTACGGCGATCTGAAGCCGGACAACGTCATGCACGACGGCACCGCGACGAAGATCATCGATGTGGGGAGCGTGCGCGCGGCCGAGTTGCCCGGTCTGACGACGGAGGGGTTCCGCGCCCCGACCGTGGGCCCGGACGGCGAGTCGACGGGCCAGGACGACCTGTTCAGCCTGGGCGAGACGCTGCGGCGGCTGAGCGGGCTCGGTACCTCGCCGCAGGACCTGGCCGGACTCAGTGACCTCGGCACGCTGGGCGCCTCGGCGGTTCCGGCGGCCGAGGAGATGACCGCCCCCGCTCCCCACGGTCTCGGTCTCGTCTCGCTCGCCCGTGTGCTGCACCGCGCGACCCGGAGCGAGCGGACGGAACGGTTCGCCGACGCCCGGGAGATGGAGCAGCAACTGCGCGGGGTCTTCCGTGAGTTGAGGTCGCTGCGGACGGGCACGGAGACCTTCGAGCCGTCGCCGCTCTTCCTCCAGTCCGCGTACGCGCTCGACGGGGCGCTCGGATCCGCGCCGCCCCTCGCGCGCTGGGCCGCGCCGGAGCCCCCCTCTCCGTATGCGCCGCCGTCGCCCGCCGAGGTCGCGCAGCGACTGCCCGTCCCGCGCCCCGACCCGTACGACGACCACCACGCCGAAGTCAGCCGGCTGGCCGACGCCGCACCGGAAGCGCTCCTGCAGCACACCGCGGACTGGCGTGCCTCCTCCGAGGTCCATCTGCTGCGCTGCCGACTCCGGTTGAGATCCCCGGCCGACGGTCCCGAGGCCGCCGAGCGCGAGCTGCGGGCCGCCGAGGAGTCGATCGGCCCCGAACGCGCCCCGTACGACTGGCGGCTTGACTGGCACCGCGGGCTGCTCGCGCTCGCCCGGGACCAAGTGACCGCGGCCAGGCGGCACTTCGACCGGGTGTACGCGGCGATCCCCGGCGAGTACGCGCCGAAGCTGGCCCTCGGCTACTGTGCCGAGCACCTCGAACGGTGGCACGAGGCGCTGACCTTCTACGAGGCCGTGCGGCTGCGCAACCCATCGCTGGGCAGCGCCGCCTTCGGTGCCGTGCGGGCCCGCCTCGCGCTGGGCGACGAGACGGCGCGCGAAGAAGCCGTGCGAGAACTGGACGCGGTGCCGCAGCACTCGCGGCACCGGACCGCCGCCCGTACGGCGGCCGTACGCATCGGCGTCGAGCATGTGCGGACCCCCGAACACGATGGTGAAGTGCTGGAGCGGCTGCGCGAGGTGCTGCAACGCCTCGCTCTGCTCTTCCACGCGCACGGCCTGACCGACGAGGGGGCACGGGCTCGTATGACCGCCGAGGTGTGGGAAGCCGTGCGGGACGCACTGCTGCGGGGCGCCCTCGACGAGGCGGGGCTCGCCGCGCTGGCCGCGGGCGCCGACACACGGCTCGGCCTCCCGCCCGACGAGCCCGGCCTGCACAAGGACCTGTCCCGGCTCTACCGGGCCCTCGCCCACCAGGCCGCCCGTTCCGCCGCCCCCGAGGACGCGGCCGTCGCCGAGACCCTGCTGGACCTCGCCTATGAAGTCCGCCCGCTCGCCTTCCGACATCACAGGGACAGACCATGGTTCGGGAAGAGAGCCGCCGACTGGCTCCGGACGATCGCCCACACGCCGTCGGGGAAGAGCCCCCGGACGGCCCGCGAGTGAACCGGGGCTTATCGCCGCGGACCGCGTGCCTCCGGCGCACCGGGCGGACCGGGCGGACCGAGCGGCCCGCCGAGGCCGGGCCCCGGACAGGTCCGGCCGCCACCGTGGAAACCGGGAGCCGACACGACACCCCGGAAGGCGCGGGGCGGACGACGCGGGTCACGAGGACCGACCCTCCGCCGCCGTCGCGGCTCCGCCGCAGCGCCCGGGCCGCGCGCGCCGTCGCCGCCGAACTCGCCGACCGCGTCTGGCGCTACGCCTGGCCGTCCACCACCGACCGCCGCAACCGCGCGTATCTGCGGGACCGGCTCGTCGCCCTGCCGCTGCTCGCCGTGGTGGCCTTCGGAGCCTTCGGGTGGGCGTACGCGGGCGTGCGCGGCGACTCCGCATCCATACGAGACCGGGTGGCGCCCGCGCTCGTCGACCTCGCGGACGCCAAGGCCTCGCTGCTCATCGCGCAGAGCGAGGCCGAGAAGAGCCTCGACGAGGGGCGGGCGGGGGAGCTCAGCGGGCTCAGCGAGCGGTACCGCACGCGGATCGCGCGGGCGGCGCAGAGCCTGAACCAGGTCACGGGCAGCGGGGCGTTGACCGTCGCCGAGGAGCAGGAGCTGCGCGTGGTGTCCGCGCTCGTCGTGGACTACACGGGCTGGATCGCCAGGGCCCAGGGACACGCGACCGACCCGGTCCTGCGTGAGGCCGAACTGACGTACGCGCGCAGCATGCTCTGCTCGGAGCCCCTCAAGGCCGCGGACCGCGAGGACCGCTATCCGCCGTGCCCGCCCGGGACCGGCCCCGCCGCGACCTCGATCGTGGACCGGGTGACGGGTCTGGAGCGGCAACTGCGCGAGCGGTTCGCGGACCGGGCCGCCTGGGGCGCGGGCGTGATCGCCGCCGCAATCGTCTCCGGGCTCGCCTTCGGGCTGCTCGCCGCCGGGCTGTGGCGGACGGTTTCCTTCCTCCGTCGCCGCTTCCGGATCCGGCTCAGCGTCCCCCTCGCGGCCGCCGCCCTGCCCCTGCTCGCCGTACCGCTCCTGACCGCCGACGCGCTGCTCGCCCAGCACGCGCAGCGCGAGGCCGTGGTGTTGGCGGACACGCTCGTCAAGCGGACCTCGCCGGAGACCGAGACGGTCGCAGAGGAGCGCCCCTTCGACGGCCCGGACCCGCAGGCGATCGAGGTCCTGGAGTCCCGCGTCGACGACGGTCTGGCCGACGGGCGGCTCGCCTTCCTGGACGGCGTCGCCCCGTTCGTGTTCCCCGCGGGCCTGGTCGCCGCGGCCCTCGCCGGCGGTGCCCTGCACGCCTACCGCCGCGAGTACCTCGTGGTCCTCCGCCCCGGAGCCGCCCCATGAGCCCGAGATGTCGCACGAACCGTCTTGTGAGCCGCGTGCTGCGCGCCATCCTCGTGGTCTGCCTGCTCGCCCTCGCCCCCGGATGCACGTCGGACACCCCCGATCCGCTTGTCGTCCTCGGCCCCTGGACCGGCAAGGAGGGCGAGGCCTTCGAAGACGCCCTGAAGAAACTGGACGACGGCACCGGGCGCACGTACACATACGAAGGCACCCGCTCGCTGCGCGAGACCCTCGTCTCGCAACTGGAGGCGGATGCCCCGCCGGACGTGGCCATCCTCAACAGCATCGGTGAACTCACCGAGTACGCCCGCCGCGGCAAGCTCAGGCCGCTCGCCCCGGAGACCGCGGAGCGGGCCTACGAGCCGTGGGCTCCCACCCTGCTCGTGGACAGCAGGCGGCGCACGTACTGGGTGCCGCTGAAGGTCGATCTGAAGAGCCTGGTGTGGAGCAAGGAGGGCACGCCGAGCGACGACCCCGAATGGTGCCTGGGACTTGCCTCGCAGGCCACCTCCGGCTGGCCCGGCACCGACTGGATCGAGGACATCCTGCTCCACCAGGCGGGCCCCGACCGGTACACCGAGTGGGCCACGGGCCGGCTCGACTGGCGTGACCCGGCCGTCGAGCGCGCCTGGACGACCTGGGCGCGACTGCTCGGAGACCGCTCCCCGGCGTCGGTCGAGCGGTCCCTGACCACGTCGTACGAGGGCCTCCCCGACTCCGACGGGCAACCGCGCGGTCTGCTCGCCTCACCCGGTTTCGGCTGCACGCACGAGCACCAGAGCGCCTTCATCCGGTACGTGTACGCGGGCGACGACGTTCGCGTGGAGCCCTCGGCCCGCTTCCTGGACGGGCTGCCCGAGTACCGGGACGCGTACGAGGTCGCGGGCGACATGGCCGCCGTCTTCAGCGACGACCCGGCGGCCCAGGAACTGGTGGAGCGGCTGTCGAGCCCGGCCGGGCGGGAACGCTGGCGGGCGGAGGCGGACCCGCCCGTGCGGCCGCTGTTCCCCGACATGGCCGGGCTGCCGCCGACGGCGTCCGCGGACCCCATTGAGCAGGAGATCGACTCCCTGCTCACCTCGCGCGCCCGCACGTTGTGCTTCGACGCATCCGACGCGATGCCGCCCGAGCTGCGCGACGTCTTCTATCGGGCGGTGCTGGAATTCTTCGGGGACCCCACGGCGGAACACCTCGACTCGCTGCTCCGGCAACTGGAGACCGTACGCGTCCAGGTGGGCGAGAACACCGGCGGCGACCCCTCGTTCCTGCCGCCCGAGGACATCTGCGAGAGCCGCGGCGGATGAGCCCCCGTACGCCCTGACGCGTCAAGGCCCGTGTCGCGGCAGCCCTCTTGTCGGTGCAGCCCTCTTGTCAGTCATGGCAGCCTTGTTGTCACGTGCGTGCGCCGACGGCAGCGGCGGTCTCATAGCTGAAGAAGCCCCGTCCGGACTTTCTGCCCAGCAGCCCCGACTCGACCATGCGGCGCAACAGCGGCGGCGGGGCGTACAGCGGCTCCCGGTACTCCTCGTACAGCGCCTCCCCGATCGCCGCCACCGTGTCCAGACCGATGAGGTCGGCCAGGCGCAACGGCCCCATGGGGTGGGCGCAGCCGGCCGTCATCCCGGTGTCGATGTCCTCGGCCGTCGCCGTGCCGGAGCTGACCATCCGAACCGCCGACAGCAGGTACGGCACCAGCAGGGAGTTCACCACGAAGCCCGCACGGTCCTGGGCCATGATCGTCTTCTTGCGCAGAACGTCGCCCGCGAAGGCACGCACGCGCAGTTCCGTGGCCTTCGAGGTGTGCAGCGAGGATATGACCTCGACCAAAGGCATGGCGGGGACCGGGTTGAAGAAGTGCAGGCCGACCACCGCCTCCGGACGTCCGGTCGCGGCGGCGAGCCGGGCGATGGGGATCGAGGAGGTGTTGCTGGCCAGCACGGTGGCCGGGTCGGTGACCACCTCGTCCAGCGTCCGGAACAGGGCCGTCTTGGCCTCCTCGTCCTCGACGGCGGCCTCGATGACCAGATCGGCCCCGGCCAGCCGGGAGAGGTCTCCGGTCACGGCGATGCCCGCCAGGGCATGCGCGCGCTCCTCATGAGTGAGGGTGCCGCGCTTCTCCGCCCTGAGCAGGGAGTCCGCGACACCGGCCAGCCCGGCGCGGGCCCGCTCCTCGGTCATGTCGCACAACACGACGGTCAGTCCGGCCCGGGCGCAGACCTCGGCGATGCCCCGGCCCATCTGCCCGGCGCCGACGATCCCCACATGCTTGATGGCTGCCATGCTTCCGTCCCTCCGGCGACCGTCCCACGACGCCGCCACGACCTGTGGTGCTCGGTGAGCGTAGCCAGCCGACAGCCCGTCCGACCTGCTCGGACAGAACGTCTTCCGCGCACAAACATGCGTCGTTTCGTCGTTGACCGGCCGTATCGCGCCGAGTCACGCTGATCGCGCCCGGGGCGGGGCCCGGCAGCCGGCGACGATCACCAGGAGGCAGATGTGGGCACCAAGGACGGCACCCCCGGCGGACATACCGGTGCTGCCGGGGAAGCGGGCGGTCGCGGCGCGCTGGAGGGTCTGCGGATCGCGGACTTCTCCCGCGTCCTCGCCGGACCGTACGCCACCATGCTCCTCGCCGACCTCGGCGCCGATGTGGTGAAGGTCGAACGCCCCGGAACGGGCGACGAGACCCGGCAGTGGCGTCCGCCGGCCGACGAGAACGGCACGTCCACCTACTTCCTGGGCGTCAACCGGAACAAGCGCTCCGTCGCTCTGGATCTGGCGAGCGAGACCGGACGCGCACAGGCCCGGGCTCTCATCGCCGAGTCCGACGTACTCGTGGAGAACTTCCGGCCCGGCACGATGGAGCGGCTCGGGCTGGGCTACGACGACCTGAAGGCCGGTCACCCCCACCTCGTCTACTGCTCCATCAGCGGCTTCGGGGCCGACGGCGGAGCCGCGATCCCCGGCTACGACCTCCTGGTCCAGGCCGTCGGCGGGCTGATGAGCGTGACGGGACAGCCCGACGGCGAACCGGTGAAGGCAGGAGTGGCCCTCGTCGATGTGATCACCGGTCTGCACGCGTCGCTGGGCATCATGGCGGCCCTGCGGCACCGGGACGCGACCGGTCAGGGACAGCGCGTCGAGGTCAGCCTGCTCGGCTCGCTGCTGTCGGCCATGGTCAACCAGGCGTCCGGCTACGCCGTCGCGGGCGTCGTACCCGGACGTTTGGGCAACGCCCATCCCAGCATCGCCCCGTACGAGACCTTTCCCACCGCGGACCGTCCGCTTGCCCTCGCGGTGGGAAACGACGGGCAGTTCGCGTCGCTGGCCGCCGTCCTCGGCTGCCCGGGTCTCGCGGACGACGACCGGTTCCGCACCAACCCCGACCGGGTGGCCCACCGCGAGGAGCTGCGGAAGGTGCTGGCCGAACGGCTGGCCACCGCCGGAGCCGACCACTGGTCCGCCGCACTGCTTGCCGTCGGGGTGCCCGCGGGCCCGGTCAACACGCTCGACGAGGCCTTCGCCTTCGCCGAGCGGCTCGGGCTGCCCGGCGTCGTCACCGTCCCCGCCGCGGCGGGCGGACCGGCGCCCGCGACGGTGTCCCGGCAGGTCGCCCACCCCATCGCACTGAGCGCGTCCCCCGCGCGGTACCACTCGGCGCCGCCCGGCCTGGGCGAGCACACGGCGGAGGTCTTCCGCGACACCCCCGAATCCCGCACCTACGAGGGCAACTGAGGCCCGGATGATGCCCCGTTGAGGGCGCGGCTGAGGCCCGGCTGAGGCCCGGCTGAGGCCCGGCGTCACTCGGCGACAGCTGTCGCGGCCGCCGCTTCCCGCAGGCGGCGGATCACGCCGCGGACCGCGGGCGAGGTCTCGCCCTTGCGGTAGGCGCCGACCAGCCGGGTGGTCAGCCGTACGTCCGCCAGTGGACGGTAGGTGACCCCCGGTATCCGTACGCGGCGCAGGGAATCCGGCACCAGGGCCACGGCGAGACCGCCGCCCACCAGCGTGAGAGCGGCGATGAAGTCCCGTACCGGGGGAGCGCACTGCGGGCTGAAACCCCCCTGGTCCGCTACTTCGAGGATCTGGTCGCGGCAGCCGTACTCCTCGTCGAAGTGCGGGGCCACGAAACGCTCATGGCACAACTCCGCCGCCGGAACGGCCTCGTGCGCCGCCAGCGGCGCGCCGGCCGGCAGCGCCACGACGACCTCTTCCGTGAGCAGACAGTCGGCTGTGATTCCCGGCGGGTACTCCGGCCTCCAGCGCAGGAAGCCGACGTCGATGTCTGAGCAGGCCAGCGCCTCGAGCTGGGCAGGTGTCTCCAACTCGCGCACCTGCACCGTCAGTTGGGTGCCGGGAGCCGCGCAGCGGGTGAGGACATCGGTGAGTACGCCGGAGAAGGCGGCCGAGGCCACGTAGGCGATCTCGGCGTGCCCCAGCTCCCCGCGGCCCGCCCGCCGTCCCACGGCCTCGGCGCGGGCGGCCTGTGCGAGAGTGCGCTGCGCCTCCTCGAGAAACAGCTGCCCGGCGCTGGTCAGCGCTGGGCGCGTGCGCCGTCCGCGGTCGATCAGTCGTACGCCCAGGTGCGACTCCAGGGCCCTGATCTGTGCGCTGAGCGCGGACGGGGCCAGATGCAGACGGTCCGACGCCCTCGCGAAGTGCAGTTCTTCCGCGACGACGACGAACGATTCCAGCCAGCGCAGTTCCACCGGCTCCTCCGTCCTGCCAAACGTGTGCTGACGATAGCACCGGCCCTGAACACGGCCGATGGGGAAAAGAACACCCCGCGGCGACGTCAGGGCAGAACAGGATCGCCGCGGGGTGAGCCGCGGGCCGGGTCGGGAGTGCGGCCGCCACCGGTCCTTGAACCGGTCCTCGCACCGGCCCGGAGGGCGTCAGGGGATGACGACGTAGTTGCTGAATCCGCCGTCGTGGTCCGTGGCGCGTCCCGAGATCGCTTCGTTGACCTTGGACAGCGGGAAGGACTTGGTGATCAGGTAGGACAGGTCCAGGGCACCGGTGGCCACCATGCCGGCGATTTCCTGGCCCTGCGCGGTGCTGAACCAGTTGGAGCCGATCAGCTGGACCTGCTCGTCCATGAGCCACTTGACGTCCACGGGCAGCCGGTCGCCCACACCGCCGACGTTGATCACCTTGCCGCCGCGGCGGACGCCCTGCATGGAGTCCAGCATCGTCTCCACCGGTGCCTTGGCGCCCAGGGCGCTGATCACGAAGTCCACGCCCTCGCCGGAGGTGCGGGATTTCGCCCACTCTCCCGAGGAGCCATCGCCCAGCCGCATGACCTCGATCCGGTCCGGGTCCAGTTCCTTGACGCGCTTGAGGAGGTCCTCGTTGCGGCCGGTTCCGAGGACCTTGGAGACACCCGAGGCCAGCGCGAGCAGGGTCGAGGCGACACCGAGCGTGCCGGTGATCCCGTCGATCAGCGCGACCTGGCCGGGGCCGGCCGCGGCGTGTTTGAGGGCTCCGTAGGACGTGCCGATGTAGCCGAGCTTTCCGGCCTGCTCGAACGTCATGTTGTCCGGGATGTCGACGATCGCGTGCTGCGGCGCGGTCATGTACTCCGCGAAGCCGCCGTAGGGGTAGAGGTCGAAGATCCGCTGGCCGTCGCGGGAGGTGCTGAAGTAGCCGTTCAGGGTGAAGTAGCGGCACCGGCTGAGTTCGCCGCCGCGGCACACCTGACAGCTGCCGCAGGATCGCAGAGGGCTCACATACACCCTGTCGCCGGGCTTGGTGTTGAGTACCGCTTCGCCGACCGCCTCGACCACGCCCGCGGGGTCCAGGCCGAAGATCGCGGGCAGCCTGGGCAGCGGCTGGTACGGGTACCACGTGGGCCAGTTGTTGATCACGTTGGCCATGTTCGGCACGATCCCGCACGCCTTGACCCGCACGAGCACGTCGGTCGGCCGCGGGGTGGGCACGTCGATCGTGTCCACCGACATCGGCTCACCCAGCGCGTGCAGTCGTGCGGCGAGCATTTTCGCCATTGAAATACTCCTCGAAACTGCTCCGTCCCAGGCGACCGGGGACGAAGGTATTAATTAGGCGACCGAGGCAGCGGACCGGCGGCTCGGCAGTCATCTCCCAGGACCTCGTGGGCCTTTCGGCGTCGAGCCCTACGAATTCGGAAAGGGATTCGGGTAATTGTCCTCGAGGTCGATGTCCAGCAGACCCATGATGCGGACTCCGGAGTTGTACCAGGCGATGGACAACGACAGTTCGACCATCTGCTGGTCCGAGAGGTGTTCGGCGGCGGCACGCCACGTCTCCTCGGAGACGTCGACCTTGAGCGTGGATTCCTTGGCCAGGCGCATCACCGCCTTCTCCGTCGCGTCGAACAGGTCGGACGACTCGAAGTCGGCCACCGCCGCGAGCTGTTGCTCGGTGAGCCCGGCCTTGAGGCCGTGCGACTGGTGGTGCGCGACCTCGTACGCGGACCGGGTCGCGTGACCCACGGTCAGGATGGCCAGTTCACGCAGCTTCGGGCTGAGGTCGGCGGCCCGCAGCGAGTTGGCGTAGGTCAGAAAGGCGTCCAGCTGCGTGGGCGCGTTGGTGAGGGCGAGGAAGATGTTCGCCGTCGGTACCTTGCGCTCGGCCTCCAGCCGGTCGTACAGGGGCTTCAGTGACTCGTCGGAGTCCTCGCGGTGAAGGTAGGGCACTCGTGCCATGGCGTCTCCTTGGGGGACGGACAATGCGAAGGGTCAGGGAATGGGCTGCTCGAGCAGGAACCGCTCGAGCGACATGGGATTCGGCTGCTCGGCCGGCGGGATCTGCTGCGCGCCGACGAAGGGCGACGCCTCGAAGTACCACTTCTCCAGGGCCGGGAGGCCCCAGCGTGCGTTGGTGCTCAGCGATGCCGCGTCCCAGCGCACGGGTTCGACCTCGGTGTCGATCGTCTGGTAGTGGCTGTTGAAGACCTCCACCCGGTGGCCGTCGGGGTCGCGGAGGTAGGCGAAGAGCATCCCGCCCGGGCCGTGACGCCCCGGGCCCCGTTCCACGCCGTCGCCGTAGCCGAGGATGCCCGCCCAGTCGCAGGCGGTGAAGATGTCACGGCTCTCGGAGACGGTGTAGGCGAAGTGGTGCAGGGCGGGCCCGGTGTTCTCGATGATCGCGAGGTCGAGGCAGGTGCCCTTGCGGTACATGAACGCGCCCAGCAGCTTGTCGCCGCGCTCCAGGTACTCCGAGTTGCGGAAGCCGAGCTCGCTGTAGAACGCGCACAGTTCGTAGGTGTCGGGCGCGAAGATCTGGTAGTGGTCCAGCCGTTGCGCGTGGGCACCCTTGTACCGCTCGAAGTTGATGTGCAGCCGCGGCCGGGTCTCCATGGTGGCGCACAGTTCGAGCGGCGTGCCGATCGGGTCGCTGACGTGCAGGGTGCGGCCCTGGTACGGGAGGTCGACCCACTCGGCGGGCAGTCCCCGCTCACGGAACCACTCGTACGCGATGTCGAGGTCCTCGTCGAAGAAGACCCGGAACCCGATCCTCTTGCTCCGGCCCGCGCCCTCCTCGTCCAGCTCCAGGACGAGGCTGTGGTGGCAGGCCTCGGCCAGGCCGCGGAGGTAGCAGGTGCGCTCGTCCTCATCGCTGACGACGAGCCCCAGTGCGTTCACGTAGAAGTTCTTGCTCTCGGCCAGGTCGGCCACGGTGAGACGCACATGGCTGGATCGGGTGATGTTGAAACTCGGGCGCAGATTTACGGGGGGCAGCATGTCGGTCTCCGTGCTCCGATCGGCTCTGGATTTCGATGACTGTAATCCTGGGGGCCGTTTTACGAGGTGCGTCGTATCACGGCACTGAGGTCATATGTCGACGCGTCGGCGGAGGTCGTGGCACCGGCGAACGTGAATGCCGACCATCCGCTGAATTCCGCGGAATTCCCGAGCGCCTCTTCGATGCGAAGAACCTCGTTCCACTTCGCCATGCGCTCGGAGCGGGTGAACGATCCCACCTTGAGCTGCCCGGCGTCCCAGCCGACGCTCAGATGGGCGATGGTGACGTCCTCGGACTCGCCGGAGCGAGCCGAGACGATCGTTCCGAAACCGGCTTCCTGTCCGGCCCGGAGGGCGGCCAGCGCCTCGGTGACCGTTCCGGCCTGGTTCGGTTTGATGAGCACGGCGTTGGTCGCTCCGTCGGCCGCCGCCGCCTGAACGCGCGTCGCGTTCGTCACCAGGAAGTCGTCGCCGATCACCTGACAGCGGTCTCCGTACCGCCGGGTGAACTCGATCATGCCCTCGGAATCGTCCTCGCCGAGGGGGTCCTCGATGGACAGGATCGGATACGTCTCGATCCAGCGCCCGAGCATCTCGATCAACGCATCGGTGTCCAGGGCTCGGTCGTCGAGGGCCAGCCGGTACTTCCCGGCGCTGCCGAACTGCGAGGCCGCGATGTCCAGGGAGATGCCGACCTGCGCCGAGGGCGCGAAGCCCGCGTTCTCGATGGCCAGGGTCAGCGTCTCCAGTGCCTCCTCGTTGGAGTCGAACGCCGGCCAGAAGCCCCCTTCGTCGGCCACGCCGCCGGTCTTGCCCGCCTTGCGCATCAGGCTGCCGGCGGCCCGGTAGATCTCCGCGGTCCAGTCCAGGGCCTCGGAGAAGCTGCCTGCCGCGGGGCAGACGACCATGAAGTCCTGCACGTCGACGCGGCGGTCGGCATGGGCCCCGCCGCCGAAGATCTGGATCTCCGGCAGGGGGATCCGCACGGGCCGGCCGCCCGACAGATGAAGCCACAGCGGCTTGTCGGCCGAAGCCGCGGCGGCGTGCAGCACGGCCATGGACGTCGCCACGATCGCGTTGCCGCCGAGACGGCTCCGGTCGCTGGTTCCGTCCAGGTTCACCAGCAGCCGGTCGATGAACTCCTGGTCGGCCGCGTCCTGTTCCTTGAGCGCGGGCGCGATCTCGGTGTTGACCGAGCTCACCGCGCGATGCACGTCGAGCCCCCCGAAGCGGCTGCCGCCGTCACGCAGGTCGAGCGCCTCGCCCTGGCCGGTGGAGGCCCCGGCCGGTGCGATCGCCCGCCCGACGGCACCGTCCGCGAGGTGCGCCTCGACCTCTACGGTCGGCCGACCGCGTGAGTCCCACACCCTGCGGCCGTAGAGCTTGGCGATCCGCGCGTCTGTCATGTCGGTGCAACCTTTCGGAATCTGAACGATCACGGTGATGTCCGTGGCCTCAGGGCGCGTCCCGCGCCAGTGTGTCCGCGTCCCTCCCGCGAGTAGGGCTGCGGCCGGTCGTCTCCGGCCCCGCGGCCCACGAGCGTGTGCGTGTGAACCTGCCGCGTGGCACCTGTCGGTCGCGGGCAGCCGCGGCCGGCAGGTGCCACGCGGCAGATGGCGGCCACGCGTCACCCGATGGCGTACGCGTCACGGCTCGTCACGATGTCGCGGCGGTGGAGACGAAGGGCGGTGGCGAGGGTTCCTCGCCTGCCGCGGCTTTGGAATGCTAACGATAGCGCAATGCTGCGGAGGCTGGGGATCACCTGTCAAGAGGCTGGTGGCACTCCGATTGCCGCAGTGTCCGGTTCGTTCTCGATCGTTGGCTGGGTCGCGGTTGGGTGCTATCGTTCGCACACTGCCATGGCCTCCGGCAGGGACTCCGGCGGATCCACGCGCTTCCTGGACGGACGGACAGCACAGGAGGGCGTGGGTCCCCCGGGTGATTCAGACGCTTCGGCCTTGAGCAGGGCCGTTGGCCTCGCGTTCGCCCTGAGGGGCGGGCGGCGGGGCTGTGGTCCCTCGTGGGATCAGGTGCGTGGGCAGGACGATGTGCCGGCTGCGGTCCGCCTCGGAGTCGTTGATGAGTTCCAGGGCCAGTTCGGCGGCGGCGCGGCCCATGTCCGAGGGGGACTGGGCCACAGTGGACAGGTCGAGCCACTCAGCCATCAACTGGTCGTCGAAACCGAGGACGGAGATCCGTTCGGGCACCTCGATCTGTACGGTGCGCAGGGTCGAGATGACGGAGGCGGCCAGTTCGTCCTGCTCGGCGAAGATCGCTGTGGGCGGTTCGCGCAGGCTCAGCAGGTTTCCCACCGCCTGCGTGGTGCCGCGCTTGTCGCGAGGCGGCGTGGCGACGACCAGGTCGTCGTCCAGCGGGATGCCCGCCTCGGTGAGCGCCTGCTGGTAGCCGAGGAGGCGCTCACGAGAACTGAAGCTGAAACCACGGACGTTGGCGGTGTGCGCGAAGGCGATCCGACGATGTCCGAGGTTGATCAGGTGGCGGGTGGCCCGGCGGGCGCCGACGACATCGTCGACGTAGACGCTGGGGCGGCCCTCGACGTGCTGGCTGACGTAGATGACCGGCATGCCGAGGTTGTCCAGGCGCGTGGTCTCCTCGTCGGTGAGGTCGAAGCAGAACACCAGCAGCGCGTCGGCGTTGCGCCGGGCCGGGAGGCGCTCGAAGAACGAGGTGCGCTCAGCCAGGTCGGCGATCACGTAGACGTTCAGTTCCATGCCCGCCGCCCGCAGCAGCGGGGCCAGGCTGGACAGGGCGGCTCCCATGAACCATGAGTTGAGAGTGGGCACGAGCACTGCCATGGTGCCGGTCCTGCCCGTGACAAGGCTTGCAGCCTGCCGCGACACGGCGAAGTTCAACTCCCGTGCGGCCTCCTCGACGCGGGCGCGAACCTCCGGCGAAACGGTGGACAGGCCGCGCAGGGTGCGCGAGACGGTGGAAGTGGAGACCCCTGCCCGTTCGGCTACGTCAGCCATCGTGGGGTGCCGCTGAGCTGGTGGCATGAGCGGAAGGTAGCACAGACAACACTGCGCTTGCAGTCCCCGATGACATCGCTATCACGGCAGACATATAGGCGCAAAAGCCTGGATAAGCTGCGCGTTCATCCTCGCGTCGCACTCCATTACCGCGACGTAACGCATTGACTTCCGGAAAACGCACCCCTACTTTGCAAGCGTTGTCTCATCGGAGTCGAAGCAATCCTGTTCGAGTCGATCCTCAATGCTTTGACCTGTGGTGTTGATCTATAACGCGCAGTGGCAACGCGGTCTCACAACGGACCATCCCAGAGTCATCCCGGCAGCGACTCCCTCACAGGGGGCCAGCCGTGACTTCGGTTCCGCACAACCAGGAGAGACAGTGAAGACCAGGATCACCAGAGCGTTTCAGTGTTCGGCCGTGTTTGCTGCCGCCGGGCTCCTCCTCTCCGCCTGCGGCTCGTCCGGCGACGACGGTTCCGGGCAGACCGGGGCGACGTCGTTCGAGGGCCGCGGCCCGATCACGTTCGTGGCCGGCAAGGACACCACTGGCACCCTCCAGCCGTTGCTCGACCGCTGGAACAAGCTGCACCCCAAGGAGAAGGTCACCTTCATCCAACTGCCGACGGACGCGGACGCGCAGCGCCAGCAGATGATCCAGAACGCGGAGACGAAGTCCGACGCCTACACGGTGCTCTACCTCGACGTCGTGTGGACCTCGGAGTTCGCCGCCCACCGGTGGATCGACCAGCTGCCCGAGAAGCAGTTCCCGCTGGACAAGATGCTGAAGCCGGTGGTGGAGACGGCGAAGTACCGCGACGGCCTGTACGCGGCCCCGTCTACTTCGGACGGCGGAATGCTGTACTACCGCACCGACCTGCTGAAGAAGGCCGGCATCACCCAACCCCCGGCCACCTGGGCGGAGATGAAGTCCGCCTGCGCCAAGGTGAAGAAGCTGCCCGAGGCCAAGGGCATGTCGTGCTACGCCGGGCAGTTCCAGAAGTACGAGGGCCTGACGGTGAACTTCTCCGAGGCCGTGAACTCCGCGGGCGGCACCGTCACCGACGCGAACGGCAAGCCGGACGTCGACACGGCAGAGGCGAAGAAGGGCCTGGACTTCCTCGTCGACTCCGTCAAGGACGGGACGATCCCCAAGGAGGGCATCACCTACCAGGAGGAGGACAGCCGCCAGGCGTTCCAGTCCGGCAAGCTGGTCTTCCTGCGCAACTGGCCGTACGTGTACTCCCTGGCCGGCAAGAGTGAGATAGCGGGGAAGTACGCGGTCGCGCCGCTGCCCGGACTGAACGGGCCCGGCTCCTCCAGCCTGGGCGGCCACAATCTGGCCCTGTCGTCCTTCGCCAAGAACAAGGCCACGGCTGTGGACTTCATGAAGTTCTACACCAGCGAGGAGAGCGCGAACTACTTCCTCAAGGAGGCCGCTCTCGCCCCGCCGTACGCCGCCCTGTACGACGACCAGGCGCTGGTCAAGCGGTACCCGTACCTGCCGGTACTCAAGGAGTCCATCCTGCGCGCGGTGCCGCGCCCGCGGGTGGTGCAGTACGGCGACGTGACCGCGGCGATCCAGCAGGAGGCGTACGCCGCCCTGAACGGCAGCAAGAGCAGTGCGCAGGCGCTGAAGGACCTGCAGAAGGACCTGCTGCAGAAGTCCGCGGCGCAGTGAGGAGCGGGGCCATGGCCGACACCAAGACCCCAGCCGGAACGGCCGTTCACCCCGCCGTCGGCAGCAGCTCCGGGCCGTTGAACCGCCGACGCACGCGAAAGCAGGTCCGCGCGACCGCGGGCTCGGGCCGGATGGCGGCACTGCTGGTGTCCCCGACGCTGCTGGTGCTGACGATCGTCGTGCTCTACCCGACCCTCATGGCGTTGAACGAGTCGCTGTACGGGACCAAGGGCCTGGACCCGAAGACCGGCTTCATCAGCGCCACCGAACCGTTCGTCGGGCTGCGCAACTACGCCGACATCCTCGGCCAGGCCGGAGAACGGTTCTGGAACGCCTTCTGGAACACCACCTTCTTCACGGTCGTCACGGTCGCCCTCGAGACACTGATCGGCGTGGCGATGGCCCTGATCATGCACAAGGCGTTCCGGGGCCGCGGCCTGGTCCGGGCCGGGATCCTGGTGCCCTGGGCGGTGCCCACGGCCATCTCCGGCCTGCTGTGGCGGTGGATCTTCAACAGCGACGGCATCGCCAACGCCCTCATCGGCCACCAAGTCCTGTGGACCACCGAGGGCTTCCACGCCAAAGTCGCGGTCATCGTCGCCGAGGTGTGGAAGACCGCTCCCTTCATCGGGCTGCTGGTCCTGGCCGGACTGCAGGTGATCCCGAAGGAGGTCTACGAGGCGGCCCGCATCGACGGAGCGAGCGCACCGCGCCAGTTCTGGCACATCACCCTGCCCCTGGTGAAGCCCGCGCTGCTGGTGGCGATGCTGTTCCGCTGCATGGACGCGCTGCGGATGTTCGACCTGCCCTACATCCTCATCGGCGCGCAGAAGCACTCGGTGGAGACCCTGTCGATGCTCGCGCAGAACGAGGCGTCCAACGTCCGCTTCGGACCGGCCTCCGCTTACTCGGTGCTCCTCTTTCTCTACGTCTTCCTCATCGCGCTGGCCTTCGTACGGCTGCTCGGCGCCGACCTGATCGGTGACGTCGGCGCGGACACACGTAAACGGAAGGGCAGGCGGCTGCGGATCCCGGCACCGCGCCGTAGGGAGGTGACGGCATGACCCTCACAGCGAAGTGGCGCAACGGCCTGCTGTACGCGGGTGTCTTCGCGGTGGTCGCCTACTGCCTGGCCCCGTTCTACTGGATGCTGGTCTCCAGCCTGCGCCGCACCTCGGACATCTTCGACACCTCGTTGTTGCCCTCTTCGGTGTCGTTCGAGAACTACCGTGCGGTGTTCGACCCGGCGCAGGGGTTCGGGCGCGCGCTGCTCAACAGCCTGACCGTGGCCGGCATCACCACCGTCCTGGCGCTGCTGCTGGCCACGTTCACCGCTTATGCCATGGCCCGGCTGGAGTTCCGGTTCAAGCGGCTGATCCTGACCCTCATCATCGCGACCTCGATGTTCCCGGTGGTGTCGATCGTGGTCCCGCTGCTGAAGCTGTTCACGGACATCTCCTGGATCAATACCTACCAGGCCATGATCGTGCCGAGCATGTCCTTCGCACTGCCGCTGGCGGTGTGGAACCTGACCACGTTCTTCCGGCAGATGCCGGACGAACTGGAGCACGCCGCCATGGTCGACGGCTGCACCCGCGGCCAGGCGTTCCGCAAGGTCATCATCCCGCTCGCGGCGCCGGGCATCTTCACCACGGCGATCATCACCTTCATCGCGGCCTGGAACGAGTTCCTCATCGCCCTGTCGATGACCAACAAGCCCGCCATGCAGACCGCACCGGTCGCCATCTCGAAGTTCACCGGCGCCACGACGTACGAGACCCCGTTCGGCAGCCAGATGGCCGCAGGCGTCCTCGTCACGATCCCGCTGGTGGTCATGGTGCTGCTCTTCCAGCGCCGCATCGTCGCCGGACTCACCGCCGGCGCGGCGAAGTAGACCCGGGCGCCCCGCCGCCCTCCCCCCAACCTGCAAGGAGTACCCCACCCACATGTCCCCCACCGCAGCACCGTGGTGGCGCAGCGCCGTCATCTACCAGGTCTACATCCGCAGCTTCGCCGACGGCAACGGCGACGGCGTCGGCGACATCGCGGGCATCCGATCCCGCCTGGCGTACCTCAAGGCGCTTGGTATCGACGCCATTTGGATCAACCCCTGGTACAAGTCGCCGATGGCGGACCACGGTTACGACGTCGCCGACTTCCGTGCCATCGACCCACTGTTCGGAACCGTGGCCGAGGCCGAGCAGCTCATCGAGGAAGCCCACCGGCACGGGCTCCGTGTCATCCCCGACATCGTGCCCAACCACACCTCCGACCAGCACGCCTGGTTCCAGGCGGCACTGGCCGCCGGCCCCGGCAGCCCGGAACGCGAACGCTATGTCTTCCGACCCGGGCGCGGCCCCGACGGCGCCGAACCTCCCAACGACTGGGTCTCCGCCTTCGGCGGACCCGCCTGGACCCGGCTGCCCGACGGTGAGTGGTACCTCCACCTGTTCGCCCCCGAGCAGCCGGACCTCAACTGGGAACACCCCGAGGTGCGCGCGGAGTTCGAGTCGATCCTGCGCTTCTGGTTCAGCCGTGGCGTGGACGGCTTCCGCATCGACGTCGCCCACGGACTGGTCAAGCACCCGGAGCTCCCCGACCTGCCGCCCCGCCGGGACTCGGACGGCGGGCAGCCGTGGCAGCACGTGGACCACCCGCACTGGGACCGCGACGAGGTCCACGACATCTTCCGAGCCTGGCGCAAGGTGGCCGACGAGTTCCCCGGTGACCGGTGCTTCGTCGCCGAAGCGTGGGCGGACACCCCCGAGCGGCTCGCCGCCTACGTCCGCCGGGACGGCCTGCACACCGCGTTCAACTTCGACTTCCTCATGTCCACTTGGGACCCCAAGGACCTGCGAACGGTCATCGACAACTCGCTCTCCATGCTCGGCGCGGTCGGCGCGCCGGCCACCTGGGTACTGTCCAACCACGACGTCATGCGCCACACCAGCCGCTACGCCCGCAAGACCGTCAAACGATGGGTGTCCAACGAGCGCTACCAGCCCGAAGGCCCCTTCGATCTGGAACTCGGCACCCGCCGCGCCCGCGCCGCAGCCCTGTTGATGCTCGCCCTCCCCGGCGGCGCCTACGTCTACCAGGGCGAGGAACTCGGCCTGCCCGAAGTCGAGGACCTCCCCGAGAACGTCCTCCAGGACCCCATCTGGGAACGCTCCGGCCACACCGACCGAGGCCGCGACGGCTGCCGCGTCCCCCTGCCTTGGTCCGGGCAGACCGCACCCTTCGGCTTCAGTCCCGCGGATGCCTCTGCCGCACCCTGGCTGCCGCAGCCCGCGAACTGGAACGAACGCACTGTGGAGGCACAGTCCGGCGACGAGACATCGATGTTGGAGCTGTACCGCACCGCCCTCCGTCTACGCCGTGACAACCCCGCCCTCGGCGACGGCACCATGACCTGGATCGACGCCCCGGCAGGAGTCCTCGCCTTCCGCCGCGAACCCGGCTTCGTGTGCGTGGTCAACCTCTCGAATGAGGCGTACCGGCTGCCCGACCACACGTCGATCCTGCTGGCCGGCGGCCCTGTCGAGGACGGTCTGCTGGAACCCGACCAGGCGGCCTGGCTCAGGGCATAGCGGCTCGCGCCAGGCATGACGGCCCCTCAATTCACCAGGGTGCCAGTGACCTTGGACGATCCCATACCAACACGAGAGGCTCCCCTCTTTTGGACCACACCACCAAGTCCCAGGCCTTCGACGCCCCAGTCGCAGCCCCCGGTCCAGTCGCGCAGAGCCTGCAGCCCTTTGTGCACGACGCCGTCATCTCGCTGTGCGCACCGAGCTTCGTGGTCTCACACCCGGATGGGCAGCTTGACGGTGGTGCGGACGGCTTCTACCACGGTGACGTCAGGGCGCTGTCCCGGCTGACGGTGGCCGTCGAGGGAAGTGCCCTCGCGCCGCTCTCGGGCGGGCCGGAGGGTGCCGATCAGGCAGGCTTCCGGGCGGTCCTTCGAGGGCTGGGCGAGGTGACGGCGGATCCGGTGGTCGCCCTGTGCCGGCGTCGTACCGTCGTCTCCGGCCGTCTGGAGGAGCTCTTCGAGTTCAGTAACCACGGCACGCTGCACGTCCGCTTCCGGCTCACGGTGCGAGCGTCCACCGACCTCGCGCCGATGGAGCGGGTGAAGTCCGGCCACGTCCTGGACGACGTACCGGCCGAGGCGGAGGAGGACGCGGGCGCGCTGGTCTGGTCTCGCGGCGGGTTCGCGGTTCGCCTGCTCAGCACCCCGGCGCCGGATGAGCTGGACCCGGCAGCCGGGCGGCTGTCGTACGAGATCGAACTGGCACCCGGCCAGTCGTGGAGCGCGCTCCTGTCCGGCACGGCCGCGCACGACGACGGCGACCCGTTCCCGGCCGCGCCCGCGGACCGGGTGCCCTGGCGTACTCCCGTACTGCGCAGTGCGGACCGGCGGTTCGACCGGTGGCTGGCACAGTCGGTCGCGGACCTGGACCGGCTGCGCCTGACGGACCCGCTCTCCGACGGCAACGCGGCAGCACGTGCCGACCAGTTCCTGGCTGCCGGCGCCCCCTGGTACCTGACTCTCTTCGGCCGCGACGCTATCTGGGCCGCCCGCATGCTGCTGCCGCTGGGCACGGACCTGGCCGCGGGCACCCTGCGCACGCTCGCCCGACGCCAGGGGAGGATCGCCGACCCGGCCACCGAGGAGCAACCGGGCAAGATGCTGCACGAAGTACGGCGCACCACCCACGAATTCACCGGCACGGCGCTGGTCACCGACGCGCTCGTGCTGCCGCCGGTCTACTACGGGACAGTGGACGCCACCCCCCTGTGGATCACCCTGCTGCACGACGCATGGCGCTGGGGCCTGCCCGCCGAGGAGGTCGAACAACTGCTGCCGCACGCCGAGTCGGCGCTTTCATGGATGCGAGACCACGCCGAAGCGGGCGGCGACGGCCTCCTCAGGTACATCGATCAGACCGGCCGGGGCCTGTCCAACCAGGGCTGGAAGGACTCCGACGACGCCATCCGCCACCGCGACGGCCGCCTCGCCGCCCCACCGATCGCGCTGTGTGAGGTGCAGGCGTACGCCTACGAGGCGGCGCGGGGCGGGGCGGCACTGCTACGGGCCTTCGGCCGCCCCGGAGCCGACGCGTGGGAGGAATGGGCCGAACGGCTGGCCGACCGCTTCCGGAAACGGTTCTGGGTGGAGGACGCAGGAGGCCCCTACCCGGCGGTCGCCCTGGATCGCGACGGGCGGCCGGTGGACTCGGTGACCTCCGGCTTCGGCCACCTCCTCGGCACGGGGATGCTGAACCGTGAGGAGAGCGCCCTGCTGGCGGCCCGCCTCACCGCCGCAGACCTCGACTCAGGCCACGGGCTGCGCACCCTGAGCAGTGAGTCGGCGGGCTTCAACCCGTACGGCTACCACACCGGTTCGATCTGGCCCCACGACACGGCGATCGCCGTCCACGGCCTGGTCCGGGCTGGTTTCCCCCTGGCGGCGGCCCCGCTGGCGGCGGGCCTGCTCACCGCCTCCGCCGGCTTCGACGCCCGCCTGCCCGAACTGTTCGCGGGCCATGGCAGCACAGTGGGCGCGCAGCCCGCGCCCTACCCCGCTTCCTGTCGGCCGCAGGCGTGGTCTGCGGCCGCGTCGGTCCTCGTGCTTCGATCCGCCCTAGGCCTCGAGTCGGACGTACCCGGCGGCACCGTCACGGTCGCCCCCACCTTCGCGCACGAGTACGGCCCGTTCACGGTGACGGGACTCCAGGTCGCCGGACACCCGCTCGAGATCACGGTCGCCGCGGACGGCACCACGAGCGCGGTGGCGCCGGAAGGACTGACGGTGGTCAGGGGATGACGCGATGTCTCGGCGCCCCCCGCGGGACGGCCCACCGCTCAGGCCTGACGGCCGCCGGGCGGTGCCGTGCTGCCGCGCACGACCAGCGATCCGGGGGAGACGGAGGTGTACGGGCCGTCGTTGCTCGGCTTCGTGGTGAGCCGGCGCATCAGCCACAGCGCGCACCCCGTGGCCATCTCCTCGATGGGCAGGCCGACCGTGGTGAGTCCAGGGCCCCACCAGGAGAACCCCGGCTCGTCTCCGAACCCGACCACGGACAGTTCCTCGGGCACCTTCACGCCCTGCTGGGACAGCTCCTCCAGGACGCCCAGGGTGAGTTGGATCGATCCGAGTACGAGCGCGGTGGGCGCCTGCGGATCCTCCAGGAGCCGACGCACGGTCTCACGGCCGTGCGCCAAGGAGGCCGGCGGCCCCAGCTCCGCCCGTCCGGCGTCGTCGGGCAGGCCCCCCTCTTGCAGGGCGCTGCGGAAGCCCCGCAGACGCTCCGCGCCCGTGGGCAGTTCGACGGGGCCGCCCACGTAGGCGATACGGGTGTGTCCCTGCGCCACCAGGTGGGCCGTGGCCTGTCGCAGCGCCTCGTGGTCGTTCACGCCGAACCACTGGGATCCAAGTGAGGGGTGCCGACGCAGCAGTTGCAGATGCGGCACCGCGCGCAGGAGCTTGACGGAGTCGCTGTGCGGGCGCGCCGTGGGCACGATGATGATGCCGGCCACGCGGTTCGCGGACAGCTCTCGCAGATGGCGGAGTTCCACCATCCTGTCGTCGTCGGTCTCCGAGAGCATGAGCTGGTAGCCCTGAGCCTCCATGTTCTTGGACAGCTCGTGCGCGATGGTCGAGTAGAAGCTGTTGCGGATGTCCGGGATCACCAGCGCGACCACGTTGCTCGACGCTCCGCGCATCATCCGTGCCGCGCGATTGGCGACGTACCCCATCTCGGCAGCGGCCTGGCGGACCCGGAACTTGGTTTCCTCGCTGATCCGGGAGTCGTCGGCGAGTGCCCGGCCGACCGTCGAGACGGAGATCCCGAGGCGTTCGGCGATGTCCCTGGTAGTGATCACGAAGTGGGCCCCCTCGAGTGGCTGATCCGGTCCGTTACCGTCCGTGTGCCAACGATAGCATTCGCGTCGCGCTCCGTGACGGGCGGTGGGGAACGGAGGGCTGATCGCACCCACCGTGCTAACGTTAGCATTGCATGGTTGAGCCGTGCAGTCGCCTGCGGCTGCCTGAGTGCGGAGGTGTCCGTGCGGATCGTCAGATATTCCATCGGCGGTGTATGTCACTACGGAGAACTCGAAGTCGGTGACGCGAGGATTGCGCGGTTCGAGGGTGATCCCTTCACCGGGATACGCCCCACGGGCGATATCGACGCGGTGGGCGACGCGCGGATTCTGCCGCCGTTGGAGCGGCCCAGGATCTTCGGGTTCGCCTACAACTACGCGTCGCACATCGACGAGACCGATCGTGACGTTCCGGAAGTCCCTGTGGTCTTCATGAAGCCGAGCACGGCGATGGCCGGGCCGGGCGATGCCATCGTCTATCCGGCCGACGGTGAACTCATCCACTTCGAAGGCGAGTTGGTCGTCGTCATCGGAAAGGAGGCCCGCCATGTGAAGCCCTCCGAAGCCTTTGAATACATCCTTGGCTATACGTGCGGAAATGACGTCAGCGATCGCATTATCCAGCGCAAGGAAAGCAAATTCGGGGCGCTGTTGATCGGAAAGGGGCAGGATACGTTCGCCCCCATGGGGCCGGTCATCGCCACGGACCTCGACTCGTCCCGGCTCTCGCTGACCACGCGGGTGAACGGAACCGTCATGCAGTCGGCGAGCACCGCCGATCTGCTGCTCGCCGTCCCTGGCATCGTCAGTTATCTCAGCCGGCATCTCACGCTTCTGCCGGGCGACGCGATCATGACGGGCACCCCTGCCGGCGTCGGGCCGATCCGGCCCGGGGACGAGGTCGAGGTCGAGATCGAGGGCATCGGAGTCCTGCGCAACCCCGTCGTGGCCGAAGGTCGCTGAACACGCCGCCGAAGACACGCCATCGCAGAGACACCAACGGCCTTGCCGAACCCGTCAGCGGTTCGGCAAGGCCAGTGGTGTGTCACCGCTCGGCACCGCTCGGCGCCGCTCGTTGCGCGAGAGCCGGTCCCGGCGGACGGGTCGGATCCGCCGGGGCCGGCTCGGTCTCCGGGGCCGCCAGGGCCCCCGGCGGATCAGGGTCGGAGAGGCCCTAGTGGACCGCGGCGTTGTTGAACTGCGAGGTGCGGACGAAGGTCAGCGCGAGGACGCCGACCAGGGGGAGCAGCGTGACCTGCAGCAGTCCCGCCTGGCTCCAGCCGAAGGAGTCGACCAGGGCGGCGAAGAGCAGACCGGAGAACGCCGCCGTCCCGTAGTAGCTGGTGACGAAGAGACCGGAGGCGCGTCCGATCTGCTCGGGGCGCACGGCCCGCTGGATCGCGCTGTTGGTGTTCGGGTAGAGGAGACCCAGGCCGAAGGCGCCCATGAGGAAGGCGAGTACGCACTGCGGACCGATCCCGGCCTGCGTCTGGTAGATGGCCAGGCCGATGGCGGAGCAGGACAGCAGGCTCACGATCAGCAGGTTGCGCTGGTTCATGTGGTCGCCGAGCCAGCCGCCGAAGATCCCCATCATGCCGCCGAAGCCGAGGACGCTCATCGCCAGTGCGGCCTGATCCGAGCTGTAGTGCAGGGAGCTGATGAGGAACGTCGGGTACAGCCCGAGGAACCCGTAGATGGCCACACCGCTGACGACCGCGTGGACGGCCAGCGCGACGGTGTTGCGGTTGTAGGGGGAGACCGGCATGTACTCGTAGGTCTTGGTCGAGACGACCGTGTCGACGGAAGTCTCGGTCAGGCCGGCTTTCACCAGGAACAGGGAGGCGGCGGCGATCAGCAGCCCGGCTGTGCCGAACAGGTAGAAGGGCGAGTGCCAGGTGCCGTGCATGCTCATGAGCTGGACACCGATCAGCGGGGCGATGAACACGCCGACGGAGTAGCCCAGGCCGATGATGCCGAAGGCGAGACCGCGCCGGTGCGCGAAGAAGGCGCCGACCGCCGCGAAGATGGCGGCGGACTGCATGCCCTCCCCGAAGCCCGAGACGACCCGGTACGCCGTCATGTCGGCGAGACCGGTCGCCAGCGGAGTGGCCATCGTGCCGAGGGAGTAGATCACGATGCTGACCAGCAGCACGGTCTTGCGGCGGAAGCGGTCCAGGAGGTAGCCCGCCGGGAGGCCCGCGATGGCCATGCCGAGGGTGAAGTTCGTGGCCAGCAGCCCGCTCTGCTCCAGGGAGAACCCGTACTCCTCACGGATGTTCGGCAGGAGGGGAGGGAAAACCTGACGGTCCATCGCATTGACCATGTAGGACAGAAGCAGCAACAGGAATCCCACTCCGACCATGGGGCGGGAAAGGGAGGGCCGGCTGCTTTCCGCCGTGTCCCGGGTGGGCACGGCGGGCGTCTCGACTTGCGCTGCGTGATTCATGGAACGGCTCCCAGAGGAAAGGGCCACGGCAGGGCGCGGCAGATCCAACGCCGTACGGGCGATGGAGAGAAACGGTGAGCTGAACACGGACTCGAGTCGGCGATCGCGATGATGTCGCCGAATGACTGGGGGCGGTGGGCAGGCGCGCGGCCGAACGCCGCGCGTGAATTCCAGCCGTATTCGCCGTCGGGGGACGTCCGTGGCTGTGGCGTCTTCGGCAGCCGGACCCTGTGTGGACACTTATCGGCCACACGGTCATGGGCTCGCAGAAACCATGGAGGGAAGTACGGGGCGCGTCAAGATGCGGGAAGCGGATTTCTTTGGCAGCCGCGTTTTCTTTGCGGTCGGATCCCTGCGGCGACCGCGATGGTGGCGCAGGTGAGAGATGGCGGGCGTCCGGCTCTTGACGTGCCGAGAGCTTCGAGTGCTATCGTTAGCACATCACGTGGCTGTGACAACTATTCCGACGCGCCCGGCATCTTGTGATCAGTACCAGGGGCGTACTGTGGCGCTCTCCGTTCCGACCACGAGTCGACGAGGGCCAGGGACACCCGACGCAAGCCCAGCGACCCTCTCCACCCCAACCACGGCGGCCGACGGCACCGACCGGGCACACCCGGTGGCCCGACGCGCCGTGGTGGGTGATCAATCCTGCTGACCGGATGTGACCCGGCGAGATGCCTGTACGTCCGCCGCGGGCCGCACGATTCTGCGAGGACGACCTGTTATGAGACCACCGAGCACGGTCACCGTGCTGCTCACCGACTACGCCTGGCCCGACGACACCGTCGAGCGATCGGTCATCGAGGAAGCGGGCCTCACTCTCGTGACCGGCCCCGCCGAGCCCGCCTCCGCCGAGGTCATCGAGGGCCTGGTCGCCGAGCACCGTCCCGCGGGGATCCTCACCTGCTGGGCGCCCGTCTCCGCCGCCGCGGTCGCGGCGTCGCCCGAGCTGCGGATCGTGGCCAGGCTCGGTGTCGGACTCGACAACATCGCCATGGACACCGCCACGGAGCGCGGCGTCTGGGTCACCAACGTGCCGGACTACTGCGTCGAGGAGGTCTCGGACCACGCCGTGGGCATGGTGCTGGCCTGGACGCGCGGGCTGGCCGTGTGCGACCGGGAGGTCCGCGCGGGCCGCTGGGACCCCGCGGGGGCCCGACTGCGCCGACTGTCGACGCTGACCTGTGGCGTCGTCGGATACGGACGGATCGGGCGCGCCACGGTCCGCAAGCTGGGCGCCTTCGGCTGCCGGATCCTGGCACACGACCCGCACCCGCCCCAGGACGTTCCGGGCGTGGAGATGGTGGGACTGGACGAGCTGCTGCGCCGCAGCGACGTGGTGATCCTCCATGTGCCGCTGACGCGGGACACGCACCATGTCGTCGGCGCGGAGCAGTTGGCACTGATGCCGCCGGGCGGTCTGCTGGTCAATGTCAGCAGGGGAGGCCTGGTGGACACCGACGCGGTCGTCAAGGCGCTGGACAGCGGGCACCTGGGCGGAGCCGCCTTCGACGTACTGGAAACCGAGCCGCACGTCCCCGCCGAACTGCTCGCCCAGCCGGGCGCGATCCTCACCCCGCATGTGGCGTTCTCCTCCGACGCGTCGGTCACGGAGTTGCGTCGCCGCGCCGCCGAGGAGGTCGTCCGGGTGCTGAGGGGCGAGGCACCGGACCACGCTCGCAACAGTCCCCGCGGCGCCGCTGCCGCTGGTGGGCCGGGGGAACGGCGATGACCTCGAACTCCGTGCCCGTACCGGCGTCTGCGCCGGCGCCGGCCTCCGTGCCCGTACCGGCCTCCGCGCCGGCGCCGGCCTCCGGGCCTGTCATGGCCTCCGCGTCCGCACCCGAGCCCGCGCTGACCGATTTCCTGCTGGCCAACAAGCTTGCCGCGCCGGACGAAGCCGCGCGCTGGACGCCGCTGGCCGGCGGCGTCTCCTCCGATCTGTGGCGGGTGGACCTGCCCGGGCGCTCCCTGTGCGTGAAGCGGGCACTGGCCAGACTGCGGGTCGCCGCCGACTGGCAGGCGCCGGTGTCGCGCAACGCCTACGAGTGGGCGTGGATGCGGTTCGCGGCCGGACACCGGCCGGACAGCGTCCCGGAACTGCTGGCCCACGACGCCGGGGCCGGCCTCTTCGCGATGGCGTACCTGCCCCCCGAGCGGTATCCGGTGTGGAAGGCGCAGCTGCTCGACGGAGAGGTGGACCTGGCGACCGCGGCGGCCGTCGGAGAAGTGCTCGGCAGTCTGCACACGGCGAGTGCCGGAGACACCGCACTCGCGGCGGAATTCGCCACCGACGACAACTTCAACGCGCTGCGCATCGAGCCGTACCTGCTGGCCACCGCCGCCGCGCACCCCGGACTGCGCGACGTTCTCCAGGACCTCGCCGACCGCACGGCCGCCACGCACCTGGCCCTGGTGCATGGCGACGTCAGCCCCAAGAACATCCTCGTCGGGCCCGCTCAGCCGGTGCTGCTGGACGCCGAATGCGCATGGTACGGAGACCCGGCCTTCGACCTGGCCTTCTGCGTCAACCATCTGCTCCTCAAGAGCCTGGTCGTGCGCGGGCGTCGCGCCGAACTCCTGGGGTGCGCCCGGGTGCTGGCCGAGGCGTACTTCCGGCGCGTCGACTGGGAGCCGCGGGCGGCGCTTCAGGCGCGGGCGGCGTCTCTGCTGCCGGCGCTGCTGCTCGCACGCGTGGACGGCAAGTCGCCGGTGGAGTACCTCACCGACGACCGGCACAAGTTGTTCGTACGCACCGTGGCGTCGGCCCTGCTTCGCGCCTTCGCCCCCACCGTGGAGGACGTACTGGACGCCTGGTGCACCGCCCTCAACAGCTGAGGATCCCGTCCGAACCCGACCGAGAGGAGCCGCACATGCGCAGAGTCGTCACCGGTCATGACGAGAACGGAAGATCGGTCGTCGTCAGCGACGGCCCCGCTCCCCGCACCAGAGAGTTCACCAGTCTGCCCGGCTGGGTGTCCTCGGTGCCCTGGGCCACCGAACCCGGCGAACCGGTCAGCCGGACCGGGGAGGACCCCACACCGAAGATCACCAGTCTCCTCCCGGGGCCCGGCGGCACACGCTTCATCGTCCTCACCATGACGCCGGACACCGCGATGGCCGACCCCGCGTTCGACCCCGTGGCCTTCGACCGCGAGCAACGAGCCGATTCGCCCGGTATCGCGGAGCTCATCGGGCCCGACGGCATGCACACCACGCCGACCGTCGACTACTGCATCGTGCTCCAGGGGGAGGTCGTCCTCGAACTCGACGACGGCCGGTGCACGCCGCTCTCGGCGGGAGACGTCGTGATCCAGAACGGCACCCGGCACGGCTGGCGCAATCGCAGCGACCGTCCGGTCACCGTGGCCTTCGTACTGATCGGAGCAGAGGTCGGGCACGGTCGCTGACGCGCGGCTGACGCGACGGCTTCGTGCGGTTTCCTCCTTTTTTCAGTGGCCTCGCAGGACGTCAAGGGCCGTGAGAGCCACGTGCAGTTCGGTGCATTGTTCGCCGGATTCGAGGTCGCACTCGAGCAGGCGCTCGATGGCTCGCAGGCGCTGGTAGACGGTCTCGCGGGACAGGCCGCCGCGGCGTGCGGCGATGGTCTTGTTGCCGGCCGCGTCCAGATAGTGGCGCAGGGTCGTCAAGAGATCGGTGCCGTGGCGGGCGTCGTGGTCGATGAGCCGGCCGAGTTGCCGTTCGGCGTAGTCCTGGATCCGGATGTCCTCGCGGAGCGCGTACAGGAGTCGGCGCAGGCCGATGTCGGACAGTTCGTGGAAGGACCTGCCCTCGGGGAGCGGCTGGCCGGGCAGGGTCGCCTCGGCCACGCGGGCCGCTTCGCGGAAGGAACGGGCCGCGTCGGAGAGGTCGGTGACGTCGGATCCGACGCTCACGACGGCTCGCGGGGCGAGGTCCAGTGCGGTGCGACTCAGCCGTTCCACCGGCGGCCGCCAGGGCTGGGCGGGGCGCAGGGCGAGCAGGATGCCGAGGCGGCCGGGTGCCAGCGCGCCGACGAGCGCGGGAACCGCTGCCGTCCGGAGTTCCCGGGACAGGAGCGTCTCCGGCTCCGCCGCGTCGTCTTCCGTTTCCGCCGGCAGCGTGACGAGGACGGCGAGGAAGCGGCTGTCCTCGGTGGGCAGGCCCAGCGCTGCGGCGCGGGCGCGGGCGTCCTCGGGGGAGCGGTGGCGCTGCTCGGCGAGGTCCCGCAGAGCGCTTCGGTGTGCGCTGCGTTCCCATGATGTGGCGTGGATGAGGCGGGCGATGGTCAGGGCCATCGCCGTTCTCTCCAGCACGGTGACGTCCTCGGGCCCGAAGGTCACGGGAGCCCCGAGATCCCCGACATCGCCGGCGGCCGCGGAACCCGATGTGCCGGGTGGGGCGGGGAGCATGGCCACGCGGCCCCACCGTTCGCCCTGGTATTCCACGGGTGCCACGAGCCAGCTCTCGGGGCCGCGCACGTCCGTGTGGTCGCAGGGCGGGGTGGCCCGGGAGCGCTGTTCCCAGCCGGTGAGGGCGTTCTCCACGGTGTTGCCGGAGGGTTCGCAGATCAGCGCCTGATGCACCAGGTTCTCCAGTACGACCGTGTGGCCGCTCATCTCCGCCGCCGCCCGCACCACTTCCTCGGGCCCCGCGCCGCGCAGCGTCAGCGCGGTGAACGCCTCGTGGATCCGCTGGGTCCGGCGCATCGCGTCCGTCTGGTTGCCGAGGATGAGGGTGTGGACGACCTGGGTGACCTCCAGGAAGTTGACGTCCTTGTGCAGGGTGACGAGCGGCAGTCCGCGGGTGCGGCAGGCTCGGACCAGGGCGTCGGGCGGGCGGTGGTAGCGCCGGACGAGTTCGATGACGAGCGCTGCCGCCCCGATGTCGGCGAGTTCGTCCACGTAGCGGCGCACGCCCGTCGCGTCCTCGGGCAGGGGCATGCCGGTGGTCAGGACGAGTTCGCCGCCCTTGAGGAAGGAGGCGGGATCCGTCAGCTCGGTGATGTGGACCCAGCGGACCGGCCGGTCGAGGCGGCTTTCGCCGGTGACGACCTGTGGCTGTCCCGCGGCCAGCACGGGAAGGACCAGGACGTCGGCCACGGTGAGCGGTTGGCCGGCCAGGCCGATCCCGGTGGTGTCCCGCGCGCCCGCGCCCGCGCCATCGCCCGTGTCTGCGTCCGTTTCCGCGGACACGGCTCGGTGGTTCTCGCTCACGGCTGCCCTCCTTGCGTGCCCGGACACTGTGACAAGGGTCGCTGACCTGCGCAAGAGCGGTCTTACGGCGGCTCCCGCGGTGCGGGATCACGCGTCATCGCCCCGCGCGGTTGACACAACGTCCGAAGGCCGTGTCCTCGCTGGACACATCATGCGGTGTCGCCGTACGTGGCCGGGGAGATGCTCGGGAAGACGGAGCAGACCGCGTACACGCAGATCACGTACATGAGGACCACTACAGCGTCGGGAGACGAACATGACCGCACTGTCGCCGCACCTTCGCCAGGCCACGCCCGTGGTGGCGGCCCGGGGCGAGGGCGTCCACCTGTACGGCGAGGACGGCCGCCGCTATCTCGACTTCACCGCCGGTATCGGCGTCACCAGCACCGGGCACTGTCACCCCAAGGTCGTGGCGGCAGCCCAGGAGCAGGTGGGCACGCTGGTGCACGGCCAGTACACGACCGTCATGCACCAGCCTTTGCGGCGCCTCGTCGAGAAGCTGGGCGAAGTGCTGCCGTCCGGACTGGACAGCCTGTTCTTCATGAACTCCGGCAGCGAGGCCGTGGAGGCGGCGTTGCGGCTCGCCCGCCAGGCCACGGGCCGCCCCAACGTGCTGGTCTGCCACGGCGGGTTCCACGGCCGCACGGTGGCCGCCGCCTCCATGACCACCTCCGGCACCCGCTTCCGGTCGGGCTTCTCCCCACTGATGAGCGGCGTGGTCGTCACCCCCTTCCCGTCGGCCTTCCGCTACGGCTGGGACGAGGACACCGCCACCCGCTTCGCCCTGAAGGAGCTCGACTACACGCTCCAGACGATCTCCTCGCCCGCCGACACGGCCGCGATCATCGTCGAGCCGGTGCTCGGCGAGGGCGGATACGTACCCGCGAACCGCGCCTTCCTGGAAGGCCTGCGCGAGCGGGCGGACCGCCACGGCTTCCTGCTGATCCTCGACGAGGTGCAGACCGGCGTGGGCCGCACCGGCCGGTTCTGGGGCCACGACCACTTCGGCGTCACCCCGGACATCCTCATCACCGCCAAGGGGCTGGCCAGCGGTTTCCCGCTCTCCGGGATCGCCGCGTCCGAGGAGCTGATGGCCAAGGCGTGGCCGGGATCGCAGGGCGGTACGTACGGAGCCAATGCCGTGGCCTGCGCGGCGGCCTGCGCCACCCTCGACGTCGTACGCGACGAGAAGCTCGTCGAGAACGCCGACGCGATGGGCAAGCGGCTGCGTCACGGCCTGGAGGCGGTGGCCGACCGGACACCGGCCATCGGCGACGTGCGGGGCCTCGGGCTGATGCTGGCCACTGAGTTCGTCACCGAGGACGGCAGCCCCGACCCCGAGACCGCCGCCCGCGTGCAGCGAGCCGCCGTCGACGAGGGACTGCTCCTGCTGCTGTGCGGCGCCTGGAACCAGGTCGTACGCATGATCCCGGCACTCGTCATCGACGAGACGGCGGTGGACGAGGGCCTCCAGGCGTGGGCGACCGCGGTGGAGGCCGGCACATCGGGAGCGGCAGGGCGATGACGGACACCACCACGGCCCTGGAGCCGCTGGTCGCGCGGCTCGCCGAGACCGCTCCCGGCCTGCGGGTGGAGACCGGCCCGGGCTCCACCGGTCCCTACGCCTACGACGCCTCCAACTACCGGGTCCCGCCGAGGGCCGTGGTGTTCCCCCGTACCGCCGACGACGTGAGCGCGGTGCTGCGGGCCTGCCGGGAGGCAGGCGTTCCCATCACCGCGCGTGGCGGCGGCACCAGCATGGCCGGCAACGCGGTGGGACCGGGTGTGGTCCTGGACTTCTCCCGGTACATGAACCGGATCCTGGACATCGACCCGGTGGCGCGCACCGCGCGTGTCGAGGCCGGGGTGATCCTGGACGCGTTGCGCGGCGCGACCGCCCTGCACGGGCTCACCTTCGGCCCCGACCCTTCCTCGCACAGCCGCTGCACCCTCGGCGGCATGATCGGCAACGACGCCTGCGGAAACCGGTCCGTGCGGCACGGGCGTACCAGTACGCACATCGAGGCGCTGGAGATCGTGACGGCCGACGGCGTGCGAGCCGTCGCCGACGGCGAGGGCCTGCGCGCGGCCGACCCGAACGACACGGACGCGGTCCGGCGTGTCGCCCGCCTCAGAGCGGACGTCCGACGTCTGATCGACGCCAACCTGGCGCCGATCCGCACCGAGCTGGGCCGCGTTCCCCGTCAGGTCTCCGGCTACCAACTGCACCACCTGCTGCCCGAACACGGCTTCGACATGGCCCGCGCTCTGGTGGGCACCGAAGGCTCCTGTGCGGTCGTCACCGCCGCGACGGTCCGCCTGGTGGCGACCGCACAGGCTTCCACGCTGCTGACGCTCGGCTACGACGACGTCGTCGACGCCGCCGAGGACGTCCCCGAGATCCTGCGCTGGAACCCCACCGCCGTGGAGGGCATGGACGAGGCCATCGTCGCCACCATGCGCGCCCGCCGCGGCCCGGACTCCGTGACCGGACTGCCCGAGGGGCGGGCCTGGCTGTACGTCGAACTCGACGGTGACGACCAGGCGGATGTCGACGCCCGTGCCGCCGAACTGCTCGACGTGCTCAAGGCCCAGGGCCGGATGACCGGCGGACGGGTCGTTCAGAGCCCTGCCCAGCGGCGTTCGCTGTGGCGGGTCCGCGAGGACGGGGCCGGGCTCGCCGCCCGTCTGGTGGACGGCGGGGAGTCGTGGCCGGGCTGGGAGGACGCGGCGGTCGCGCCCGAGAACCTGGCCGCCTACCTGCGGGACTTCCGCAAGCTGCTGGCCTCCCACGGCCTGACCGGGGTGCTGTACGGCCACTTCGGTGCGGGCTGTGTCCATGTGCGCATCGACTTCGACCTCGCCACGGATGCCGGCCGGGCCGCGACCCGCCGCTTCCTCGGCGAGGCGGCCGCGCTCGTGGTCTCGCACGGCGGCTCGCTGTCGGGCGAGCACGGGGACGGGCGGGCTCGCGGTGAGCTGCTGGAGATCATGTACAGCCACCGGATGATCCAGACGTTCGCCGCCTTCAAGGAGATCTTCGACCCCGAAGGGCTGCTCAACCCCGGCGTCATCGTGGCCCCGGCCCGACTCGACGCCGACCTCGCGCTGCACACGCCCTCCGACGTGCTGCCCGTCGAGACCCTCTTCTCCTTCCCACACGACGAGGACGGCTTCGCGGGTGCGGTACGCCGCTGCGTCGGCGTCGGCCGCTGCCGCAGCGACGCGGGCGGCGTGATGTGTCCCAGCTACCGGGCCACCGGAGAGGAGAACGACTCCACCCGGGGCCGGGCCCGGCTGCTTCAGGAGATGGTGCGGGGCGACTTCGTCCAGGACGGCTGGCGCTCGACGGAGGTGCGCGACGCCCTCGACCTGTGCCTGTCCTGCAAGGCGTGCTCCAGCGACTGCCCGGTCGGCGTCGACATGGCCACGTACAAGGCGGAGTTCCTGCACCAGCACTACAAAGGCAGGATCCGCCCCCGCTCCCACTACTCGCTGGGCTGGCTGCCGCTGACCTCGGCCCTGGCCGGATTCGCCGCCCGGCCGATCAACGCGCTGCTGCGCGGACCGGTCGGCAAGCTGCTTGCCCGGCTCGGCGGCGTGACCACGAAGCGCCGGATCCCGGCCTTCGCCTCCCGGCACGCGCTTCGCCAGGCCCTGCGCAGGGCGAGGACCGGCGAACCGGCGAAGGCCCTGCTCTTCGTCGACAGCTTCACCCGCGCCTTCCGCCCCGAGGTGGCGGGCGCCGCGAGCCGCGTGCTCGCCGACGCCGGCATCCCCTGCACGGCGGAGGACGGCCTGTGCTGCGGTCTGACCTGGGTCAGCACCGGGCAGCTGTCCACCGCCCGCCGCATCATGGCCCGTACGGTCGCCCACCTGGACCATGGCGACGACCGGCCCATCATCGTGGCCGAACCCAGCTGCGCCGCCGCCCTCAAGCGTGACGTGCCCGAACTGCTCGGCACCGCCGCCGCCCAGCGCGTCGCGGACCGCGTCCACACCCTCACCGGGGCCCTGACCGACCTGGCCGCGCCGGACTGGACCCCGCCGGAGCTGCCGGACCAGGTCGTCCTGCAGACCCACTGCCACGAGTACGCGACCTTCAAGGGCCGCCACCCTCGCGACCTGCTCGGCCGCCTCGGCGTACGGAAGGTCGACGAGGCCGAGGGCTGCTGCGGACTCGCCGGGAACTTCGGCTTCGAGGCGCAGCACTACGACACCTCGATGGCCGTCGCCGACCTGGCTCTGAAGCCACGCCTCGACGACATCGACCAGGACATGCCGACGGTCGTCGTGGCCGACGGTTTCAGCTGCGCCACCCAGATCGACCACCTCGCCGGTGACCGGGGCATCCGCGCCCTGCACCTCGCGGAGCTGCTCGACCCCGCCGATCAACCAGGAGAATCCTCATGACCGACACACCCACACAGTTGTTCATCGGCGGTGCCTGGGTGGACGCCGCGGACGGCGCCACCATGCCCGTGGACGACCCCGCGACCGGTGAGATCCTCTGCCACGTCGCCGACGCGGGCGCCAAGGACGCCCAGCGCGCCGAGGAGGCGGCCGTCCAGGCGCAGGAGGAGTGGGCCCGTACGGCGCCGCGGGTCCGTAGCGAGATCCTGCGCCGGGCGTACGAGATCATCGTCGAGCGCACCGATGAGCTGGCCCACCTGATGACGGCCGAGATGGGCAAGCCCCTGGCCGAGGCCAGGGGAGAGGTGGCGTACGCGGCCGAGTTCTTCCGCTGGTTCTCCGAGGAGGCCGTGCGTATCGAGGGCGGCCACGGCGTCCTGCCCGACGGCCGCAACCGCATGCTGCTCTCCCGCCGCCCGGTCGGCCCCTGTCTGCTGATCACCCCGTGGAACTTCCCGTTGGCCATGGGCACCCGCAAGATCGGCCCGGCGATCGCCGCCGGCTGCACGATGATCCTCAAGCCGGCCCCGCAGACCCCTCTGTCCAGCCTGGCTCTGGCCGCGATCCTCAAGGAGGCCGGGCTGCCGGACGGCGTGCTCAATGTCGTCACCACCTCCCGTGCGGGGCAGGTGTGCGAACCGCTCCTGCGCGGCGGGCGGATTCGCAAGCTCTCCTTCACCGGCTCCACCAACGTCGGACGCCTGCTGCTCGCCCAGAGCGCGGAGGCGGTCGTGCGGACCTCGATGGAGCTGGGCGGGAACGCGCCGTTCATCGTCTTGGAGGACGCCGACCTGGACAAGGCGGTCGACGGCGCGATGGTCGCCAAGATGCGCAACATGGGTGAGGCCTGCACCGCCGCCAACCGCTTCTTCGTCCACAGCTCCGTGGTGGAGGAGTTCGGGCGGCGCCTGGCCGAGCGCATGGGCGCGCTGGTCGTGGGCCCCGGCACCCGGAACGGCGTCGACGTGGGCCCGCTGATCGACAGGGTCGGACGGGCCAAGGTCGAGGAACTGGTGGCCGACGCGGTGGAGCGCGGCGCCCGGGTGCTCGTAGGCGGCCGTACGCCCGAGGGGCCGGGTTGTTTCTACCCGCCGACCGTGCTCACGGACGTCGCCTCCGACAGCCGCCTGATGGACACGGAGATCTTCGGCCCGGTCGCGGCGATCCTCACCTTCGACGACGAGGACGAGGTGATCCGCCGGGCCAACGACACCCCCTGGGGCCTCGTCGGCTACGTCTTCACCGAGGGCCTGGACCGCGCCCTGCGGGTCAGCGAGCGTCTGGAGGTCGGCATGGTCGGCCTCAACACCGGCCTCGTCTCCAACCCGGCCGCCCCCTTCGGCGGCGTCAAGCAGTCCGGGCTGGGCCGCGAGGGCGGCAGGGTCGGGATCGACGAGTTCCTGGAGTACCAGTACGTCGCGGTGCCCGTGCGATGACGGCGGCGGTCGCGCCCTGACATACGTCCCATCGCGCACCGTGGGGCCACCCGTGCCCGGCCGGCCTGTCCTCCGGCCGGGCGCGGAGGCGGCCCGCATTCGCCCAGCCGGACGGCCGCTTGCGGACATGGGGTTGGGCACGGGGCGTTCTGCACGCAGGGTGGCCGGACAGGAGCCGCCGCTGCGGGGCCCGCACCAGTCAGAGGGGGCGCGGGGCGTCGTGGGGCGCAGGGGAACGCGGTTCGGGCCGGCCCGCTGTCGTTCCCCAGTGATATGCGGCTGTCTCCTGATACGCGGCTGTCTCCGGTCCGGGGCCGTCGCCCTCAGCGCAGGTGTCGGGCGGTGATTTCCGCCGCAGTGTCGGTCACCAGTTGGCCCAGCTCGGTGAGCCGGCCGGGCTCGAAGCGGGAGTCGGGCAGGGAGACGGCCAGCGCGGCAAGCGGCACGCCGTCACCGTCCAGGACAGGTGCCGCGATGGCACAGACACCCTGGAGGTACTGGTTGTGGTTGACGGCGTATCCACGGTCTCTGACGCGCTGGAGCTCCGCGCGCAGCTCCACCGGGTCGGTGATGGTCTGAGCGCCGTAACCCTCGAGCGTGCCCGCCGCGAACTCGTCGACCTCGGACTTCGGCAGATGGGCGAGGACCGCGTGTCCGGTGGCCGTGGCGTGCAGGGGCGAGGTGTCGCCGATGGCGTGGTAAGTCCGTACGGCGTGGTCGCAGTCGACGCGGTCCACCACGACCATGCACTGCAGGGCGTCGGGTACGGAGAGGTGGATGGTCTCGTTCAGCGCGTCGCGGAGCCGGATCATGGGCTCGCGCGCGGCGGCGAACAGGCTGGAGCCCTGCAGGGCGGCGGGCCGTACGGCGAGGATGCGGGTGCCGATCTCCCAGCGGGTGGTGTCCTTGCGGTTCGCCCGCAGCCAGCCTGCCTCGTTGAGCGTGACCAGGGTCCGCTGCACGGTCGATTTGGGCAGGCCGAACAGCTTCGTCAGCTCTCCCACGGTCACGGGCTGGTGCTGGGCGACCGCCTCCAGGATGCGCAGCGACCTGGTGACGCTCTTCATTTCCACTTCCGGTGCCCCCGTCAGTCGTGTGGCTTCGTCGTGCTCACTTCTTGACTCCCTTCTGGAGCCGTCGTGGGCATGATCGTGCCGGATTCTAGCATGGTGTTCCACAATCTGGCATGCGGGCTGATGGGGCCGGTGGTGGGGCGGGTGTCGAGTGTGCGTGGCGGCCCCGAGATGCACCGAGGGCCGGCTCCCACGTCGGTGCGTGCGAGCCGGCCCTGTCGGCGCGGTGCTCTCGGGCCACCGCCTTCCGTTCAGGCGCCCACCAGGCGCCCGGTGATCTCCGCGGCCCTGTCGGCGACGAGGCGGCCCCACTCGGGCACCCGGTCCGCGTCGTACCGGGAGTCGGGCATCGAGATGGCCACTGCGGCCAGCGGTGTTCCGCCCTCGTCGAGTACGGGCGCGGCGAGAGCGCAGACGCCTGGGCGGTACTGGTTGGTGTTGATCGCGTACCCGTCGGTGCGGATGCGGTCCAGCTCGGCGCGCAGCTCGTCGGAGGTGGCGGGGGTCGTGTCGCTGAACCGCTCCAGCCCCTGCGCGATGAGTTCCTCGACGTCCTGCTTCGGGAGGTGGGCGAGGATGGCGCGCCCGACGGCGGTGGCGTGCAGTGGAGAAGTGTCGCCGATGGTGTGGAAGGTCCGTACGGCGTGGTCGCAGTCGACGCGGTCCACCACGACCATGCACTGCAGGGCGTCGGGTACGGAGAGGTGGATGGTCTCGTTCACCGCGTCCCGGAGGCGGATCATGGGCTCGCGGGCGGCGGCGAACAGGCTGGACCCCTGCAGGGCGGCGGGCCGTACGGCCAGCACCCGGGCGCCGATCTCCCAGCGGGTGGTGTCTTTGCGGTTGGCTCGCAGCCAGCCCGCCTCGGCCAGCGTGACCAGGGTGCGCTGCACGGTGGACTTCGGCAGTCCGAAGATCTTCGTCAACTCCCCGACGGTGACCGGCTGATGTTGGGCGACCGCCTCCAGAACCCGCAGCGACCTGGTGACGCTCTTCATTTCCATCCGGTTTCCCCCTGTTAATCCTCGGAATTTCTGCTGGACACCCTCTTGACTCGCCTCCGAGCCGCTGTCATTGTCTGTGCCAGATTCTAGCACAGCGTTCCACAATGCGGCACGGCCCACTGGGAGAGATCCCGGAGACATGAGCCGGAACTCCGAGACACGACGGTTGCGAGCTGTCGGCCTGACGAAGGGCCCGGCCCCCGTCTGAACAACCTCGAATCGAACAGCCTCACGTCGGGGGCTCAGCATGCGCCTCGGCGATACGAAAGGAAAGTCCTGTGTCAGCTGCCAGGAAGCGCGTCGCCGTCGTCGGCGTCGGAACGATGGGCAGCCAGGCCGCCTGGCGGCTGGCGGCCCGCGGCGCCGAGGTCGTCGGCTACGACCGGTACGCCCCCGGCCACGACCGCAGTGCCGCCGGCGGTGAGACCCGGATCTTCCGCAGCGCCCACTTCGAGGACTCCCGCTACGTCCCGCTGCTCAAGCACGCCGACGCCCTGTGGGAGCAGCTCCAGGAGGAGACCGGCCGCGAGCTGCGCCGTCTGACCGGGTGCCTGCTGATGGGGCCGACCGATCACCACCAGATGGCCACCGTCCTGCAGTCCATCGCGGAGCACGACCTCGACCACGAGGTGCTCGATGCCGAGCTTCTCGCGAAGCGCTTCCCGCAGTACCGCATCGAGGACGGCGACGCGGCCGTGCTCGACCGCCGCGCCGGTTTCATCCGCCCGGAGCTGACCATCCAGACCGCCGCCCGCCGCGCCGAGCAGCTGGGTGCCGTGATCCGCCGCTACAGCACGGTCCGCGAGATCGTCCCCGTCGCGGGCGGCGTCGAGATCCGCACCGACTCCGGCAGCGAGCGTTTCGACACCGCCGTCGTCACCCCCGGCCCCTGGGTCAACGACCTGCTGCCCGACCTGCCGTGGGAGGTGGACGTCCGCCGCCTCGTCAGCGCCTGGTACGTTCCCACCACTCCCGAGGCCTGGTTCGGTGAGGAGCGCCCGGCGTTCATCCGGACCGCGCCCACCCACTGCTACGGCCTGCCCTCCCCGGACGGCATCTCCGTCAAGCTCGGCCTGTCCCGCGCCCTGCACCAGCCCGCGGGCGACCCGAACCAGCTGGACCGGACGGTGCGGCCGGAAGAGCTGGAGGTCTTCTCCGACTTGATCGGGCGTTACATGCCCGGCCTGCACCCGGACCCGACCCGGCTGTCCGTCTACATGGAGGGCTACACCGAGAGCAGCCGCCCCCTGGTCGGCCCCCTGCCCGGCGCCGAGAACGTGATCCTGCTCGCCGGCTTCTCCGGCCATGGCTTCAAGCTCTCGCCCGCTTTCGGCAACATCGCCGCCGACCTCGCGCTGGACGGCACCTCGCCCCAGCCCATCGACTTCATCTCCACCCTGGGCCGTACGGAGGCATGACCATGAACGACGCCACCCTCTCCGTCGGCGCCCTGCACGCCGCTCCCGGCACCAAGGCGCGCGGCACCGTCCGGGCCGACCTCGGCACCCTCACCACGGACATTCCTCTGACCCTGGTCAACGGCTCCCGGCCCGGCCCTCGGGTCGTCATCACCGCAGGAGTGCACGGCGGCGAGTTCACGCCCATCGACGCCGTCGTACGACTGGCTGACACGCTGGACCCCCGCGAGGTGCACGGGCAGGTGATCATCTGCCCCGTCGCCAACCCGCCCGCGGTGTACCAGGGCCGGCTCAACGTCTCCCCGGTCGACGGCGTGAACATCAACCGCGTCTTCCCCGGCGACCCGGATGGCGGCCCCACCGAGCGGCTGGCCGCCTGGCTCTTCGCCCACCTCGTCGACGGCGCCGACGTCTACGTCGACCTGCACTGCGGCGGCATCGACCAGGTCCTGCGGGACTTCGTCGGCTACCGCCTCACCGGTGACCCGGACCTCGACAAAGCGACGGCCGAACTGGCAGGCTCCTTCGGCATCGAGGACGTCATCATCGGGCTGACGGCCGAGGGCGGCAACAGCCACGCGGCAGCCGCCCGCCGGGGCATCTCGGCGGTCCTCGTCGAGGTGGGCTCACTCGGGCAGCGTGACGAGGCCACGGCCCTCCGCCGCGTCGACGGCCTCCACACGGCACTGCGCCACCTGGGCGTCCTCGACCACGACGGCTCCGCCCAGACGCCGATCCGCACATGGGTCTGGTCCGCCGGAGTCACATCCGAGGCCACCGGCCTGTGGTACCCGGAGTTCTCCTTCGACGCCGACATCATCGGCGAAGTCGCCGAGGGCGACGTCCTGGGCCGCATCGTCGACCCGGCCGACGGCCGGGAGCACACGGTCCACGCCCCGGCCGGCGGACGGATCGTCTACGGCATGCACGGCCTCACCGTCCGCCCCGGCACCGAACTGGCCGCCCTGGCCATCCCGTGGGACCCCGACACGGCCACGCGACCCGACACCCTCCCGGTCCCCGGCCTGGGCCGCGGATCCGACGAGGCGGACCCCCGCCCCTAGACCCCACCACTAGACCCCCAACCCAGCAGCTCTTTACTCACGTTCCCCGGCCACTCCCCTTCCAAGGCCGGCAGCACCAGGAGGCACACGATGAATGATGCCCGGATCGACCGCAGACTGTTCCTGCGCGGAATAGGCGGGGTCACGGCAGGTGTCGCCGCCGCGACTGCTCTCAGCGGCTGCGGCACCGGCACCAGCCGCACCCCTTCCGGCAGCGCCAAGGCCGGCAGCAAGACGGTGGTCGTCCGTGACAGCGGCGGCTCTTACGGTGCGGCTCTGCAGAAGGCGATCTACACGCCGTTCACGCAGGAGACCGGCATCAGTGTCAAGGTGCTGAACCTGGACGACGCTCCGCTGCTGGCGCAGATCAAGCAGGGCCGGCCGCAGTGTGACCTCATCAACAACGCGATGATGTCTCACTACAAGTACGTGGCGCAGGACGCTCTGGAGGCGCTGGACCTGGACCGGGTCAAGAGCGTGAAGAGCGCGAAGATCCCGGACAACCAGATCACCGAGCACGCCGTGGGCAGCAGCTTTTACGGTCAGTGCATCGCGTACCGCACCGATGCCTTCGGCGGTAAGAAGCCGGAGTCGTGGGCGGACTTCTGGGACACCAA
>NZ_VBZC01000043.1:0-12581 GCF_005786655.1 Streptomyces montanus
CGGGCGGCGGGCCAGGCGGGACGGCCCGTGCGGTCGACCCGGCGCGCGTTGTGCCCGGCCCGGCCGCCGTCCAGGCTGAGGCCGACCCGGATCCCGGCCGCGGCGAGCCGGTCGAGGGTGGGTTCGGTGAGCCGGGTGCCGTTCGTCTGCACGGTGGCGGTGACCTGGCAGGTCTCGGGCACCGCTGCCCGTACGGTTCGGGCGTACGCGAGGACGGGAGCGGGGCCGCCGAGGAGGGGTTCGCCACCGTGCAGCTCGATCCGGATGCCGGTCAGTCGATGCTCCCGTACGTGCTCGGCGATGCGCTCCGCGGTCCGCAGCATGGTGGGCTCGGCCACCCGGGCCGGACGGTCGCGCCAACTGCCGTCCGCTCCTTGGTAGATGTAGCAGTAGGAGCAGTTCAGGTTGCAGCGGCTGTGCACCTTCAGCACGAACTGCCGGAAGGGCGTGGGGCGGTGGGCCGCCGTGTCGAGGACGGCGTGCGGCCAGCGGGGGTGTTCTGTGCGGCCTCGCGTCATGGGGCGTCTTCGTAGTGGGCGACGACGGTGGTCTCCCCGGCCCGGCTGCGGAGTTCGGCGAGGATGGCGGCGAGAACCGGGTGGTCCGTGTGCTCCGGGAGGGGAATCTCGGGCAGGGGTATGCCGCTTTCGTCCACAGGGGCGGTCACTCGTCGGCCGTTTCGGATTCCAGGCGGGTGATGTGATGGCGGAGGACTTCGGTGCGGGTCCGGTCTTCGGTGAGGTGCAGGGCCTCGCGGTATTCGGTGAGGGCGCGGTCGGGTGCGTTGAGCTGTTCGAAGACCTTGGCTCGGGATTCGCGGGCGTCGAGGGCAGCGTCCCGGTCATCGGTGTCCTGGGCGCTCTGGGCCGCGTTCAGGTAATACTCGGCGGCGCGGTGCAGGTGGCTGACGTTTCCGGTCCGGGTCGAGATCTCCTTCGCGACGTGGCCTCGTTCGAGCCAGCTATACATCGCGACGTGCGGTGTGCCCGCCCCCCGGGCGGCTTCGCCCAGTATCCAGTCGGCCTCGTAGAGGTCGGCGAGTACATGGCTGAACCACCCGTAGCGCAAGCGGTAGACGTAGCCCAGTTTGAGCCTCCGGTCCGGCAGTTCGGGATCCCCCTCGGGTGTCGCGTCGACCGCGGCGCGCAGGGCCCGTACCGCCGCGTCCATGTCGCGCTTTCTGAGGTGCCCTGTGCTCCGTTCGTACAGTGCGGTGCCGTATTCGACCAGCACACCGGCCCGCCGCGTGTCGTCCTCGTCCAGCAGGGCTACGGCTTCCTCCCAGGCGGTGATGGACCAATTGATGTCGACGCCGCGTCCTGTCCCGAAATAGCGTTGCAAGTACGTACGGGCCGCCCACACGTGACATTCGAACCGCAGGTCGGTGTTGTCGCCCGCGATCAGCAGCGCTTGGTCCACGGCCTGCAGGATCGCCGGGCGCCCCCTGCCGTCCTCGCCTCGTGACGACTGGACGATCTCGATGGCGGACGCCACGCCCAGCCAGGCACGGCAGCGCTCCTCGTCCGGCAGGGCGTCCGGGGAGCGAACGGCGGCCATGAAGTCGTCGGTGGCCCCACCGGCGAGTTCCCGGGCCCGGTCCTTGTCGACGTCTTCCGGTGCGTTCTCGATCTCGCCGCGCCCCAGGTAGTACCTGGCGAGGGCGAGCCGCAGCCCTCCGCGTGCCATGTGCCCGCTCTCGGGGTCCGGGAACTCCAGCCGTACGCCGGCGGCCTCGATCGCACGGACCAGGTGCGCGGTGTACCACTCGTGCTCCCCGCCGGCCTCGGCCGACGCGGGCAAGCTGGCGCCTGCCCTGGCCACGGCATCGCGGATGACAGGCAGCCTCTCGGCCGCGATCCTGCGGCGCTCCACGGCCTCCGCGGCAGTCGAGGTGTCGTCCAGCACCCGGCTGAGTTCTGTGTCGGCGCGGCGGACCAGTTCATAGAAGGCCCAGCGCCTGGCAGGATGGCGGGCGTCGGCCAGCTCCAGCGCCTGACGGCGCACGTCCTCGGGCAGTTCCTCGGACAGCCCCTCGGTCACGCTCGGTTCGGCGTACTGCGAGTAGATGAGCCCCCGCAGCAAGCTCCCCCGAACCGTCCCCGCCCGCTCCGCCGCCGCGAGCGCGTCCCGCAGATCCTCGACGACCCGCCGCACCCGCCACCGCGCCAGCAACGCCTCGGCCAGCTCCTCCGCCGCCCGGTCGCGTCCCCTGGTCGTGCGCGCGAAGGACAGGGCCTCTTCGAAGTACCCCACCGCCGCGTCGAGTTCCCGGGTGAGCCCCTCCCGCTCGTACCGCTCGAACGCGGCCCGGCCCTTGCCGACCAGTTCGTCCGAGTCCATCGGCGGCAGAGGCGACGAAGGAAGTCGCTGCCCCAGGTCCCGCAGCACCTCCGCCGACACCTCGGCGAACGCCCGCAGGCCCGCCGGTTCCCTCTCGTCAGGGCCGGACAAGGGACCCGCGTCCGTGGGCGGCTCCACCGCCCCCCGCAGAAACGCGCCCGCCAGCGCCGGGAAGTTCCGCGCGCTGCGTCCGAACCGCCGTTCCACGTACTCCGAGCAGTGCTTGAACAGCAGCTCGACCTCGTCGACGGCGAGCCGCGCGCGCAGTTCCCCGGCCACCCCCGGCAGGAAGTCGTACCGTACGGCCCGCGGATCGTCCGCGTCCTCTCGGCGTTTGAGCAGCCCGCTCAGCAACACCTCGGAGAGCACGTCGGGCCCCGTCCCGGCGAGCATCGCGTACTGGACGAGCTGCATCACCGGCAGATACAGCGGCACCGCGGACAGGTACACGGCGAGCCGCCGGGCCTCCTGGGACGCGGGGCGCCAGAAGGCGCGTACCCGCTCCTCGCCCGTGATGTCCTCCGTGGCCCGCACCGGCGCGCTGGAGGCCGTGTGGTCGGCGCGGACCCAGCCCGCGGCGGCGGACAGGGACTGGCCGGTGGAGCCCGCGATCAGCCGGGCCCAGCCCTCCACCGAATGCCGTCGCAGCGCGAGCACGGGCACGGGCAGCGCACCCCGCTCGGCCCTCCCCCGCTCCGGTGTGAACTCCAGCGTGCCGGCAGGCCCTTCACGCCGGTGCAGCATCCCGCGCCGGGCGGGCAGATGCGTACGCAGCCACATGCGCTGCGGCAGCGGCTGTACGACGGCGACCGGCGCCACGGACGCCCAGCGGGACAGCAGCCGTTGCATCCGGCCGCTGCGCCACATGGGTCCGGCGCAGTCGCTGAGGACGAGCGTCAGGCGCCGTCCGGTGGGGTCGGTGAGCTGTTCGGGGGCGTGCAGCGGACCGGCGCGCTCGGGTGTGGCGGCGCAGCCCGGCAGCCCGTCCGCGGCCTCGTGCAGATACTGCACCTGTACCTCGCGGAAGGCCCCGGCGCGCTCGCAGACCTGGCGCAACTCGTCCAGTGCCTGCTGCCATACGACCGTGGAGGTGGAGACGTCCATGAGGAGCAGCAGCCGTGCCTCGCGGCGCCGTTCGGCGCGCAGGACGGGCAGTACGAGCCCGGACTCGGCGGCCCGCTGGGCGGTGGCCCGCTCGTCGAGGGTGCGAGGCACGGAGCGTACGGGCGGACGGTAGCGCTGGAGGGGGCGTAACCCTCGTTGCAGCGCGAGGGGTTCGGGCAGTGCCGGTGCGGCGGGCACCCGCACGGGCACCATCCGGGCACCGCGTCCCTCGCCGCCCGCCCCGGGCGCGAACAGCCGTGCGCTGTCGGGCTCTTCGGCCTCGCCCTCCGCTTCGCCTCCCACTTGGCCGCGGATGGACGGCAGCCGCGCCCGCAAGGTGCCGCTCCCGTCGCTGTCACCCGGCCGCGGAACGGAGCTCGGCGGGCCGGACGAGGGCTCGGCGGGGGGCTCGGCCGGCGCGGGCAGCCAGCGGGCCAGCCACAGTGCGTCCGCCAGCTCCTCGACGCCGGGCGGGATGTCCGCCTCGCGCATGCGCGCGACCAGCGCCACGAGCTCAGGGCTCGCACCGTCGGTCGGTGCAGTGTCGGGAGCCTGGGCGGTCATCTGGCTACCTGGGCCCGCGGTCCAGGGGCTGCATCAGCAGCTCCGAGATCTCCTCGCGCCGGTCGGAAGCGTCCCTGGCGGCGTGCTGCGCGAGGAAGATGGCGTTGAGCAGCTGGTCGGTGGGGCGCAGCGCCCCGTCGGCCTCTGCCTCCGTGAACTGGTCGACGATGTCGCGGTTGTCCTCGTACGAGCCGTCGCCGAAGTGCGCCTGTACCAGCGCGGCGAGGCGCTCGTCGCGCGGCGCCTTGAGGTCGAGGGGGATACAGCGGCGCAGGAGCGGTGCCGGGAACTCGCGTTCGCGGTTGCTGGTCATGACGACGAACGGGAAGGCCCGGCAGCGGACCTGGCCGTCGGTGACCTCGACGCGCCGCCCGTCGTCGGTGAGCACCTTCACGGTGCGCTGCCCCGGCCGGTCGGCGATCCGCTCCAGCTCCGGAATGGCGAAGCGGCCTTCCTCCAGGACGTTGAGGAGGTCGTTGGGCAGGTCGATGTCGCTCTTGTCCATCTCGTCGATGAGCAGGACCCGCGGCCGGTCGGAGGCGATCAGCGCGGTGCCGAGCGGTCCGAGCCTGATGTAGCGGCCGATGTCCTCGGACACCTGTCCGCCGGGCTGCTCGGATGCCGGGACCGACGGGCCGGCCGCGGCTTCCGGGGCTTCCGGGGCTTCCGGAGCCGACGCGCCGGGGTGCGTGGCGCGGTCGAGTTGCGCGTCCTGGAGGCGGCCGATGGCGTCGTACGTGTACAGCCCGTCCCTGAGTTCGCTGCGGCTGACGATCGGCCAGTCCAGGACCCGGCCGAGGCCGAGTTCGTACGCGATGGAGTGGGCGAGCGTCGACTTGCCCACGCCCGGCTCGCCGGTGACGAGGAGCGGGCGCCTCAAGTAGAGGGCGGCGTTGATGAGTTCCAGGGTTCCTGAGTCCTGGATGGGCAGCGGGATGGTGCGCGCGCCCAGCCTGCGATGCGTCGACGAGTCGAAGGGCGGTACGTCGTAGGTCACGACGGGGGCGTCGAAGGCGCGCCAGGGCGGAGGGTCGGGCAGCCGCAGGATCTTGTCCGGATCCGGCCCCCCGGTTCCCTCGTAGATGAACCACTCGCTCATGGTGTGCTCCTCGTCGACGGTCGGTGGTCATCCACGTCCTGGCCGACGGGGGCGTCGGGCGCCCACAGCGGGCCCCTGAAAACGTACCCGCCAGGGGCCTGCCACACGATCGTTTCCGGCCAAGCCTCATGGACGTATGTCGCGACGCCGGCGGCGGAGCGCGTGACGTTCGCAGCGCGGCGCGTGGCGTTCACAGCGGGGCGTCCACGGGTTCGGTCTCCTCCGCCGGCAGCGGGCGCCGCGGGTCGTCGTACAGCAGGGCCAGGGGTTCCGCCCAGCGGCGGCCGGCACGCCGCTCGCTGATCTCCTGCCGTATGTGCCGCAGACGGTCGGGGAGTTCGGCGACGGAGCCGAGCGTGCCGAGGAGTTCCTGCGCCTTCGCGTGAAGCGTGTCGCAGGACTCCGGACAGACGCGGGTCGCGTGCCCGTCGATGTGCCACAGCGCCACGCCGTGACCGCTGTCCAGGGCGAGCTTCATCGCGGCACGACCGGGGCCGGACCCGGCCGGGCGGCACATGACCGGGACCCGGTCGCACGCGGCCTCCTGATATCTGAGGGCACTCTGGCTCACACCGCGCTCGGGGGTGCGCCAGCCGCTGAATCGGCGCTCCGCCGTCATCGCCTCCCAGCGGTCGGCCCAGAGTTTGTCCGGTTCTCCCCGGCGCGCGAGGGAGCGCAGCACGACCCTGCGGCGCGCTCCCACGTGCCCGGCGTCGTCCAGTTCGGCGATGTCGTCGAACCGCCAGCGGTGCACGGCGGTGTCGAAGTACTCGGCGGGCAGGGCGACTTCGAGCGGCACGGGGAGGCCTTCCCGGTCCTTCGCGCGGAACAGCGTGCCGAGCGGCGTACGCAGGGCCTGTACGAGTTCGCCGGGCAGGTGGCCCTGGATCGAGCTGTCCGCCGCGTACAGTTCGGGCTCGTTCACGCCGTCGCCGCAGTCGAGCCAGATCTGCCAGAAGAAGCGGGTGGGCTTCGAGCCGATCACCGGATCGAGGAGGACGGCCGTCGTCGGCCCTTCCCCGGGGCCGGGGTAGGGGATCACGACGCGTTGCGAGGCGTCCTCGGGGCAGGGCAGCAGCAGGGCCTCGGGGAGGCGGACGTCCCTGACGAAGTCGTGCATGGCGCGGCGCGGGTCCCGGCGCAGCCGCTTCTTGATCCAGTCGCCGAGCGCCGCGGGATCGCCGCCCCGGGAGCGCAGATACTCCTCGACGTACCGCAGATACCGCAGAAACGCGAGTGAGTCGAGCGGCTGTGCTCCCTCGTAGAGCAGCCCGTGACCGTCGCGCCAGCTCACCAGCTCGGGCGTCTCGCCCGCCCATCTGTGACCGCTTCTCGCCTTGACCGAGAGGAACTCCACGGTCGGCGCATCGGGCGGCGGAGGAAGCGCGGCGAGCAGGCCCAGCGCCTCCCGGCGGTCGGCCGGACCCCAGTCCTCTCCGCCGGGGGCGGCGCCGGCCTGTAGGTCGACCCAGTTGTCGCCGCCCCCTGAGACCGGCTCCTCGCCGTGCCACCGGTCGTGGGCCGCCACGACCTTGCGGTAGAGGTCGCCGAACCGGCGCAGCGCGGAGATCGCCACCGCCATCCCCCCGTCCTGCTGGGTCCGGCGCGACTTGGTCAGTCCGACGACGGCTCCGGTGGCGGGATCGAGCAGCGGCCCGCCCGAGACGCCGTGGGGGAAGGCGACATCGGGCTTGAAGATCAGTCCGTAGGTGTCGTCGTGCCCGTTGATCTCGGCCGCCACGTCCCACCGCACGGCCTGGCGCGGGTTCTGCGGCGGTTCGGGGCGGTAGCCGTACACCTGGAGGGCGCCCGAGTGCCGTACGGCCCGGTCGGCGAGCCAGACACACTCGTGCTCGTAGGCGTCGGCGTCCCCGGCCAGGCGCACCAGAGCGAGGTCTTCCTCCGGCGGTACGGGACGTCTGCGCGGGTCGGTGATCAGCCAGCGCTCCAGGCGTGCCTCGGCATCGACGACCTCGCCGCGCACCCTGAAGACGACGCCCTGATCCGCCGCGAGGTGCGGGCGCAGCACATGCGCGGCGGTCAGTACCCAGCCGGGCGCGACGAAGAATCCGCTTCCCCACATCGGCGGATTGTCACCCTCGGCGGGCAGGAGGTGGACGGTGGCGGCCTTGGCGAGCGCGTGCAGACGAGGGTTCCGCTCAGCCATGCGCGACCGGGTTCCCGTCGGCCGCGGCTGCCTGGCCTTCCGCCGTGGTACCGGCCGCCTGGGGTGCCGCCGCCTGCTGAGTCGCCGCCTGGCCTGTGACCGCCTGCTGTGTCGCCGCCGGCCCCGCGCCGTTCTGATGCGGCTGCTTGTCGAACTGCCACGTGAGCGTGACCTGCACGGACGCCTTGGCCTCGCCCCTGGCGAGTACGGCGACCGCCAGGCCCTCCTTGGCCGTGAGCTCCACCCCGAAGGTGATGGCGGCCTCGGTGGGCCCGACCGCGCGGGCGGCGTCGAGGACGGTGGAACCGACCCCCTTGATCAGCTCCTGGAGCTGTTCGACCTTGGCCCGGGCGGCATCGGTGAAGCCGACGTCCTCCTGGTCCCCTCCGTAGCTGTCCGGCGTACCGACACGGGCGGTGACCACCGTGCCGGGCTGCAGTTCGATCTCCTGGATATGACTCACGCCGCTCCCCCGTCGCCCCCACGCCCCATCCGTGCCCCGTGCAACTGGCCACGCTCGGAGCCCACTTGAACTGCGACGAGGCTAATACTCCCGTTGGTTGCACGCGACCCCACCAAGCGGCACGAATCCGGCATGCGCGGCCCGGGCCTACCCTGGGGGCGTAGGCCCGTGGGTTCGTCCCGTCCGCATCAGGAGCAAGAGTTGTACTTCACCGACCGTGGCATCGAGGAACTGGAGAAGCGGCGCGGCGAGGAGGAGATCACCTTCGAGTGGCTCGCCGAGCAGTTCCGTACGTTCGTCGATCTCAATCCGGACTTCGAGGTGCCGGTGGAGCGGCTGGCGACGTGGCTGGCACGGCTGGACGACGAGGACGACGACTAGCCGACGAGTAGCCGACGAGGACGAGTAGGGGCCGGGACCCGGGATCTGCCGGGGCTTGCCCGTTCGGCCGCCGTCGATGCGGCCCACGCCTGGGCGTTTTGCGCCTACTTACCCCCTTTACCCCCTGCGAAGTCGCCGGAACGGGTGTCTTGACTTCCCGCGACCGCGATATATCGTGAATAGCGGAACACGCGATATGGCGCGACCGTCCGGTGGGTGCCTGCCGCGCCGTTCCGCAGTACCTCGCAACCTCTCGCAATACCCCGCCAAGCCCGTCCGGCCCAGGAGGTCCCACCATGTCCGAGTGGTCCGTCGCAGAGCCAAGGAAGCTCACGTTCGACGACCCCGTGACGGCACTCCACGTGCGAATCGTCAACGGAACGGTGAACGTCGTGGGGGTCGACGAGGGTTCCACTCGCCTGGAGGTGACCGAGATAGAGGGCCCGCCCCTCGTGGTGACCCAGACCGACGGCACCCTCACGGTGGCGTACGAGGACCTGCCGTGGAAGGGCTTCCTCAAGTGGCTCGACCGCAAGAGCTGGCGCCGCAGCGCGGTGGTCTCCCTGGCGGTTCCGGCTGGTACGCGTGTGGAGGTCGGCGTGGTCGGTGCCTCCGCCGTGATCTCCGGGGTGGACGGTCGCGCGGACGTCAAGTGCGTCACGGGTGACACGACACTGGTCGGATTGTCGGGCCCCGTCCGCGCCACCACCGTTTCCGGGAACGTGGAGGCGCAGGCCGTCGCCGGCGACCTGCGGCTGAACTCCGTCTCCGGTGATCTGACCGTCATCGAGGGCTCCTGCCCGACCGTGAAGGCCGAGTCGGTGAGCGGCTCGATCATCCTCGACATCGACTCCGCGAGCACCCCCACAGACGTCAGCCTCACAAGCATCTCCGGCGAGATAGCCATCCGGCTCCCCCATCCCGCGGACGCCGAGGTCGAGGCCAACACCGCGAGCGGCACCGTCTCCAGCGCCTTCGACGACCTCCGGGTCGGCGGCCAGTGGGGCGCCCACAAGATCACCGGTCGCCTGGGCGCCGGCACCGGGCGGCTGAAAGCGACGACGGTCTCGGGCTCGATCGCCTTGCTACGGAGGCCTCCGGCGGAGGACGAACCATGGGATGCGGAGCCCGCGACGCATGGGGCAGGAGTGCACCGGACAGAAGCGGAAAGCAGTCCGGCCAACAGCCCGACCGACACCCCCACCGACACCCTGACCGACAAGAAGGGGCTTTGACATGCCTCCTGTCTTTGCCCACGGACGACTGCGGCTCTACCTGCTGAAGCTGCTGGACGAAGCCCCGCGCCACGGGTACGAGGTGATCCGGCTCCTGGAGGAGCGCTTCCAGGGGCTGTACGCGCCTTCGGCCGGCACCGTGTACCCGCGCCTGGCCAAACTGGAGGCCGAGGGCCTGGTCACGCACACGACCGAGGGCGGTCGCAAGGTGTACGCGATCACGGACGCGGGCCGGGCCGAACTGGCCGACCGCAGCGGCGAGCTGGCCGACCTGGAGCTGGAGATCCGCGAGTCGGTGGCGGAGCTCGCCGCCGAGATCCGGGCCGATGTGCGGGGCGCGGCGGGTGATCTGCGCCGTGAGATGCGGGTGGCGGCGAGCGAGGCGCGCCGGCGTCCCACGGGCAACGGCGCCAAGGGATGGCAGGGCGAGCAGGAGGACGCCCCCACGGACTCCGGGGAGTACGGGGAAAAGGAGGCGTGGCGCGCCGCGAAGGAGGAGATGCGCCGCGTCAAGCAGGAGTGGAAGGAGCAGGCCCGGCGCGCCAAGGACGAGAGCCGACGGGCCCGCGACGAGGCCGAACGGGCGCGCCGCCAGGCCAAGGAGGCGCAGGAGCGGGCGCAGGCGCAGGCCCAGGAGGAGTTCCAGCGCGTCGCCAAGCGTGTCCAGGAACAGGTGCAGGACCACTTCGCGCGAGGCGACTGGCCCACGGGCGTACGCGAGGGCCTCACCGAACTCGCCAAGGAATTCGGTGAGTTCGGCAAGGGGTTCGGGAAGGACTTCGGCTTCGGCCGGCCGGAGACGCCGCAGACTCCGGAGCCCGACTACGCGGCCACCCCCGAGGACTTCCCCGCCGAGTACGAGCCCGCCTGGGCGCACGACGACTCGACGGGTGACCCCGCCCGCGACCTCGACCGGCTCCTGGACCGCTTCCGTGACGACATCCGCGACGCGGCCCGCGACCACGGGGTGACGGAGGAACAGCTGCGCGACGCCCGCCGCCACCTGTCGACGGCGGCGGCACACATAGGGGCGGTGCTGCGGACGCCCAAGTCCTGAGCGGGGCGCCCCCTGTGGGGGCGGTGCCCCCGGAGGCCTCCAGGGCTTCCGGGGGGCACCACCCCTCAGCTCGCCTTCGCCTCGCCGCCGCCGTAGAGCACGCGCCGCAGCGACGCGTACGTCACCCCGTGGTCGGCCAGCACCTCCGCGGGGACACCGGGGCGGGCCGTGAGGGCGAGGAGAAGGTGCTCGTCGCCGATGTGCCGGTCATGCTGGGCCAGCGCGATGCGCAGTGACTCCGTGAGAAGGTCCTTGGCGCCGCGAGTGAAGGGCCGGTGCCCGCCGAGGAACCCGGACCACCACCCCTTGCCGCGCCCCTTGCCCTTCCCTTCGGACTCCAAGGCCCCCACGCCATGAGCCTCCTCGATCCTGGACACGATCTCCGAGAGGTCGAGGCCGAGACCGGACAGCGCGTCCGCGTCGGCGCGCGACAGCCCACCCCGGCGCCGCGCCTCGGCTAGGGCTTCCAACACTGACTCCTTGTGACGGTCGAGTCCCAGGGAGGCCAGGGCGAACGACGCACGGCTGCCCTCACGGTCGAGCAGGGACAGCAGCATGTGCTGCTCCTCGACCGTCTCCGCGCCCATTCGCTCGGAGTGGCCGACCGCGCCCAGTACCACCGCGCGGGCGTCCTTGGTGAACCGTTCGAACATCACTGCCTCCCGTACTTCTTGTGGACGGCCTGCCTGCTGACACCCAGTTCCGCGGCGATCTCCTGCCACGACCAACCCTGATTGCGCGCGCTGCGCACCTGCACCGCTTCGAGCTGCTCCAGCAGCCGTCGCAAGGCTGAGACGGCCCGCAGCCCGATCCGCGGATCGCGGTCGCCCGCGCGCTCGGCGAGATCCGTTGCTTCGGTCATGACGTCAACTTACGTTGACACGCCCGTTGATGTCAACCACAGTTGACACCAACGGGCGTGCGCAACACAGCGATCAGCAGGGCTTCAGAACGGCGTCAGGACGGCGTCAGGACGATCTTCCCGAACTGCCCGCCCGACTCCATCCGCTCGAAGCCCTCGCGGGCGCGGTCCAGCGGAAGAACGTCGTCGATGACAGGGCGTACACCGGTGGCGGCACAGAAGGACAAAAGGTCCTCCAGCTCGTCCTTCGTCCCCATCGTGGAGCCCACGACCTTGAGTTCGAGGAAGAAGATGCGGGTCAGTTCGGCGTGCGCGGGCTGGTTTCCACTCGTGGCGCCCGAGATGACCAGGGTGCCGCCCGGCTTGAGGGACTTGACCGAGTGGGACCAGGTGGCGGCGCCGACCGTCTCGATGACGGCGTCCACGCGCTGCGGCAGCCGGGCGCCGGACTCCAGCGCCTCCACGGCGCCCAGGTCCACGGCCCGCTTGCGCTTCGCCTCGTCGCGGCTGGTGGCGAAGACCCGCAGCCCCGCGGCCTTCCCCAGCACGATCGCGGCCGTGGCCACACCGCCCCCGGCGCCCTGGACCAGCACCGAGTCACCGGGACGTACGCCCGCGTTGGTGAAGAGCATGCGGTACGCGGTCAGCCAGGCGGTGGGCAGACAGGCGGCCTCCTCGAAGGAGAGCTCCTTCGGCTTCGGCAGCACGTTCCACACGGGTACGGAGACCTGCTCCGCGAACGTCCCCTGGTACCGCTCGGTGAGGATGGAACGCGGCTCCTTCGGTCCGACGCCGTGCCCTGTCTGTCCGATCACGGAGTGCAGCACGACCTCGTTGCCGTCCTCGTCGATCCCGGCGGCGTCGCAGCCCAGGATCATCGGCAACTTGTCCTCCGCGAGGCCCACGCCGCGCAGCGACCACAGGTCATGGTGGTTCAGGGAGGCGGCCTTGACCTTCACGGTAGTCCAGCCGGGCCGGCCCTCGGGAGCGGGCCGCTCACCCAATTCCAGGCCGTTCAACGGCTGATCACGGTCAATACGAGCAGCGTAGGCAGCGAACATGCCCCGACCCTAGGCTCCACCGGGCCGCCCACGGAACCAGTCACCCCTGTGACACGCGCCCCTTAAGGGGCGCGCCCTGTTAGGGGCGCGGGGCTGTGACATTTACGGCTCCGCCGCGCGGGCGCGACCAGCCACGGAGGACCCGCAGCAGAAAACGAACCCGGGGGCCTGGGGGCGCAGCCGCCAGTTTCGGGAAGGGGTGGGCTTGGGGAAGGAACCCCCCCCCCCCCCCCCCCCCCCCCCCCCCC
>NZ_VBZC01000043.1:12591-85128 GCF_005786655.1 Streptomyces montanus
GCACGAGCCGCCGCAGCCACCGCCGCGGTAACCGCCGGAGCAACCCGCTCATCGAACGGCGACGGAATCACATAGTCCGCCGCCAGATCGTCACCCACGACCGCAGCCAACGCATCCGCCGCCGCGATCTTCATCCCCTCGGTGATCCGAGACGCCCGCACCTGCAGCGCCCCGGCGAAGATCCCGGGGAACGCCAGCACGTTGTTGATCTGGTTCGGGTAGTCGGACCGCCCGGTGGCGACAACAGCCGCGTACTTGTGGGCGACATCGGGATGCACCTCGGGGTTCGGGTTGGCCATGGCGAACACGAACGCCCCTTCGGCCATGGAAGCCACGGCCGGCTCCGGGACCGTACCGCCGGAGACCCCGATGAACACGTCGGCGCCCGCCAGCGCGGCCTCCAACGACCCCGACAGCCCCGCCTTGTTGGTCAGTTCGGCGAGCTCCCGCTTCACCGGCGTCAGATCGTCGCGGTCCTCGGACACGACACCCTTGCGGTCCGCGACCGCGACATCCCCGATACCCGCCTCGAGCAGGAACTTGGCGATGGCGACCCCGGCCGCCCCCGCACCCGAGATCACGGCGCGCAGGTCACCCAGCGTCCGCCCGGTCAGCCGCGCGGCGTTGCGCAGCGCGGCCAGCGTGACGACAGCCGTACCGTGCTGGTCGTCGTGGAAGACGGGAATGTCCAGCCGCTCCTGCAAGCGCCGCTCGATCTCGAAGCACCGGGGCGCCGAGATGTCCTCGAGGTTGACTCCGCCGAAGGAGGGCGCGAGCCGCACCACGGTCTCGACGATCTCGTCGACGTCCGTGCAGCTCAAGGCGATCGGCACGGCGTCGACTCCGCCGAACTGCTTGAACAGGATCGCCTTGCCCTCCATCACCGGGAGGGAGGCCTCGGGACCGATGTCCCCGAGCCCCAGAACGGCCGTTCCGTCCGTCACGACCGCGACGACCGACGACTTCCACGTGTAGTCGTGGACCAGCTCCGGCTGCTCGGCGATGGCGCTGCACACCTTCGCGACGCCGGGCGTGTACGCGAGGGACAGATCGTCCTTGTCACGGACGGGCACGGTGGCCTGCACGGCCATCTTCCCGCCGCGGTGCAGCGCGAACGCGGGATCGAAGGAGAGCGAGTCGACCGACTCGGCCGAACCGCCTGAACTGGCCGGCTCCGCGTCACCTTCAGGGCCCGTACTGCTGTCGCTGCGAGGATTGAAGATCTCCGCTGCCACTTTGATTAACCCCTTAAGTCTTAAATGGTTGAGGGTGTCCACTCCTGGTGAGGGGTGGGCGGGCACCGCATATGTCCCTGATGGCTGTTACGTACGGGTACGCACGGGCGCATATGCGACAGGCGCGCCGCACACGCGCCCTGGGCCCCGGATGAGGGGTGTTAAGGACCTTCTTACCGGACGGACGGCATCGCCGACGAGTCCGTACCACGAAGGTCACATGCCGGTGTCGTGATTCACCACCGAATGTCCGGACGTGTCCCGAAAACCAGCAAGGCGACGCAAGCGCGAAGTTGCAGCTGCTCGCATCCCAAGATGAACCGAAGATCCTCCGGCTGGATGTAAAAAATACCGCACAAGATCCGGCCAAGTTGACCGAGTCGGAACGGTTCGAGGGTCGCCCGTTATCCGATTTTGACACAGTCGACCCCCTGGGGGACTGAGTCCGAATGGCAAGATGCCGTCATCACACAAGGTCGCGACACCCGATGGCGTGTGCTCGTCGACCCATCGGCAACGCCACCCATCCGCCGGAGGAACCCATAATGACCGCACGCTCCACCCGTCGTACGACCGCCGCGCACACCCGGATAGCCGCGGTCGGTGCGATCGCGGTCGCAGGCTCCCTGCTGCTCACCGGCTGTGGTGACCAGACCAAGGACAAGGACTCGGAGAGCGCGAAGACCAGCTCGGCCCCGCTGGCCGACCAGCTCCCCAAGGAGGTCCGCGACAAGGGCGTCATCAAGGTCGGCTCGGACATCGCCTACGCGCCGGTCGAGTTCAAGGACGGCTCGGGCAAGACGGTCGGCATCGACCCGGACCTCGCGGACGCCATGGGCAAGCAGCTGGGCGTGAAGTTCGAGTTCGAGAACGGCACGTTCGAGGCGCTCCTCACCGGTCTGCGCTCCAAGCGCTACGACATCGCGATGTCGGCCATGACGGACACGAAGGACCGTCAGGAGGGTGTCGACTCCGAGACCGGCAAGAAGGTCGGCGAGGGCGTCGACTTCGTCGACTACTTCACCGCGGGTGTCTCGCTCTACACCCCGAAGGGCAAGACCCAGGGCATCAAGACCTGGGACGACCTGTGCGGCAAGAAGATCGTCGTCCAGCGCGCCACCATCTCCGAGGACCTGGCCAAGGCTCAGGCCAAGAAGTGCGGCAGCAAGAAGCTGTCCGTCGAGGCCTTCGACAACGACCAGCAGGCGCAGACCCGCCTGCGCGCGGGCGGCGCTGACGTCGGCTCGTCCGACTTCCCGGTCGCCGCGTACGCGGTGAAGACCTCGGGCGGCGGCAAGGACTTCGAGATCGTGGGCGAGCAGGTCGAGGCCGCTCCGTACGGCATCGCGGTCGCCAAGTCCAACACCGAGCTGCGGGACGCGCTCAAGGCCGCCATGGACGCGATCATCAAGAACGGCGAGTACGACAAGATCATCGCGAAGTGGGGCGTCGACGCCGGCGCCGTCAAGGAAGCCACCGTCAACGGTGGCAAGTGACCGCGGACGCCGGCGGCCACTGAAAGGCAACACCCGTGACTGTTGACATCGACAAGACGGCCGGCCCGGAGGACACTCCCGCGGCCGGACCGGAGGCCATCAGGGCCATCCCGGTCCGGCACTACGGGCGGTACTTCTCCGCGGTCGTCGCGATCGCGATCCTCGTCGCGATCATCTACGCGTTCGCCCAGGGCAAGATCAACTGGGGCGCCATCCCGGACTACTTCTTCGACGACCGCATCGTCAAGGGCGTCGGCCAGACCCTGCTGCTGACCGTTCTGTCCATGCTGATCGGCATCGTCGGCGGCATCCTGCTCGCCGTGATGCGGCTGTCGAAGAACCCGGTGACCTCGTCCATCGCCTGGTTCTACATCTGGTTCTTCCGCGGCACCCCGGTCCTGGTGCAACTCGTGGTCTGGTTCAACCTGGGCCTGGTCTTCGAGTACATCAACCTCGGCCCGATCTACAAGGACTACTGGTCCAGCTTCATGACGCCGCTGCTGACGGCGCTGCTGGGGCTGGGCCTGAACGAGGCCGCGTACATGGCGGAGATCTGCCGCGCCGGTCTGCTCTCGGTCGACGAGGGCCAGACCGAGGCCTCGCACGCGCTGGGCATGAGCCACGGCAAGACGCTGCGCCGCATCGTCATCCCGCAGGCCATGCGCGTGATCGTGCCCCCCACGGGCAACGAGGTCATCAACATGCTGAAGACGACCTCGCTGGTGTCGGTGGTGCAGTTCTACGAACTCTTCCGGTACGCCCAGGACATCGGCCAGACCTCCGGCGCTCCGGTCGAGATGTACTTCCTCGCCGCCGCCTGGTACCTGATCCTCACCTCGATACTGAGCGTCGGGCAGTACTACATCGAGCGGTATTACTCGCGCGGGTCCAGCCGCACGCTCCCGGACACGCCGTTCCAGAAGATCAAGGCGAACATGCTCTCCCTCTCGGGCTGGAGGCGCTGACCCATGAGCACGGCAATGGTGAAGGCCGAAGGCGTCCACAAGTCCTTCGGTCCCGTACAGGTCCTCCAGGGCATCGACCTGGAGGTGAAGTCCGGCGAGGTCTTCTGCCTGATCGGCCCGTCCGGCTCCGGCAAGTCGACGTTCCTGAGGTGCATCAACCACCTCGAGAAGATCAACGCGGGGCGCCTGTACGTCGACGGGGAGCTGGTCGGCTATCGCCAGAAGGGCGACAAGCTGTACGAGCTGAAGGACAGCGAGGTCGCGGTGAAGCGCCGCGACATCGGCATGGTCTTCCAGCGTTTCAACCTGTTCCCGCACATGACGGCCCTCGAGAACGTCATCGAGGCCCCGGTCCAGGTCAAGGGCGTCAGCAAGGCCCAGGCACGGGAGCGCGCCGGGCAGTTGCTCGAGCGCGTGGGCCTGGCCGACAAGGCCAGGAGCTACCCGTCGCAGCTCTCCGGCGGCCAGCAGCAGCGCGTGGCGATCGCCCGCGCGCTGGCCATGGACCCGAAGCTGATGCTCTTCGACGAGCCGACCTCGGCCCTAGACCCCGAGCTGGTCGGCGACGTCCTCGACGTCATGCGCGACCTCGCCGAGTCCGGGATGACGATGATCGTCGTCACCCACGAGATGGGCTTCGCCCGTGAGGTCGGCGACAGCCTCGTCTTCATGGACGGCGGCGTGGTGGTCGAATCGGGCCACCCCCGCGACGTACTGACGAACCCTCAGCACGAGCGGACCAGGTCGTTCCTGTCCAAGGTGCTCTGACGGCACGTACGAGAAGGGGCGGTACGGGATCTCCGTACCGCCCCTTCTGCCGTGACCGGCGGGATGTCGGTGGGCTGTCGGTGGGCTACTTGAGCGCGAGGACCACCGCGTCCGAAGGCGACCGCCACACCGCCCTGGCCTCGGCGAAGCCCTTGTCGCGCAGCACGCGCGCGTGCCACTCGGCGGACGGGGTGTCGCCGTCGGCGTGCTCTCCGTAGATCTCGAAGCGGCGGGCGGTCGGCTCGGCGAGCACCGGGTCCTGGGCGGCGAGCTGCCACCACTCGGTCCAGCCGAGGACACCGGCCGCCTTGTCCCGGTTCATGCGCTCGTGCCGCTGTGCGCGCTCCGCCGCGTTGATCTGCGGAGTGAACTCGTCGATCATGTGGTCCGCGTTCATGAACACACCGCCGTCGCGGACGAGTTCCGCGATCTGACCGTAGAGGACCGCGAGGGGTTCGCTGTGCAGCCAGTGAAGGGCGGTCGCGGTGAGGACGGCGTCGTACGAGTCGTACGGCAGCTTCGCCGGCCAGTCGGGGTCCTTGAGGTCGGCCGTGACGAAGGTGACCCGGTCGTCGTCCGCGAACGTGCCCTCGGCGATGGCCAGGAGCGCCGGGTCGAGGTCGACGCCGGTACTGACGGCTTCCGGGAACCGTTCGAAGAGGCGGGCCGTGATACTTCCCGTACCGCACGCGAGATCGAGTACGCGCGGTGCGGGGCCCACCAGGGCCTCGACCATGTCGAGCATGATCCGGAAGCGCTCCTCACGATCCGGGAGGTACCACTCCTGCTGCCGATCCCAGCTCTCCTGCCAGGCCCGCCAGTCGGCTCCGGTCGCGGTGGTCATGAAAGCCCCTCTCCCCTCCAGGACGTAATACCCTGGAAGCAAAGTCATCCATTACTCGCCCTCCCCACGACCATAGAGCGCGCCCGTAAGGACTACAAGTGGAACTGGCCTATTACTCGGACTACGCCGTACGTCTCGTCAACAGCGAGGAACCGGCCCGGGACAAGGACGCGCTCACCTCGGTCGAGGCCGTACGCGACCTCTTCGGGATCAATGCGACGGTGGCCCGGCGCGCCACGGACGCCGATGTGACGCGCTTCCGCTCCGTACGAGCCCGCCTGCGCGCGGTCTTCGAGGCGGCGGACACGGGCGACGAGAGGCTCGCCGTGGACCTGCTGAACTCACTCCTCCTGGAGTTCCCGGTGAGCCCGCAGATCTCCGGACACGACAAACGGGACGACGACGGCAGCCCGCTGTGGCACATGCACCTGGCGGACCATCCCTCGAACGCGACCGCCGGCTACGCCGCGATCGCCGCGATGGGCCTGGCCTTCCATCTCACCGAGTACGGCGTGGACCGTCTGGGCCTGTGCGAGGCAGCACCGTGCCGCAACGCCTACCTCGACACCTCGACGAACCGTTCCCGGCGCTACTGCTCGGACCGCTGCGCGACCCGTGCCAACGTCGCCGCCTACCGCGCCCGCAAGCGCTTGGAGGCCGACCGGTCGGCGAACACCGGCCGTGCGGCCGAGAGCGCCCAGCGCGCGAGCGCGAACGGCGAACGCTGACCGTCCCGGCGCGGCCGGTACCGGAACCAGGCCTTCCCGAGCACGAGTTCCTCGGGCACGGTCCCGTAGTCCGTACTGTCCCCGCCTGCGTACGCGTTGTCCCCGAGGACCCACCAGCCGCCCTCGCGCAACTCCACGGCGCGCTTGACGACCAGCAGGTCCTGCTGGAACGGATGACGCAGAACGACCACGTCACCGGGCTTGACACGCGCCCCGTACCGCACGACCAGCCAGTCCCCGTGATACAGCGTGGGCACCATGGAAGGCCCGGTCACTTCGGCCACCCCGAACGACAAGACGGCCCTCCCCTGCTCGGTCTCCTGCGACAGCTCCGGCATCACCGGCACCTCCCCGGTCCAATCCTCCACCAGTCCCAGTCTCACCCCGGACTTTTGTCCTAAGCCCATGGGGGCACTCGCGAAAACCCCTCCCTCACGGAGTAATGTCCCACCTGAGAAGACGATCACGAGGAAGGACAGCTCAATGCTCTCCCGCCTGTTTGCCCCCAAGGTCAAGGTCAGCGCCCACTGCGACCTGCCCTGCGGCGTGTACGACCCTGCCCAGGCCCGCATCGAGGCGGAGTCGGTGAAGGCCGTGCAGGAGAAGATGGCCGCCAACGACGACCCGCACTTCCAGGCCCGCGCCACCGTCATCAAGGAGCAGCGCGCCGAGCTCGCCAAGCACCACGTCTCGGTCCTGTGGAGCGACTACTTCAAGCCCCCGCACTTCGAGAAGTACCCGGAGCTGCACCAGCTGGTCAACGACGCCCTCAAGGCCCTCTCCGCCGCGAAGGGTTCCACGGACCCGGCGACCGGCCAGAAGGCGCTCGACTACATCGCCCAGATCGACAAGATCTTCTGGGAGACCAAGAAGGCCTGATTTTGAATCAAGCCTCTGACCTGCAATTTCCTGATTTGCAGCGTCTCCCTGGCCGCACCCGGACCGCAGGCCGCCGAGCATGGCGTCCTTGACGGTCCGGGTGCGGCCTTCTGCGGAGGCGCTGTCCTCAGCCGCGGTCCGTCACGAGGCGGCGTGCGGCAGCACCCGGGTGCGGGCTATTCCGCCGAGCCAGGCGGCGGACGGCTTGGGTGTGCGGGCGAAGGTGCGGGGGTCCACGGAGATGAGGCCGAAGGTGGGCTTGTAGGAGCCCCATTCGTAGTTGTCGAGGGCGCTCCAGTGCAGGTAGCCGCGTACGTCGAGACCGTCCTCCAGGGCGGCGGCGACCTCCTCGAGCGCTCCGGTGGTGTAGTCGATGCGGCGGGCGTCGTCGTCGGTGGCTATGCCGTTCTCGGTGACGATCAGGGGGACGTCGCCGACGAGGCTTGCCGTGTGGCGCAGCGCGTGTCCCAGCGCCTGCGGGTAGTACTCCCAGCCGGTGAGGGTGCGTTCGGCGTCGGCGGGGGCCAGGACGGGGCCGTCGGGGGCGATCCTCGTGCGGGTGTAGGACTGGACGCCGATCCAGTCGTCGTCACGTGCGGCTTCGATGAAGACGTCTTCGCGGGGGTGGCGGTAGGCGTCGGTTGCGGCTTCGGCGCCGGGCAGGGCCTGGTAGACCTGGTTGGCGACGGACCAGCCGACCTGGATGTCGGAGGAGATCGCCCCGACGGCGTCGACCGCACGGTGGTGGGCCTGGATCAGGGCGTCGGTGGTCGCCTTGTCGGGAAGCGGGAGGCCGGCGGCCGGGGGTGCCTCGGTGCCCAGTTCACGGATGGCGCCGGCGACCGCGATCATGTTGGGCTCGTTGATGGTGCACACATGTCGTACGCCGGTGCCGATGACCGGCGCGGTCGCCCGCACGTAGCGCTCGAACAGGTAGGCCGCGCCCTCCGCCGTCCAGCCGCCCCGCTCGGCGAACCAGCGCGGCACGGTGAAGTGGTGCAGGGTGACCATGGGCCGCAGCCCACGTTCGAGGGCGCCCTCGACCATGCGCCGGTAGTGGGCGAGCTCGGCCCGGGAGTAGTGGCCGGGGGCGGGCTCGATGCGGGCCCATTCGATGCTGAAGCGGTAGTCGGTGAAGCCGAGTTCGGCGAGCAGGTCCATGTCCTCGCGCCACCGGTGGTAGCTGTCGGCGGCGTCGAGGCTCGGCTCGGCGACGGAGCCGCCCTCGTGTTCCATCTGCCACCAGTCGCTGTTGACGTTGTTGCCCTCGATCTGGTGGGCGGCGGTGGACGCTCCCCACAGGAAGCCGTCGGGGAGGCGAAGACCGTCGGCGGTGCCGTTCATGGCTGGGCCTTTCCGGAGTGGTGCGTGGGTCGGTGTCGGTCGGCGAGGTGGTGTGAGCTCCCGCTCGTCACCGAGGTGACGGGCCGGGCCAGATGGCTGAGGCATCGTCACGGTCGGGATCGGGCAGCCGGATCGGGCGGACCGGGATGGCGCGTTCGCGTCCGATGGCGCGTTCGTGTCCGATGGCGCGTTCACCGCCTTCCGTGACGGCCGTCCAGGGTGCGGGGTGGCCGGAGTAGCTCAGCGTGGAGAGGACGAAGACGCCGTCGGCGTAGACCTCGACGTACTCCCCGATGGTAAGAATGCGCAGGGTGGCGGCGGGTTCGGTCAGGACCGTCTCGCCGAGCCGGGTTCCGTCAGGACCGGTGGCCCAGAGGTTCTTGCCGTCACAGCCGACGGCGAGGGCGGGGCGGCCACCGCCGGGGGAGTCGGTGCGCAGGGTGATCTCGACACGGCCGGTGATGCCGATGTCGCCGACCGCGTGCGGTGTGGCGTGGTCGGTCTCCTCGCCGAGCCAGGTGTTCAGGCCGGGCCACCACTCCAGGCGGGGCGCCGCATCCGCGGGGGTGACGAGGAGTTTCGGCTGGGCGAGCATGCCGCGGCAGCGGTCGCCGGTGTCGGTGAGTCCGACGCGGCGGGGGGTGGTGTGCAGAACGACGCGCGCGCCGTCGGGGGCGGCGATGACGCGCGGGGCGTAGGCGCCGGTCGGCCCGAGGGGGCCCCGGCGGGTCCAGGGCCCGCGCAGGCGGGGCGCGGTCCATGCCTCGAAGCCGCGGGTCTGGCCGATGGACCCGAGCAGCAACCAGCCGCCGTCGTCGAGGCGTTCCAGGACCGGGCACTCCAACTCGTCCACGTCGCCCGGCGAGATCAGCGGCGGATGGACGGTCCAGTTCTCCAGGTCGTCGGAGGTGGCCAGCGCGACACAGCCGCTGACCTCGACCGGGAGGGAGGCGTCGCTGGCGCAGACGACCATGGCCCAGCCGTCCGACGCGTCGTCGCGCACGACGAACGGGTCGCGCCAGCCCATGCGTTCACCGGTGCGGTACCAGCGCGGGTCCGCCTCGGCCACCGGCCGGGTGCCGTGGCGACGCCAGCCGGTGCCGTCCGTGCGGTCCGAGTACGCCAGTCCGACCGACTGGACCGGCCAGCCGCCCGGCGTGAGACCGGAGACGCCCGTGTAGAACATCGCCATTCCGCGGCGGCCGCGGACGTCGCCGTGCCGGAACGGGTGCATGGTCCACACCGCCTGCTCGTCGAAGCGGCCGGGCAGGCCGTTGCCGAAGGCGGTGCCCTGAGGCTGCCACCGCACCAGGTCGGTGGAGGTCGCCCGGCCGTACGAGGTCTCCATCCGCAGGTGGTCGAACTCGGCCGTCCACGGGCCCTGGAGATGCAACACCACGTACGTGCCGTCCTCCTCACGCAGGAGGGCGAAGTCGTTCAGACACAAGCCGGGCGGGGCGTATCGCATGCACAGTTCCTGTCGGCTCACAGCGCCCAAGCGCGTGCGCTGACGCTTGATAACAAAAGGATCTCCTGAGAATCCGCCCCAGTAAATATGAACGCAAACGCTTGCGCAACAAGGAGGGCGGGTTTACGGTCGCGTCACTCACGGATCACACCGACGTGAAAATCGAGGGGGATTTGAGCTGTGACGGTCAGCATCACCGATGTCGCCCGCGCCGCCGGAGTCTCGGCGTCCACCGTGTCCCGCGCGCTGCGCGGCCGGCCGGGCGTATCCGAGGAGGTGCGGGCTCAGATCACGGCCGTCGCCGCGCAGTTGGGCTACATCGCGTCGCAGTCCGCCTCGAGCCTGGCCAGCGGGCGCACCTTCACCATCGGGGTGGTCGTCCCGTACGTGGGCCGCTGGTTCTTCGGCACCGTGCTGGACGCGGCCGAGCAGGTGTTCAGCGCCGCCGGGTACGACGTGCTGCTGTACAACCTGGGTTCGCCGGAAGCGCGCAAGCGTTTCTTCACCAAGCTGCCGGTCCGCAAGCGGGTGGACGCGGTGCTCTCCTTGCTGATACCGGAAGCGGAGGAGGCCGCCGCGCTGCGTTCCCTCGGCGTGCCGCTGGCCACCACGGTCGGCGGGCCGCTGCCCGGCTTCACGGTCGTCGGCATCGACGACCGGGCCGGAGCGGAGAGCGCCGTACGGCACCTGGTGAACCTCGGCCACCGCCGGATCGGCATGATCTCCGGGACCAGCGGCCCGCTGCACTGGACCACCCCGATCGACCGGAGGCAGGCGTACCTGGACGTCCTGGCCGACGCCGGGATCGAGCACGACCCGGCCCTGGAGGCGGACGGCGACTACACCGTCCAGGGCGGTGAGCGCGCCATGATCGAACTACTGGCCGCTTCCCGCCCGCCGACCGCCGTGTTCGCGCAGTCCGACGAAATGGCGATGGGCGCGCTGCGCGCACTGCGGCGGCACCGGCTGAAGGTGCCGGAGGACGTGTCCGTCGTCGGCTTCGACGACCACGAACTGGCCGATGTGATGGGGCTGACCACCATCGCCCAGCCAGTCGCGGGCGAGGGCGCCGAGGCCGCCCGGCTGCTACTGCGACAGCTCGACGAGCCGGACGCCGAACCGTCGCGGCATGTGCAGATGCCCCTCCGCTTCGTCCTGCGCGAGACGACCGCACCACCGAACCCGCGCGGCCCCCAGTAGACCCACGTCCGGAAACCCAAGTCAGGGCTCTGGAGCCCTCACACCCACATACCTGACGCACCTCACACACTCACACCCTCAAACCCCCCAAACGCCGGAAATTACCCAGCAGTTCAAACCCTCATCCCTGCACCGACGCACGGAGGCACCACCATGTTCGCCCGAAACAGAAGGCACCGTCACGCGGCCTGTACGGGCCTGGCCCTCGTCCTGCCCCTGGCCTCGCTGGCCGCCTGCGGCGGAGGCGGCACCACCGACACCTCCGCCGAGGCCGGCAGCGGCAAGGGCACGATCAGTGTCTGGGCCCATCAGGGGCAGAAGAGCGAGAGCACCGCGCTGCAGAACGCGGTGAAGTCCTTCAACTCCTCGCAGAGCAAGGTCAAGGCCAAGCTGAAGCTGATACCCGAGAACGACTACACCAAGACCATCACGGCCACCGACGCCTCCCAGCTGCCGGACGTCATGGAGTTCGACGGCCCGACGATGGCGAACTTCGTCTGGAACAAGAAGCTCGCGCCGATCGACGAATTCGTCGCTCCCAAGACCGTGGACAACGCCACGGAGGCCAGCAAGGCGCAGGGCGAGATCGACGGCAAGCACTACGGCCTGGGCATGTTCGACTCCGGGCTCGGCATCTACGGCAACAAGAAGCTGCTCGACGCGGCCGGGGTGAAGTACCCGAAGGGCCTGTCCGACGCCTGGACGGACAAGGAGTTCACCGCCGCGCTCAAGGCGCTGAAGGCCAAGGACTCCGACGGCAAGGTCCTCGACCTTCAGGAGAGCGGCGGCTACGCCAACGAGTGGGGCACCTACGGCTTCGCCCCGATCGTCTGGTCGGCCGGCGGCTCGCTGCTGAAGGACGGCAAGTCCGAAGGCGCCCTCGACTCGCCCGCCGTGGTCTCGGCCATGAAGACCTTCCAGTCCTGGAAGACCTCCGTCGATCCCAACACCGACGGCAACGCCTTCGCCAAGGGCCGCGTCGGCCTGAGCTGGGTCGGCCACTGGATGTACCCCGCCTACAGCGAGGCTCTCGGCGACGACCTCGTCGTGCTGCCGCTGCCCGACTTCGGCAACGGCCCCAAGACGGGCCAGGGTTCCTGGGCGTGGGGCATCGGTGCCGACTCCAAGAACGCCAAGGCATCCGGGACGTTCCTCGACTACCTGCTGAACGACACCAACATCACCGCCATGACGAAGGCCAACGGGGCGGTGCCCGCCTCCAAGACGGCGCTCGCCAAGAGCGAGCTCTACCAGCAGGGCGGCCCGCTGCAGCTCTTCGCCGACCAGCTCGCGAAGCCGTGCGGCGACACCGACATCAGCAAGTCCTGCGTCGCCGTCACCCGCCCGGTGACCGCCGGGTACCCCGTGATCACGTCGAAGTTCAGCGAGGCCCTGAACTCCATCTACGGCGGCGCCGACCCGAAGAGCGCCCTCTCGAAGGCCGCCCGCGCCATCGACCAGGACTTCTCCGACAACGCCGGCTACAAGATCCCGTAGGACCCATCGGCCGGGGCGGGCCCGCGGAAGGCGCGCCCGCCCCCGCCGGGAACAGGACCCTCCCGTGAAATCCGTGGAACCCGCGCACTCAGCGCCGCCCGGCCCGGAACAGACCCCGTCCGTGACATCCGTGAAGCCCGCGCCGTCGACGCGACCGGCACGGCCGGGCCGCAGGAACCGCGACTGGGTGCACGGACTGCTGATGTCCGCTCCCGCAGTCGTCGGACTCATCGCCTTCGTCGGAGTGCCGTTCGGCTACGCCGTGGTGCTCTCCTTCTACAACGTGCGGCTCGGCTCTCCGCTGGCGCCGTCGTTCTTCGGCCTGGAGCAGTACCGGCGGCTGTTCACCGACCCCGACCTGTCCGGCCCGTTCCTGCGGGCCCTGCTCAACAACCTGACTTTCGCCGTGGTCGTCGTACCGCTGCAGACCACCCTCGCGCTGGCGCTGGCGATCCTGCTGAACCGCAAGCTCAAGGCCATCGGCCTGTTCCGGTCCTTCTTCTTCATGCCGGTCGTCTTCCCCATCGCGCTGGTCGCCGTGATCTGGCGGCTGATCCTCGCGCGCAGCGACCAGGGCATGCTCAACTCCGCGCTGGACGCCGTGAGTTTCGGCAACTGGGGTGCCTTCGACTGGCTCGGCGACGGCGCCACCGCCATGGCCTCGATCATCGTGCTCTCGGTCTGGCAGGGCGTGGGCTTCCAGATGGTCATCCTGCTCGCCGGACTCCAGCAGATCCCCACCGAGCTCTACGAGGCGGCCCAGCTCGACCGGGCCTCACGCTGGCACCAGTTCCGTCATGTGACCCTGCCCGGCATCCGGGGCACCCTCGTGTTCGTCGCCATGCTGACCTCGGTGCTGTCCTTCCGGGTCTTCGACCAGGTGTACGTGCTGATCCGCGGCGGCGGCCTCGACGAGGACGCGGCCCGCACCGTGATGTACCAGGCCGTCACCACCGCCTTCGACCAGAACAACATCGGCCAGGCGTCCGCGATCACCGTCGTCTTCTTCCTGATCGTCGTCGTCCTGACGCTCATCCAGCGCCGCGTCGTCCGGCCCGAAAACGAGGACTGATCCATGGGCACGACCCGTACGCCCCTGCGCCGCTTCATGGACTACGCCGTACTCAGCGTGCTGGCGTTCGTCTTCGTGCTGCCCGTGATCTACCTGTTCCTGGGCAGCCTCAAGCCGTCCGACGAGGTCCTCGACGGCCTGTCCGGCTTCCTCCCCACCCACCTGTCCTTCCACAACTATTCCGCCGTCCTCGACAGCCTCAACTCCGACAGCACCGGTTACTTCTGGCGCTTCATGGGCATCTCGCTGCTGCTGGCCTTCGTGGTGGTGACGGGCGGCCTGTTCGTCAACTCGATGGCCGCGTACGGGCTCTCCCGGCTGAAGTGGCGCGGGCGGGAAGCCGTCTTCACGCTCGTCCTGCTGCTGATGCTGGTCCCGTTCGAGTCGGTGGCGGTGCCGCTGTTCTACATGTTCAACGACCAGCGCAACACCATCTACATCCAGGCGATCCCCTTCATAGCCAACGCCTTCTCGGTCTACCAGTTCCACACGTTCTTCCGCTCGATCCCGCCGAGCATCGAGGAAGCGGCCCGGATCGACGGCGCGGGCCCCTGGCGGACCTTCTTCGCGATCATCGTCCCGATGTCGAAGCCGGCCTTCGCCTCCGTGGCGATCCTCACCTTCCTCATCCAGTGGGGCTCCTTCCTGTGGCCGGTCCTGATGGTCTCCGACCCGTCGGTCCGCCCCCTCCCCCTGGAAATGAGCGTCTTCCAGGGCCAACAGCCCCCGGACTGGGGCCAGATCCTCGCCTTCGGCGTCCTGCTGGTCCTGCCCGTCCTGGTGGTCTTCGCCTTCTTCCAGCGCTGGTTCGTCCAGGGAGTCGCCAGCTCCGCCGTGAAGGGCTGACCACGGGAAGGGCTGGCCGCCCATTGGATCAAGCCGGGCCGGGGAACGCCCTGCGCGGCCTCGGTCCGGCCGAGGGGACCGTCCTGTCAGTGGGCCATGGGACGCTGATGACGTGACCCCGGAAGACCTGGTCCGGCTGCGCAGGGCGCGAGACCGGATGGACCGTGAGTACGCCGAGCCGCTGGACGTGTCCGCGCTCGCGCGTACGGCGCTGATGTCGCCGGGGCACTTCCAGCGCAGCTTTCGTGCCGCCTTCGGCGAGACGCCGTACGGCTATCTCATGACGCGCCGGATCGAGCGGGCGAAGGCGCTGCTGCGCCGGGGCGATCTCACGGTCACGGAGGTCTGCCTCGCGGTGGGGTGTACGTCACTGGGATCGTTCAGCTCCCGCTTCACCGAACTGGTCGGCGAGACGCCGAGCGCGTACCGGGCGCGGACGCACGAGCAGGGGGCGGCGATCCCGGCGTGCGTGGCGAAGAGGTACACGCGACCGGTGCGCGGCCGGGAGGCCAAGCCCTTAGCCTGAGGCCATGGACCTCAAGCTCTCCCAGTGCTTCATCTCGGTGGACGACCACGACAGGGCGCTCACCTTCTACTGTGACGTCCTGGGCCTGGAAGTACGGGGCGATGTCGGTTTCGAGGGTATGCGCTGGGTCACCGTCGGCTCGCCGCTGCAGCCTGACGTGGAGATCGTCCTGGAGCCGCCCCTGGCCGACCCGAACGCCTCGGAGGCCGACCGGCGCGCCATCACCGAGCTGATGGCCAAGGGCATGCTCCGGGGGGTCATCTTCGCCACCCAGGACTGCGACGCGACGTATGAGCGCCTGCGCGACTCGGGCGCCGAGATCGTCCAGGAGCCGATGGACCAGCCGTACGGAGTCCGCGACTGCGCCGTGCGCGATCCCTCGGGCAACCTGCTGCGCATCACGGAACGCAAGGGCTCCTGACCGGACGAATCGGACTGACCAGGGTGACCAGGGTGACCAGGAGTGATCGGACCGACCGGGCCGACCGGTGCGGGCGGGCACGTGCGGCACGTCATCGCGTGTCGGGCCTGAGGCGGGCCGCGCGGGCCTGGAGGTAGCGCTGTTCGGGCAGGCTGAGGGTCTTGGCGGCCGCCGACTCGTAGGCGGCACGGGCCGCGTGGAGGTCGCCGGCCCGTTCCAGGAGGTGGCCGCGCACCGCGTCAAGCCGGTGCCCCGTGGTCAACTCCGTCTCCAGGGCGGCCAGTTCGTCCAGGCCCGCCCGGGGGCCTTGGACCATCGCGACGGCCACGGCCCGGTTGAGGCGTTCGACGGGGCCGGGGACGAGGCGCACGAGGATGTCGTAGAGGCCGAGGATCTCGTGCCAGTCGGTGGTCTCGGGCGAGTCCGCCTCGTCGTGCACGGCGGCGATGGCGGCACGCAACTGATAGGGGCCCGGGCGGTGGTGGGACAGGGCCCGGGTCACCAGCGCCACGCCCTCCTCGATCGCCGCCTTGTCCCACCGCTCGCGGTCCTGCTCGTCGAGCGGGACCAGTTCGCCGTGCGGCCCCGTGCGTGCGGCGCGGCGGGCGTCGGTGAGGAGCATGAGGGCCAGCAGGCCGGTCACCTCGCAGTCGCCGGGCAGCAGGCGGTGCACCGTACGGGTCAACCGGATGGCCTCGCCCGCCAGTTCCGCCCGTTGCAGGGCCGCTCCTGAGGTGGCCGTGTAGCCCTCGTTGAAGATGAGGTAGAGCGTGTGGAGGACGGCGGGCAGCCGCTCCTCCCAGTTGTCGGGGCGGCCGAAGCGCGTGCCCTTCACGCGCTGCTTGGCCCGGCTGATGCGCTGCGCCATCGTCGCCTCGGGCACCAGATACGCACGGGCGATCTCGGCCGTCGTCAGACCGCCGACGGCCCGGAGCGTGAGCGCGATCTGGGCGGTCGGGGTCAGGTCCGGGTGACAGCAGAGGAAGAGGAGGGTGAGGGTGTCGTCCTCGGACGGGGCGCGGTCGAGGCCGGGCGGCGGTGCCGTGAAGGCGTCGCGCGGCGTGAGCGCCGCCTCCTGCTCCTCGCGCCGCCGCCGCGCCTCCTCACTGCGCAGCACATCTGTGAGCCGCCGGGATGCGACCTTGATCAGCCAGCCGCGCGGGTTGTCCGGAACCCCAGACTCGGGCCACTGCCCGGCCGCGGCCAGCAGCGCCTCCTGTACGGCGTCCTCGGCGGCGTCGAAGTGCCCGTAACGCCGGACGAGCGCGCCGAGGACCTGCGGCGCGTGCTGACGCAGCAGGTCCTCGACCGCGGTCGTCCGTCTCACCCGTCTCCCTCGCTCACACGTCGCCCGCGCCGTCGAGGATCGGCCGGATGACGACCGGGTAGTTCTTCAGCCCCTCGGGGCCGGGGCACTGGGCGACGCGTGCGGCGATCTCCGTGACCCGCTCCAGGCTCTCGCACTCCAGGAGCCAGTAGCCGGCGAGCACTTCCTTGGTCTCGCCGTACGGACCGTCGGTGATCACGGCCTTGCCGTCCGGGCCCAGGGAGACCAGGCGGCTCTGCGCGGGTTCCGCCAGACCGTTGCCGTCGAGCATCTCCCCGGACTCGGAGAGGTCGTTGTTGATCGCGCCCATGTGCTCGTACATGGCCCGCAGCTCCTGCTCGCTCCAGGCCGGGGCGTCCGGGGAAGCCTTGCCCCGCATGCCCTCGTAGTCCGCCTGCGTGCCCTGAATCATCACGAGGTACTTCATGATCCGCTCCTTCAGCTCGGGCCGCCCTCGCTGGGCGGTTCTCACAGGGAACGTCGGATCCGGCCCACGATTCTCTACACGCCCGCACGGGGAACTTCAGGATCGCCCAGAAAAATTTTGGGCTCGCGAAGCATTCGGGCTCATGGAAAACGCTCGGGCGCGCGAAAGCTCAGCTAATCCCGCTCCGCGGCCGCATCGGTGTCGGTGTCGGCCGCGCCGGGCGGCCGGGAGTCGGCGGTGACAACGGGCGCGGGCTCGGTCTCCTCCGCTTTGTACGCCTCGCACTCGGGGTTCTTGCAGGGGCCGGGTCCCCACAGGGGGACGACCACGCCCAGGGTCTTGTGCCGGTGCACGACCGTGTCGACGGGCTGCCCGCAAACGGGGCAGACGTACTCATCACTGGCCATGTCTCCAGGGTATTGCGATACAGGACGCCCCGACAGGGGAGCGACGCACCCGGGTCAGTACCGGCGGCGATACGGTCAGTGCTGGGGCTTGCGCCACATGGGCCACATCGGCGGGCCGTCCGGCAGGTCGACGGCGCGGCCGGTGAAGGCGAAGCCGAGTCGTTCGTAGAGGGCTCGGCTGCGGGCGTTGCTCGCCTCCAGGTACGCGGGCAGACGCTCACGGTCACAGCGCTCGAGTACGTGCTGGATCAGTGCCGTACCAAGGCCCTCGCCCTGCCGGGCGGGGCTCACGGCGATCATCCACAGGTACTCGTGAGCCTCGCCCGCCGGGTGCGCCTCGCCCGTCAGCCGGGCGATCTGCTCGATCCGTTCGTTTCCGGGATCGACGGCTTCGCGCAACCGCGCGGGTCCGTCCTCGTCGTCCTCCTCGTGCGCCTCCGCGGGCACCGGCAGCCAGAGCGCACAGCCGGAACCGTCCTCGGTGACGTCCACGTACCCCTCGGCGAGCACGATGTCGAGGAAGGCTCCCATCAGCAAGGGGTGTCCCCGGCGACGGTGTTCCGGGTCGGGAAAGACCCATCTGCTCGCCGGGTCGTCCTGAAAGGCCTCGTCGAGAAGGCGCGTGACAGCCTCTCGATCCTCGCCACCGGCCCGCCGGATCACCACGCCCATGCCCTACCCCTTCACGTCAACTACCTGTCCACGCTTGGCCGTTGCAGCCTAAGCGATCGCTCTGGCGCACATGGACGAGGGGCTTGAGGCCCGCCGCGTCACCGCCGGCCGATCTCGACGTTCTCCAGGACCCCCAGCGCGTCGGGCACCAGAACCGCGGCCGAGTAGTAGGTCGTCACCAGGTACGAGATGATCGCCTGCTCGCTGATGCCCATGAAGCGCACGGACAGGCTCGGCTCGATCTCGTCCGGGATGCCGACCTGCTGGAGTCCGATGACGCCCTGCTCGGCCTCGCCGGTACGCATGCAGATGATGGAGGTCGTACGGGCCTCGGTGACCGGAATCTTGTTGCACGGGAAGATCGGCACGCCGCGCCAGGTGGGGATGCGGTTACCGCCCATGTCGATGGTCTCCGGGACGAGCCCGCGCTTGTTGAGCTCGCGGCCGAACGCGGAGATCGCACGCGGATGGGCCAGGAACAGCTTGGACCCGCGCCGCCTGCTCAGCAGTTCGTCCAGGTCGTCGGGGCTGGGCACGCCCTCGTACGGCTGAAGCCGCTGCTCGTACTCGCAGTTGTTGAGCAGCCCGAACTCCCGGTTGTTGATGAGCTCGTGCTCCTGGCGCTCCTTCAGCGCCTCCACCGTGAGCCGCAGCTGCTGCTCGGTCTGGTTCATCGGCTGGTTGTAGAGGTCCGCCACGCGCGTGTGGATGCGCAACACGGTCTGGGCGACGCTCAGTTCGTACTCCCGCGGCGCCGCCTCGTAGTCGACGTACGTCCCGGGGATGGCCGGCTCTCCGGTGTGGCCGGCGGCGAGGTCGATCTCCTTCTCGCCGTACTTGTTGGTGCGCTGCTCGGGAATCGAACGCAGCAGCCGGAGATGGTCGCGCAGGGACTCGGAGCGCTCCGCCACCTGTTCGAGGTCCTGGCGGGGCAGTGCGAGCACCGTGCACGCGGTGACCGCGCGGGCCGTGTACTCCCAGATGGCGTCCGGGTCGGTGATCGCCTGCTCGCCGAAGTACGCCCCGTCGGCGAGGACTCCGAGCACGGCGTCGTCCCCGTAGGGGCCCGCGCCGACCTTCTCGACCTTGCCGTGCGCGAGCAGGAAGACCTCGTCGGCCCGGCTCCCGAAGGAGGCGAGCACGGTGCCGGGCGCGAACTCCCGCTGCCGGCAGCGCCGAGCGAGCTCGCCGAGCACCTCCTGATCCTCGAACCCGCGCAGCGCCGGAAGCTCGCCGAGCTCCGCGGGGATGACCTGAACGCGGTCACCGGTTTTCACGAACGTGACGCGGCCGTCGCCCACGGAGAAACTGAGCCTTCGGTTCACGCGGTACGTGCCGCCCTGCACGTTCACCCACGGCAGCATGCGCAGCAGCCACCGTGAGCTGATCTCCTGCATCTGCGGTGCGGACTTCGTGGTGGTCGACAAGTTCCGCGCGGCGGATGTGCCGAGACTCTTCTGCGGCTGCTCCTGGTGCGCGTGGAGCTCTTCGCCTACCGACATGAAACGCCCTCCCCGGTCATGCGCTGATCTGCACGATCAAGCCTCCCATCACGGACCGTGCTGATTCCATTACACGAATGGGCGGGAATGGATCTTCGAGGACGGGGCACAACCTAGAACTCGCCCACGGGGAACTACAAGATCGAGCCACCCGTTGAACCGGGCGACGGACGAGCGACGAGGAGACGGCAATGGCAGGCTTCCTGGACCGCGCCAAGGAACAAGCGCAGCGCGGCCTCACGCAGGGCAAGCAGAAGCTCGACGAAGTCCAGGCGCAGCGGGCGGGCAGCGATCTGCTCAAGAGCCTCGGCGCCGCGTACTACGCCGAACGGCGCGGCACCGGCTCCCCCGACGCCACACAGCGGGCCCTCCAGGCCCTGGAGAGCCACATCGCGACACACGGCGACGGGTTCCTGCGCGCCTGACGAGGCCCACCCGCACCGCCGCACCAGGCCGATCCGCTGACCGAATCGGTTCGCCCCGCTGTGCGAACAGGTGGTCCATACCGCCGGGTTCCGGTACAAGCAGCGGTACGAGGCGGCCGCGACCGGTGGCTGTCGCTCTTCCTGCGTGAGGAGGCGGTCATGGCCTCACCCATGTCCGCGGGCAGTTTCCTGGAGCGGCTCAAGGACGAAGGCCTCACCGTGGTCGAGGTCGGCGACTGGGAGCACCACAACCGCAATCACAAGGGCCCCTGGGGCCCTGTCCACGGCGTGATGATCCACCACACGGTGACGTCGGGCAGCGCACGGACGGTCGAGATCTGCCGCGACGGCTACAGCGGCCTGCCCGGACCGCTGTGCCACGGCGTCATCACGAAGGACGGCCGCGTGCACCTCGTCGGCTACGGCCGCGCCAACCACGCGGGGCTCGGCGACGACGACGTACTGCGCGCGGTCATCGCCGAGAGCGCGCTCCCGCAGGACAACGAGGCGAACACCGACGGCAACCGCCACTTCTACGGCTTCGAGTGCGAGAACCTCGGTGACGGCGAGGACCCCTGGCCCGAGGCCCAGCTGGACGCCATCGAGCGGGCCTCGGCGGCGATCTGCCGCCATCACGGCTGGACGGAGCGCTCGGTCATCGGCCACCTCGAATGGCAGCCGGGGAAGGTCGACCCGCGCGGCTTCACGATGGCCTCCATGCGGGAACGCATCCGCGACCGTCTGAACTGATCACGGCCCGGCGCAGGGCCCGGACACATGTCCGACAATGGTCGTGTGACCAGGTCCGACGTCCCCGAAGATCCCGATTTTTCCGCCGTCCTGCGGCCGCGGCTGCCGTCGCCGCTGCAGGACGTCGTCGACGAGCGCTTCGCGCGTCACGGCGTACGGCTGGCGCTCAAGCGGGACGACCTGATCCACCCGGACCTGGTGGGCAACAAGTGGCGCAAGCTGGCCCCGAACCTTCGTGCCGCGGCCGGTCGTACGGTCCTCACCTTCGGTGGCGCGTACTCGAACCATCTGCGCGCCACCGCCGCCGCGGGCCGCCTCCTGGGCCTGGCCACCATCGGCGTGGTCCGCGGCCAGGAGCTGGCCGGCCGCCCTCTCAACCCGTCGCTCGCCCGGTGCGTGTCCGACGGCATGCGGCTCCATTTCATCGACAGGTCGACTTACCGTCACAAGAGCGAGCCGGAGACACTGAGCGCCGTTCTCCGGGAGGCGGGTGCCGAGGACGCCTACGTCGTTCCCGAGGGCGGCAGCAACTCCGCCGCCGTACGCGGTTGCATGGCCCTCGGCGAGGAGTTGCGCGGCAGCGCCGACGTCGTCGCGCTCGCCTGCGGCACGGGCGGCACGCTGGCGGGCCTGGCCGCCGGCCTCGGCCCCGGACAGCGCGCCCTGGGCATACCGGTCCTCAAGGGCGGCTTCCTCGACGCGGAGATACGCGCGCTCCAGGGCCAGGCCTTCGGCGGCCTCCGTGGCGACTGGTCCCTCGACGACCGGTTCCACTTCGGCGGCTACGCCCGTACCACCTCCGAACTCGACGCCTTCGCCGCCGACTTCGAGCAGCGTCATGGTCTGTCCGTCGAGCGCCTCTATGTCGCCAAGGCGCTGTACGGACTCCTCGCCCTCACGGAAGAGGGCGCCTTCCCCCGTGGGACGAGACTGGCGGCCGTGATCACGGGAGCGCCGCCCGCCCCGTAGATCCGCTCACCTCACAGGCCGGTTCGTCACGCAGGCGGTTCGTCACACAGCCGGTACGCCACGCAGCCGGGTCGCCACCAGGTCACCACCGGGGCAGCTTCCGCACGTACTCCGGATGGAACCGCCGCATGTACCCCGTGTCGTCGCGGCTCTTCTTCCCTGAGTCGACGTACACGCGATGGGCCCGTTCCAGGGCGTCCGGGTCGAGCTCGACGCCGAGGCCCGGGCCCGTCGGGACCTTGACGCAGCCGTCGCGGAGTTCCAGGGCGCCCGGGACGATGATGTCGTCGGGCGAGTTCCAGGGGTAGTGGGTGTCGCAGGAGTGGTCGAGACGGGGGATGGCCGCGGCGACATGGGTCATGGCGGCGAGGCTGATGCCCAGGTGCGAGTTGGAGTGCATGGACAGCCCGAGTCCGAAGGCCTCGCACACGGCGGCGAGTTCGCGGGTACGGCGCAGCCCGCCCCAGTAGTGGTGGTCGGTGAGCAGCACCTGGATCGCGCCGGCTTCGACGCCCGGACGCAGGTGTTCCCAGGCGACGACGCACATGTTGGTCGCCAGGGGCATGGGGGCTGTCCGCGCGACCTCCGCCATTCCGGGGATGGTCGCGGTGGGGTCCTCCAGGTATTCGAGGACGTCCTCCAGTTCCCGCGCCACGTACCGCGAAGTCTCCACGGTCCACGCCGCGTTGGGGTCGAGACGCAGCGGCCGGCCGGGAAAGGCCGCGGCGAGGGCACGGATCGCGGCGATCTCCTCGTCGGGCGGGAAGACACCGCCCTTGAGCTTGAAGGACCGGAAACCGTGGCGCTCCTGCATCAGCCGGGCCTGTTCGACGATGCCGGCCGGATCGAGGGCCTCGCCCCAGGAGTCGGGTACGGCGGGGCGGCCGTCGAGAGCGGGGTGTTCGGCCCACTTGTAGAAGAGGTACGCGGCGAAGGGGACGGAGTCGCGGACGGCGCCCCCGAGCAGGTCGGAGACGGGGCGGCCGGTCAGCTTGCCCTGTGCGTCGAGGCAGGCGACCTCGACGGCGGAGGTGGTCCAGCCGCGTTCATGGGAGCTCGGGACGGTCGGCAGCAGCGCGGCGTCGATGGCGGCGGCGATGGCCGTGGTGTCGAAGACGTCCATTCCGGGGACGACCCGGGCGGCGACCTGGAGGCGTTCGAGGCGTACGGTGCCGCCCGTCGACTCGCCGAGGCCTACGGTCGTGCCGTCCTCCAGCGCGAGCTGCAGGACACAGCGCAGGGCCAGCGGCTCGTGCACTCCGTCGGCGTTGAGGAGCGGTGGGTCGCGGAACGCGATGGGGGTGATGGTCAGTTCACGGATGCGTGTAGCGCCGAGGGCACTCATGCTCGTACCGCCTCCAGGCCATGGCCGTCGTTCACATACGCGAACGTGATTCATGAATCTAAAGATCGCTGAAAAGTAGGATCCTTTCGGCCACGTGTCAAGGCGCTCAGGTGGTCGTCTCCCGGTAGGCCGCCGCCTCCTCCAGGTCCAGCCGCCTGAGCAGCGTCCGCAGCATCTCGTCGTCGATGTAGCGGCCGTCCCGCAGCTTCACGAACACCGCGCGCTCGGCGCCGATCATGGCGCCCGACAGCCGCCGGTACGTGTCGTCCGCGGTCTCCCCGGTCACGGGATTCACCGCGCCGAGCCGCTCCCACACGGCGTTGCGGCGCCGCTCCAGGACCATACGGAGACGGTCGGCGAGCGGGGGCGGCAGCGCGTTGCGCTCGTCGCCGAGGAGCTCGTCCAGGCGCTGCTCGGCGGCCCGGGACGCCTGCGCCTGGGCGTTCGCCTCCGCGAGCGTCTCGGCCTGCGGGTCACGCCCGGGCAACTTCAGCAGGCGGATCAGCGGGGGCAGCGTCAGCCCCTGCACGACCAGGGTCCCGATGACCGTCGTGAAGGTCAGGAAGAGGATGAGGTTGCGGCCGGGAAAGTCCTCACCCCCGTGCACCGTCTCCGGGATCGAGAAGGCGATCGCCAGCGAGACCACACCCCGCATCCCGGCCCAGCCGACGACGAACGGCCCCTTCCAGGTGGGATCCGCCTCCCGCTCCCGGATCCGCGCGGACAGCAGGCGCGGCAGATACGTCCCGGGATACACCCAGACGAAGCGGGTCACGACCACGACCAGGAAGAGGGCCACCGCGTACCAGGCGGCGCTCAGCCCCTCGTACTCCCCAAGCCCCTTCAGGACGACGGGCAGTTGCAGACCGATCAGCGCGAAGACCGCCGACTCCAGGATGAACGCGACCATCTTCCACACCGCCGCCTCCTGGAGCCGGGTCGCGAAATCGACCTGCCAGGAGCGGTGCCCGAGGTAGAGGGCGACGACGACCACGGCGAGCACTCCGGAGGCGTGCACCTGCTCGGCGACCGCGTACGCGAAGAAGGGGATCAGCAACGAGAGGGAGTTCTGCAGCAGCGGCTCCTTCAGGTGGGTCCGCAGCCAGTGGATCGGCACCATCAGGACGAGCCCGATCCCGACGCCGCCGAGCGCCGCCAGCAGGAACTCGCCGATTCCGCCCGCCCAGGTCGCGCCCTCACCGACGGCGGCGGCGAGCGCGACCTTGTAGGCGGTGATCGCGGTCGCGTCGTTCACCAGGGATTCGCCCTGCAGGATCGTGGTGATCCGCGAGGGCAGCCCGACCCGCCGCGCTACCGCGGTCGCCGCCACCGCGTCCGGCGGCGCCACGACCGCGCCGAGCACCAGCGCGGCGGCGAGCGGCAGGTCCGGCACGATCAGATACGCGGCCCAGCCGACGGCGAGCGTCGCGAACAGCACATATCCCACCGACAGCAGCGCGACGGGCCGGATCTGCGCCCGCAGATCGAGGTACGAGCTGTCCGTGGCCGCCGTGTACAGCAACGGAGGCAGCAGCAGCGGCAGCACCACATCGGGGTCGAGGGTGTACCCGGGCACCCCGGGGACGTACGAGACGGCCAGGCCCACCGCGACGAGCAACAGCGGTGCCGGGACAGCGGTACGGCGGGCCGCACCGGCGATGGCGGCGCTGCCCGCGACCAGCAGGAGCAGAGGCATCACATGCATCGGTTTCGGCCCGCCTTCTTTTTCGCGCTGCTTTCCGCGCGCCCGTCGTAACCTGGCCATCATGAAACAGTGCACGCATGCCGACGCGCTGCCGCTTGCCGAGCCCGCACCACTCAGCGACACCTGTCTCGAGTGCCGTGCGGCCGGCACCCATCCGGTGCAGCTGCGGCTGTGCCTGACCTGCGGCCATGTGGGCTGCTGCGACTCATCGCCGATGCGGCACGCGACAGAGCACTACAAGGAGACGGGACACCCGATCATGCGCACCCTTGAGCCCGGAGCGAGCTGGCGCTGGTGCTTCGTCGACCACGTACTCGTGTGACGAACGGCCCGGACGGTTCGACCGTCTGACGTCTGGGTACGTCAACCCGGCGCGCGCTCTTCCCAATTGGGCCCGCAGACCCCCTAGCCACTGTGTGTATTCATAGGTTTACTATGAGTGACAGAAAGGGCCTTGGGGTCCCGAGGACAGGACACTTGAGAGCGCGATAGCGTCACCGCTGAACCACGTAGCGCGTTATCGCGTTACCCGAGGGGCGACCCTCGGCCCCGATAGAGCTTGTACCACCTTGGAGGTGAGGGTGTCCCAGATCGCAGGCGAGCCCGCGACCCAGGACTTCGTGGAAGTCCGGCTGCCCGCTGCGGGTGCCTACCTGTCGGTGCTGCGCACGGCCACGGCCGGCCTCGCGGCGCGTTTGGACTTCACCCTCGACGAGATCGAGGACCTGCGCATCGCTGTCGACGAGGGCTGCGCGATCCTGCTGCAACAGGCCGTGCCCGGTTCGGTTCTCAGCTGTGTCTTCCGGCTGATCGACGACTCGCTGGAGGTGACGGTCTCAGCTCCGACCACTGACGGCCACGCCCCTTCGCGGGACACCTTCGCCTGGACCGTGCTGTCGGCCCTCGCGGGCAAGGTGTCCTCCTCGGTCGCCGACGACAAGACCGTTTCGATCAGCCTCTACAAACAGCGCGGCGCGGGACCCGGGCCGGCGTGAGGAACGGGGACGGGCCGGTGCGGGACGAAGAGCGCGGCACACGGGAACTTCCCGCCGAGGGTGGAGGTCACCCCTGCTCCTGGGAGTCCTCCCGCTCGAGCGAAGTCGAGCGCGGCGGAGGAGCCGATAGCTTGGGGAAGGACCTCCCGAGCGGGCCACGGCACACGGCGGAAGGTGTCGACGGCATTCCCGAGCAGCAGGCCAGGCCGCACCCGGAGGACGACTCCTCGGCAGCCGAAGCGTCTCGGCCCGGGGGTCCCCCCGGTTCGGGCGCGACCGAGAACTCGGGGGGCGAGCCGATCGACGAGGACGAGCGCGAGGCGCTCTCCGGCCGTGACGGGCAACGGGATTCAGAAGGTGCCGCGCAAAGCGCCTCCTTGGAAGGGCGGCGGCGGGTGACGGGCGGGACTATGAGCGAGCAGCACGAGCGACACGCCGACAACGGCGCGGGTGCCGCGTCAGGTGCACAGCACGACCCCCAGGACCGCAGCGGGGCTCGGGCCAAGTTCATCGAGCTGCGCAAGTTGCGGGACGGCAGCCCGGAGTACGCGGAGCTGCGCAATCAGCTGGTCCGGATGCACCTGCCGCTTGTCGAGCACCTCGCGCGCCGCTTCCGCAACCGCGGCGAGCCGCTGGACGACCTCACCCAGGTCGCCACCATCGGCCTGATCAAGTCGGTCGACCGCTTCGACCCGGAGCGCGGCGTCGAGTTCTCCACGTACGCGACCCCGACGGTGGTCGGCGAGATCAAGCGGCACTTCCGTGACAAGGGCTGGGCGGTGCGCGTACCGCGCCGGCTGCAGGAGCTGCGCCTCGCGCTCACCACGGCGACCGCGGAGCTCTCGCAGCAGCACGGCCGCTCCCCCACCGTGCACGAGCTGGCCGAGAAGCTGGCCATCTCGGAGGAGGAGGTCCTGGAGGGTCTGGAGTCGGCCAACGCGTACTCCACGCTTTCCCTGGACGTCCCCGACACGGACGACGAGTCCCCGGCCGTCGCGGACACGCTGGGCGCCGAGGACGAGGCCCTGGAGGGGGTCGAGTACCGGGAATCCCTCAAGCCACTGCTCGAGGATCTGCCGCCCCGCGAGAAGCGCATCCTGCTGCTGCGCTTCTTCGCCAACATGACCCAGTCCCAGATCGCCCAGGAGGTCGGCATCTCCCAGATGCACGTCTCGCGCCTCCTGGCACGGACACTGGCCCAGCTCCGGGAGAAGCTCCTCGTCGAGGAGTGACCGTCGACCGTCGTGTACGGGCAGCGCCCCTTACTTCTGATCCTGCACGTCGCCGGGGCCCCGGATCCCGAGGGCCCGGGTCGTCTCCGGGTTCAGCAGGAGGAACAGCGCGGCGACCGCGACGACGGCCAGGGCGATGCCGCCGGGAATGGCGAGGCTGTCGGCCTGGAGCAGCGTCCAGGCCACCGGCAGCGCCATGATCTGCGTGATGATCGCGGGGCCCCGGCTCCAGCTGCGCCGCTTGAGCAGCCCGCGCGCGGCCAGCAGCGGCAGCAGCGCGAGCACGATCAGCGTGACCCCGCCCGTGACGGCCTGCTGACGGTCGTCCGGGTGACCGGTCAGCCCCCTCACCGCCATGTAGGCGCCCGCGACTACCAGGGCGATGCCCTCCAGGGCGGCCAGCGCCGCCGCGGCGGTCAGCCGCCTGGGGCGGGGGCCTGCTTCGGGGGCGTCCGGGGCGGGGGTCTGCGCAGAACTCACCCCTGAAGGGTAGCCCTCGGCCCGCGCCGCCCGGCGGCCGCCCGGCCACCGCCCGGGGTCTCCGACCGGGGCCCCGAGCCCGCCCGACGCGGCCGAGCCGATGCCGCGCGGTCCTACTGGATCCTCACCTCGGTGTGGGCCGAGTACCACTCGGTAGGTACGCTGCATCGCATGCGTGCACTTCTCGTGGTCAATCCGGCAGCAACTACCACCAGCGCACGCACGCGTGACGTCTTGATCCACGCCCTGGCGAGCGAGATGAAGATCGAAGCGGTCACCACCGAGTACCGCGGACACGCCAGAGACCTCGCCCGGCAGGCGGCGGAGAGCAAGGACATAGACCTGGTCGTGGCCCTCGGCGGCGACGGCACGGTCAACGAGGTCGTGAACGGTCTGCTGCACCAGGGGCCCGACCCCGACCGTCTGCCCGGCCTCGCCGTCGTCCCCGGCGGCTCCACCAACGTCTTCGCCCGCGCCCTGGGCCTGCCCAACGAGCCCGTGGAGGCCACCGGCGCCCTGCTCGACGCGCTGCGCGACGGCGGGCAGCGGACGGTCGGCCTGGGCCTCGCGGCAGGCACCCCGGGTACGGAGGACGAGGCCGTGCCGTCCCGCTGGTTCACTTTCTGCGCGGGATTCGGCTTCGACGCCGGCGTGATCGGGCGGGTCGAGCAGCAGCGCGAGCGCGGCAAACGCTCCACGCACGCCCTTTATATGCGCCAGGCGGTACGCCAGTTCCTGGGCGAGCCCCATCGCAAGGGCGGCACGATAGTGCTGGAGCGGGACGGCGAGGACCCGGTGTCCGATTTGGTGCTGTCGATAGTCTGCAATACGTCTCCCTGGACGTATCTGGGCAATCGCCCGGTGTATGCGTCCCCTAAGGCCTCGTTCGAAACTGGCCTGGACGTACTGGGTCTCAGCCGGATGTCCACGGCCGCGGTCGCCCGATATGCCACGCAGTTGCTCACTTCGTCCCCCGAGCGGGGGCCCCATGGCAAGCACGCCCTGTCCCTGCATGACCTGACGGACTTCACCTTGCATTCGAAGGTGCCACTCCCCCTTCAGATGGACGGCGACCATCTAGGACTGCGTACGAGCGTGACGTTCACAGGCGTACGCCGTGCACTGCGTGTGATTGTGTGAGCAGAACGGGCTAAAGTCCTTTCACTCGAACGTTTAGGCCAGGATCCACCCCATAGAAGTACGGCTGTGACCTAGTCGACACCGAGGAATCAAAAAAAACTTTTCGGAAGGGGTTGTATCCGCCGCTGAGGTTTGCGAGTCTCTACGTGGCGCTCGGGGCGGCCCGCAGAATCGGCCCCACAGAGAGCCAGAACCCCTCCTCACATCAAGGACCACACCAGTCCGCCTGGTAGTCGGCCCTTCACTTGTTGAGGGATTCGTGAAAGCGTTCACATTCACAAGCAACCCGCATGTAAGACCAAGGAGAGGTAGCAGCCATGGACTGGCGTCACAACGCCGTTTGCCGCGAGGAAGACCCCGAGCTGTTCTTCCCCATCGGCAACACCGGTCCTGCGCTGCTGCAGATCGAGGAAGCCAAGGCCGTCTGCCGCCGCTGCCCCGTCATGGAGCAGTGCCTGCAGTGGGCGCTCGAGTCCGGCCAGGACTCCGGCGTCTGGGGTGGTCTCAGCGAGGACGAGCGCCGCGCCATGAAGCGCCGCGCCGCCCGCAACCGGGCCCGTCAGGCCTCCGCCTGACAACCCGCCCCGCAACAGCCTGAGCTTGGCGGCGCGTACAGCGAGTACGCATCTCCCGCCCCCGAGCCGCAGCGCGCAGTACCCCCGATGCGCATAGTGCACGAGCTATCAGCCCCGGACCGTTTCACAGGTCCGGGGCTCATTGCTGTTCCGGGCTCGTTGCCGTTCGGGGGGGGGCGTTGCTGTTCGGGGGCTCGTTGCCACGCCTGACTGTGTGGACAAGTTGTGAGGATTGCTTGTGCGCATCCTTCGCACGGGCGGAGCGACTCGTGCCGGCTACTTGTGGCCCTCCACCGGGATGTCCAGGATCACCCGCGTTCCGCGCTCCGGGGCCGGGACCATGTCGAACGTGCCACCCAACTCGCCCTCCACCAGCGTTCGTACGATCTGCAGGCCCAGGTTGCCCGAGCGGTGCGGGTCGAAATCCTGCGGGAGGCCGACGCCGTCGTCCTGGACGGTGACGAGGAGACGGGACTCCTTGGTGGTGCCGCCGCGGACCGCCGAGACCTCGACCGTGCCGGTGTCGCCCTGCCGGAAGCCGTGCTCCAGCGCGTTCTGCAGAATCTCGGTGAGGACCATGGACAGCGGCGTGGCGACCTCGGCGTCGAGTATGCCGAAGCGGCCGGAGCGCCGGCCCGTGACCTTGCCCGGGGAGATCTCGGCCACCATGGCGAGCACCCGGTCGGCGATCTCGTCGAACTCCACGCGCTCGTCCAGGTTCTGGGACAGCGTCTCGTGCACGATCGCAATCGACCCGACGCGGCGTACGGCCTCTTCGAGGGCTTCGCGGCCCTTCTCGGAGTCGATACGACGGGCCTGGAGCCGCAACAGTGCCGCGACCGTCTGGAGGTTGTTCTTCACCCGGTGGTGGATCTCCCGGATGGTCGCGTCCTTGGTGATCAACTCGCGCTCGCGGCGCCGCAGTTCGGTGACGTCCCGCAGGAGGACGAGCGAACCGACACGGGTGCCCTTGGGCTTGAGCGGAATCGCGCGGAGCTGGATCACACCGTCGTTGCTCTCGATCTCGAACTCGCGGGGTGCCCAGCCGCTGGCGACCTTGGCCAGCGCCTCGTCCACCGGGCCCCGCGAGGGGGCGAGTTCCGCCGTAGTCTTGCCGAGGTGGTGGCCGACCAGGTCGGCGGCCAGGCCCAGACGGTGGTACGCGGAGAGCGCGTTCGGCGACGCGTACTGGACGACACCGTCGGCGTCGAGCCGGATCAGACCGTCGCCCACCCGTGGCGAGGCGTCCATGTCGACCTGCTGGTCGGGGAACGGGAAGGAGCCCGCCGCGATCATCTGGGCGAGGTCGGACGCGCTCTGGAGATAGGTGAGTTCGAGCCGTGAGGGGGTGCGCACGGTGAGCAGGTTCGTGTTGCGGGCGATGACGCCCAGGACGCGCCCTTCTCTGCTGACGGGGATGGACTCGACCCGTACGGGGACCTCCTCGCGCCACTCCGGGTCGCCCTCCCGCACGATCCGGCCCTCGTCCAGGGCGGCGTCCAGCATGGGGCGGCGGCCGCGGGGGACGAGGTGGCCGACCATGTCGTCCTGGTACGAGGTGGGGCCGGTGTTCGGCCGCATCTGGGCCACCGAGACATAGCGGGTGCCGTCGCGCGTGGGAACCCACAGGACGAGGTCGGCGAAGGAGAGGTCGGAGAGGAGCTGCCACTCCGAGACCAGCAGATGGAGCCACTCGAGGTCGGAGTCTCCGAGGGCGGTGTGCTGGCGGACGAGTTCGTTCATGGAGGGCACGTCAGCGAGCGTACCTGGGAGTTCGGACATGACCCGAAATCGGCGATCCCGGCCCCCTTCGTCGGACGCTCCTCGCGAGCCCCTGAAACACCCACGGGCCCCGGAAACACCCGCGGGCCGCGGCGCCTGAGAGGGACCCTCAACCCTCCCGGCACCGCAGCCCGGAGCAGCATCGGCCGCGGGGTGTGCGGTCCCGGTCGGCCGAAGGATGAGGAGCCGGTGCCGTCAGGGCAGAGAGCGCCGGTTCCTCGATCCGTCTTCCTGTGCGGGGAAGACGGAGGCTTGATCATTCAATTGCGTTCTCAAGCTTCGCCTACGATTGTGGACTAGACCACTCTCGCCTGTCCATGCGTTGGCGGATGTTTGTTGTTGTGTCTTTATCCAACAAGCTCGCGCTCACTGTCCACCACGCAGCCTAGCGCCGGTCGGTTCACGAGCGGGGCCAGATTGCCATCGCGAGTTCGGCGAGTGCCTCCAGCTCCCCCTTGGTGGCTCCGTCGCGGGACTGCTGGGACATGCCCTGGATCATGGCTCCGGTGTGCCGGGCGAGGGCCGCGGCGTCGACGTCCGCGGACAGCTCGCCCGCGGCGATGTCGGCTTTTATGCGGCTCTCGATGGCGGCGATGTCCGCGTTGCGCCGCTCCCGCAGGGACTCCTCCACCTCGGGGGTGGTGCAGTTGGTGGCCGCGTGGATGACCAGGCACCCGTGCGGATGCCCCGGCTCGGTGTACTCGGCCGCCGCCTCGCGCAGCATCCGCTCCACGGCGGCACGGGCCGTCGGCTCCTCGGCGAGCGCACGGTCGCCGAACGAGCCGTATCGCGCGCCGTACGCGCGGACGACCTCCTCGAAGAGCGAGCGCTTGTCGCCGAAGGCCGCGTACAGGCTGGGCGCGCCGATCCCCATGACCCGGGTGAGGTCGGAGACCGAGGTCGCCTCATAGCCGTGCTCCCAGAACGCGTGGATCGCCCGCTCCAGCGCGGTCTCGCGGTCGAAGGAGCGGGGGCGGCCGCGCGGCTTGCCCTGACGGCGGCCCGCGTGCTGCGCGTCCTGCGGTTTCGTCTCGTCGCCGGTCTCCGGTCTCATCGCCATGCCGCGCATTTTATAGCGGGCACTAGAGAAACGTCGGTGGTCTGCTGTGGCGGGACGTTCACCACCTGGACACTGTCACGCGGGGCCGATTCTGCTAGATTGGTCTATACCACATACACAGTCGAGTCCCCCTTTCAGAACGGCAGGCCCCAGCGTGGAAGTTGTCATCGTTCCCGACGCCGAGGCGGGTGGCGAGCTCATAGCCGAGGCCATGGCGCAGTTGCTCCGGCACAAGCCCGACGCCCTGCTCGGTGTGGCGACCGGCTCGACCCCGTTGCCCATTTACGAGGCCTTGGCGGCGAAGGTGAGCGCCGGGGCCGTGGACGTCTCGCGGGCGCGGATCGCGCAGCTCGACGAGTACGTGGGACTGCCGACCGACCATCCCGAGTCGTACCGCTCCGTGCTGCGGCGTGAGGTGCTGGAGCCGCTGGGGCTGGACATGGCCGCGTTCATGGGGCCCGACGGGGCCGCGGCGGACGTGCAGGCGGCGTGCGCGGCGTACGACAAGGCGCTCGCCGAGGCCGGCGGGGTCGACCTCCAGCTGCTCGGCATAGGGACCGACGGGCATATCGGGTTCAACGAGCCGTGCTCGTCGCTTGCCTCGCGTACGCGGATCAAGACGCTGACCGAGCAGACCCGGGTCGACAACGCGCGGTTCTTCGAGGGCGACATCGAGCAGGTGCCGCATCACGTCATCACTCAGGGGATCGGGACGATTCTGGAGGCACGGCATCTGGTGCTGCTCGCCACCGGTGAGGGCAAGGCGGACGCGGTGGCGGCGACCGTCGAGGGGCCCGTCGCCGCGGTGTGCCCCGCCTCAGCGCTCCAACTGCACCCGCACGCCACGGTCGTCGTGGACGAGGCGGCCGCCTCCAAGCTGAAGCTCGCGGACTACTTCCGGCACACCTACGCCAACAAGCCCGACTGGCAGGGCATTTAGGACGCCGTACGGACGAGGCCATGGGAAGGGCCGGGTGCCCAGAAGCACCCGGCCCTTCCCATGAGTGGGCCTATGCCACCACCTCACGTGCCGGCGATGACCTCCGCCGCCGCCAGACCGCATACGCGGGCCGCCCCGTGCGTGGCGATGTGCAGCACTCCTCTGGGCGGGGCCTGGGGAACGCCCATCTCGACCACGACGGTGTCGGGGCGGGCGGCGAGGAGGATGTCGAGGGCTTCGTTCATCCAGGCGTGGCGGTGGGCGTCGCGGACCACGGCGACGATACGGCGGGATCCCGCGGCCGCGAGCGCCGCGCCGGCGAGTGCCTCGGCCTCCGCCCGCTCCCCCGTGAAACTCCCCGTCTCCGTCCCCGGGAGCAGACGCCGGAGCTCCGCGGCGACGCCCCACGGGGTCTCGTCGCCGACGGCGAAGTTGGCGACAGGGGTGAACGCGGCGACATACGGAGCGCCGGTGACCGGAGTGAAGTGCTCCGCACGCGTGACCGTCAGCGCCCGGCGGGCCGCGACCAGGCCCACAGCCGAAGCCCCGCTCCGCCGCGAACCGCCCTCGCTCCGCGCCGAAGTCCAGGAGGCCAGGGCCCGGACCCGGGAGGCGGCATCCGCCAGCCGCTCCTCGGACAACTCCCCCGCACGCACCGCCGAGACCAGTGCGTCGCGCAGTCGCAGCACCGTCGCCTCGTCGGCGAGTCCTCCGCCCACACAGATGGCGTCGGCGCCGGCGGCGATCGCCAGGACGGTGCCCCGTTCGATGCCGTACGTGCCGGAGATGGCCTGCATTTCCATGCCGTCGGTGACGATCAGACCGTCGTAGCCCAGCTCCTCGCGCAGCAGCCCGGTCAGGATGCGGGGCGAGAGGGTCGCGGGGAGGTCCGGGTCCAGGGCCGGGACCAGGATGTGCGCGGTCATCACCGCGCGTGTCCCCGCCTCGATGGCCGCGCGGAACGGGGCCAGCTCCCGGGACTGCAGGACCGGCAGCGCCGCGTCGATGCGCGGCAGCGCGTGGTGCGAGTCGACCGCCGTGTCGCCGTGGCCCGGGAAGTGCTTGGTGCAGGCGGCGACTCCGGCGGACTGGAGGCCGGCGACGTATGCGGCCGTGTGCCGGGCGACCAGTGCGGCATCGGCGCCGAAGGAGCGTACGCCGATGACGGGGTTGCCGGGGTTGGAGTTGATGTCGGCGGAGGGTGCCCAGTTGAGGTTCACGCCGCACTCGGCGAGGCGGCTGCCCAGTTCGAAGGCGACCTCCTCGGTCAGTGAGGCGTCGTCCACCGCGCCCAGCGCGTGGTTTCCGGGGAACGACGACCCCGTACGCACCTCCAGGCGCGTGACATCACCTCCCTCCTCGTCGATGGCGACCAGGACGTCGTCACGCTCGGCGCGCAACTGGGCGGTCAGTGAGGCGAGCTGGCCGGGCGAGGCGATGTTCCGGCCGAAGAGGCCGACGGAGGCCAGCCCCTCGCCCAGCCGCCGCAGCAGCCAGGAGGGTGCCGAGGTCCCGGTGAAGCCGGGCTGCAGGACAGCCAGGGCGTCACGCGTCAGGGTGGATGTCCCACCGGTGAGTGTCGTCATCGGTGGCCTTATCCCTTCACGGCACCGGAGGTGAGACCCGAGGCCATTTTCTTCTGGACGAGCATGAAGAACACGACCACCGGGAGGGCGATGAGTGTGGAGGCGGCCATCAGCGCGCCGTAGTCGACGCCACGGGACGTGGTGAAGTTCATCAGCCACACGTTCAGGGTGTACTTGTCGTTGTCCTGGAGCACCACATAGGCGAGCAGGTACTCGTTCCACGCGTTGATGAGCGAGAAGATCGAGGCCGCGGCGAGGCCCGGAGCGAGCAGGGGGAAGATGACGCGCCAGAAGGCGCCCATCCGGCTGCAGCCGTCGACCATCGCCGACTCTTCCAGCTCCTTGGGGATGTTGATCACGAAGCCGCGGATCATCCAGGTGGCGAAGGGCAGCGCGGAGACCAGGTAGATGATGATGACGCCCCAGTACTCATTGAGCGCGCCCAGGCTGTTGAGCTGGATGTAGATGGGGATGAGCATCGCGGTCGGCGGCAGCAGCTGGATCGCCAGAAGCGTGATCATGAACGCCTTGCGGCCGGCGAAGTGGAACCGTCCGATCGCGAAGGCGGCGATCGTCGACAGCAGCATCGCCCCGATCACGGCGGTGACGCAGATGATCAGGCTGGACTGGATCGCCGAGCCGAAGTTCGGAGCGTCGATCGCCCGCTTGAAGTTGTCGAAGGTGACCGAGGACGGCCACAGCGTCTGGTCGTAGCTGCGGATCTCCTGGTTGGGCCGTAGCGCGCTGACGACCAGCCAGTAGACCGGGAAGGCCATCACGACGCAGGCGACGACGCCGACGAGGTTGTAGACGTGCCGGCTCTTCTTCTTGCGGTCCGGACGCGGTGCCGGACGGGGCTCCGGGCGGGCGGACGGTGCCGGGCGGGTGGACGTCGTGGCGCTCACTCGACCTCTCCGATCTTGAGCAGCTGGCGCAGGTAGTACACGGCGACGCCGGAGAGCAGCAGCACCGTGATGAGCGAGATGGCCGCACCCTGGCTGAAGGAGTTGGATTCGAAGGCCTTCTCGAACGAGTAGATGCCCAAGAGGCTGTACTCCGGCTCCGGCTTGTTGCCGCGCATCAGGAAGACCTGGCCGAAGACGTTGAAGTCCCAGATCACCGAGAGCGTGGCGACCATCTGGAAGACCGGTTTGATGACGGGCCAGGTGACGTAGCGGAACACGCCGAGCGCGCCCGCTCCGTCCAGCGCCGCCGCCTCCTCCAGTTCCCTGGGCACCTGGGTGAGGGCGGCGTAGAGGGTGATGGCCACGAACGGGATGGCGCCCCAGATGACGACGGCGGCGATGATCAGGAAGCCCTGCTTGGGATCGAGCCACCAGTTGTGGCCGCGGAAGTCGAGCCCCAGGTATTTCGTCAGCATCATGTTCAGGACGCCGTAGTCGGAGTCGGCGAACCAGCGGAAGATCGAGGTCGCCACGAGCAGCGGCATGGCCCAGGCGGCGACCAGCGCCGCGGTCAGGGCGAGCCGTATCCACAGGCTCATGCGCTGCATGGCCTGGGCAAGGAAAAGTCCGATGCCCATGGTGGCGACGACGCAGGCGACCATGAACAGCACCGTGCGCCACACGACGTCCCAGAACCGGCCGTCGCCGAGGATGTTGGTGAACTGCTCGAAGCCGACCCATTCGGCCGCCTGACCCGTCCAGAGCTCCCGGCGCCCCACATCCTGGAAGGACATGATCACCGTCTTGACGAGCGGCCAGACGAACACCGCGGCGATCGCCACGACCGTGGGGGCTATCAGGGCATAGGGCAGATAGGCGCCCGCTCGTCTCCTCGGTGCTCTTCCGGCCGCGGCCCGCGGGGCATCATGCTGCTCCGGCTGCTCGGGCTGCGGGACGGACACCGGGGGGTCGGCTGCTTTCATTTCGGCGGCACTCACTGTGCTGGCCTTCCGTTCGAACCGGTAACCGGAGTGCGGAGACGGCGGGCCTGGGGGTGGGCCCGCCGTCCCCGATGGGTGATCAAGAGGTCAGGAGGCCTCGTTGATCAGCTGGTCGATCTCCGCGTCGGCGGCCTTGGTGGCGTCCGCGACCGACTTGCCCTTGAGGATGTCGAGCAGCATCAGCTCGAGCGTTTCCTTCTTCTCGACCGCGGCCCAGCCCGGCGCGATGGGCGTGAACCAGGCGTCCGGCACGGCGTTGGCGATCGGGGCCGTCTCCGGCTTGGTCTTCAGCGGCTCCAACTGCTTGGTGTTGTTGGGCAGGATGTTCTTCTCGGCGAGCGCGGCCTCGGACTTCTCGCTGGTGAAGATCGAGATCCAGTCCTGCGCCAGGTCCTGGTTCTTGGACTTGGAGATGGTGGCCAGGTCGGAACCGCCGATGAAGGAGGGCAGCGCCTTGCCGTTCGGGCCGGGCATGCCGGCGGTGCCGATCTTGTCCTTCAGCTTGGGGTTGCCGTTGGCCGCCGGGTCGATGACGCTGCCGGACTCCCAGCCGTTGCCGTAGATCATGGCCGTCTTCTTGTTGGCCATGACGTTGGCGTGGTCCTGCTCGTCCTTGGTCTGGTCGCCGTTGTTGTACTTCTTGACCAGGTCGACGTAGTGCTGGATACCCTCCTGCGCCTCCGGCGAGGAGAGCGTGGCCTTCCACTTCTTGCTGCCCTCGTCGTACTCGGCGATCTTGCCGCCGTAGGCGGCGACGTACGACATGGCGGCGTACCAGTAGCGGCCCGGGAGGTAGAGCGGCGAGAACGCCTTGTCCTTCTTGCCGTACTTGGCCTCGATCTTGTCGAGCGCCTTGGTCAGGCCGTCCTCGGTCTCGGGGATGGTGTCCTTGCCGGTGGCGGCCTTGAACATCTCCTTGTTGTAGATGGCCACACGCGCACCGGCGTAGTAGGGCACGCAGTACAGCTTGCCCTCGTAGGAACAGGTGTCCTTCAGGCCGGAGATCCAGGTGTCCGAGTTGTCATACTTCTTCGCGTCGATCTCGCCGAGGGCCCCATTGAGGATGTACGTCATGGTCTCGGTGTTGCCGAGCTCGACCACGTCGGGGAACTTGCTGCCGGAGAGGGCCGCGTCGAGCTTCTTGGTCTTGTCCCCCCACTGCTGGTACTGAACGTTGACCTTGACGCCCGGGTACTTCCCGTTGAACTCGGCATTGGCCTGCTTGACCAGCTCCGGCCAGGTGCTCTGGGCGTCCGTCATCAGCCAGACGGTCAGCTCACCCTTGCGGTCCTTGGGATCCTTGGCCGCCTCTTTGTCGCCGCCGCCGCACGCCGCAATGGAGACCATCATGCCCGCGATACCGATCGCGGCTATCAGCTTGCGCTTCACGCCCACCCTCCTCAGGGATGCCACAAACCCCCCTGCCCACCGCGGTGACATATGACGAGATACCCGTGGGGCCAGGCCCTGGTCCTCAATGGTTTAGACCAGTACCGGGGAGCTTGGACCAGACCATTGGGCCTGTCAAGAGGTTCAAAGTGGGCTCCTGGAGTCCGTTATGGGACCTACATATGCAGGAACCTTTAAGCAAGAAACCAGCGAAAAGAGCAGGTCGGCCGACGGGCCCCGCACTGGACCACTTCGATAGGGTGGACTAGACCAGCGGGAGTCCCCGACGGTATACAGAAGAGATCACGGACGGTACGAGAACGCTCGCACGACGGCGTGCGGGCAACACCCGCACCCGAAACACGCGGGCCCTCGCACACGAAGCCGTGCCACGATGTGAGCCGTGGCCGACGCGTAGGTCGGCCGCATCGGCACCCGGAGCCGGGAAGGCAGAGGATGAGCACCGACGTGACCAGTGCGGAGAACGAGGGTGGGTCCCCCATCCGTACCGCGCGTGTGCCCAAGTACTACCGCCTCAAGAAGCATCTGCTCGACATGACGGAGACGCTGCCGCCCGGAACGTCGGTACCCCCCGAGCGCACCCTGGCCGCCGAGTTCGACACCTCGCGTACCACCGTCCGCCAGGCCCTCCAGGAACTCGTCGTGGAGGGCCGGCTGGAACGGATCCAGGGCAAGGGCACCTTCGTCGCCAAGCCGAAGGTCTCACAGACGCTCCAACTCACCTCGTACACCGAGGACATGAGGGCCCAGGGCCTCGAACCCACCTCGCAGCTCCTGGACATCGGCTACATCACGGCCGACGACACCCTCGCCGGGCTCCTCGACATCTCGGCGGGCGGCCGCGTCCTGCGCATCGAGCGGCTGCGCATGGCCAACGGCGAGCCGATGGCCATCGAGACGACGCATCTGTCCGCCAAGCGCTTCCCTGCCCTCAGGCGGAGTCTGGTGAAGTACACGTCCCTCTACACGGCGTTGGCCGAGGTGTACGACGTCCATCTCGCCGAGGCCGAGGAGACCATCGAGACCTCGCTGGCCACCCCACGCGAGGCCGGCCTGCTCGGCACCGACGTGGGCCTGCCCATGCTGATGCTGTCGCGGCACTCGCTGGACGGCGCGGGGCAGCCGGTGGAGTGGGTGCGTTCCGTCTACCGCGGCGACCGCTACAAGTTCGTCGCCCGGCTCAAGCGGCCTGTGGAGTAGCGCGATGCGGGCCCTCTGGTGGGGCCCGTACTGGCCGCGCACATGGGGTACTTGCCGTACAGCTCATCCGGACAGCGCTCGTACCGTCCCGGCGCGAGCCCGGATTCCGGACGGGGGTTCCCTAACGCCGAGCCGTCGCTTAGATTTCCTGCGCGTTGCAATGGTGATCAGTGAGGGGACGGAGCCGTCTTATGTCAGATGCGCCAGACGCGTCGGATGCGCCTGAAGTCAGAGCGCCGGTGGTGACCCCGGTGCGTGTGGTGATCGCTTTCTGCCTGATCGCGCCATTCGTGGCGATGCTCTGGGTGGGCTCGTACGCGAAGGTCGACCCGGCCCTCGCCGGCATCCCGTTCTTCTACTGGTACCAGATGCTGTGGGTGCTCCTCTCCACCGCGCTCACGATGATCGCGTACAAGCTGTGGCAGCGTGATCAGCGTGCCCAGCGCGCCCGCACGTCGCGGGACGGGGGTGCGTCGGCATGAAGGACGGCGTGAACGGCGTCGCACTCGCCGTCTTCATCTTCTTCTTCCTGGCCGTCACCGTCATCGGCTTCCTGGCCACGCGCTGGCGCAAGGCCGAGAACGAGCACAGCCTCGACGAATGGGGCCTGGGCGGACGGTCGTTCGGAACCTGGATCACCTGGTTCCTGCTGGGCGGCGACCTCTACACGGCTTATACGTTCGTGGCGGTCCCGGCGGCGATCTACGCGGCGGGCGCGGCCGGCTTCTTCGCCGTCCCCTACACGATCCTCGTCTACCCCCTGATCTTCACCTTCCTGCCGCGGCTGTGGTCGGTGTCGCACAAACACGGGTACGTGACGACGTCGGACTTCGTGCGCGGACGCTTCGGCTCCAAGGGCCTGTCGCTGGCGGTGGCCGTGACGGGCATCCTCGCCACCATGCCCTACATCGCGCTCCAACTGGTCGGCATCCAGGCCGTGCTGGACGTGATGGGCGTCGGCGGCGGCGAGGACACGAACTGGTTCGTCAAGGACCTGCCGCTGCTCATCGCCTTCGGCGTGCTGGCCGCGTACACGTACTCGTCGGGTCTTCGCGCCCCGGCCCTCATCGCGTTCGTGAAGGACACCCTGATCTACATCGTGATCGCGGTGGCCATCATCTACATCCCGATCAAGCTGGGCGGCTTCGACGACATCTTCGCGAAGGCGGGCGACGCGTTCAGCCAGACCAACCCCGCGACGGGCGCACCCCGCGGCGCTCTGGCACCGGCTGACGCCGGCCAGTGGACGTACGCGACGCTCGCGCTCGGCTCGGCTCTAGCGCTGTTCATGTACCCGCACTCGATCACGGCGACGCTGTCCTCGCGCAGCCGTGAGGTGATCCGCCGCAACACCACCATCCTGCCGCTGTACTCCCTGATGCTGGGGCTGCTCGCGCTGCTGGGCTTCATGGCGATCGCGGCCGGGGTCAAGGTGCAGAACGGGCAGTTGGCGATCCCGCAGCTCTTCGAGACGATGTTCCCCGACTGGTTCGCGGGCGTGGCGTTCGCGGCGATCGGTATCGGCGCGCTCGTCCCGGCGGCCATCATGTCCATCGCGGCGGCGAACCTCTTCACCCGCAACATCTACAAGGACTTCATCAAGCCCGACGCGACCCCGGCACAGGAGACGAAGGTCTCCAAGCTGGTGTCGCTGCTGGTGAAGGTCGGTGCGCTGGCCTTCGTCCTGACGATGGACAAGACGGTCGCGATCAACTTCCAGCTCCTCGGCGGCATCTGGATCCTCCAGACCTTCCCGGCTCTGGTCGGCGGTCTGTTCACCCGGTGGTTCCACCGCTGGGCGCTGCTGGCGGGCTGGGCGGTCGGCATGGTCTATGGGACGGTGGCCGCGTACGGTGTCGCGTCCCCGACGCAGAAGCACTTCGGTGGCTCGGCGAAGGAGATCCCGGGGATCGGGGAGATCGGCTACATCGGTCTGACGGCGTTCGTGCTGAACGTGGTGGTGACCGTGGTCCTCACCTTCGTCCTGACGGCGGTCAAGGCCCCGGCGGGCATCGACGAGACGTCCCCGGAGGACTACACGGCGGACGCGGGCGACAAGGGTGTCCAGGTGGAACTGCCTCCGGCGACGGCGGGCTCCGCGCACTAGCCGCGGCCGCCCCTACCCATTCCCATCCCCTGGGGCTCCGCCCCAGACCTCGCTCCTCAAACGCCGGACGGGCTGATCTTCAGCCCGTCCGGCGTTTGAGGACGAGGCCGTTCAGGCCGATACGGGGGGTCTGGGGGCGCAGCCCCCAGGGATGGGACGGGTAGGGGCGGCGGGGGCGAGAAAACCCGGCGGTCCGGCGTCGTACCCGTCGTGCACACTGCATCGCATGGACATCGTGATCCGAGCAGCGGACCCCGAGGAGTACGACACCCTCGGCGAGATCACCGCGCAGGCATACCTCCAGGACGGGCTGCTGGACTTCGGGGAGAGCGACAGGTACCTCGGTGAGCTGCGGAACGTGGCCAAGCGGGCCGCCGCCGCCGACGTGCTCGTCGCCACCGAGCACGATCGCGTGCTCGGAGGAGTGACCTTCGTGCCGGCCGGCGGCCCGATGGCGGACATCGCGCGCACGGGCGAGGCCGAGATACGGATGCTGGCGGTCACCAAGGAGGCCCGCGGCCGAGGCGTAGGAGAGGCGCTCGTACGCGCCTGCGTCGAGCGCGCACGGGCCACGGACGGCTGCGTAGGCATGGTGCTGTCCACTCAGCGCGCCATGCACAGCGCCCACCGGATCTACGAGCGCCTCGGTTTCCGGCGCACCCCCGAGCGCGACTGGAACCCGATTCCGCACCTCGACGACATCACTCTCCTCGCCTACGAATTGACGCTCTGACACTCTTACAGCCGACATGCGACACAACATGTAGGGGTGCTTTCCCGGCCCGGCACAAGATGTATGCTCATGCTCGCTGTCGCCGCAGGGGAATCCGGTGCGAATCCGGAACTGTCCCGCAACGGTGTACTTGTGCGTGTTCGTCCAGTCGTTCGCGTACCAGCGTCAGTCCGAGGACCTGCCGACAGCGTGCCCAGGCCGTCCGGCCCGGGTTCCGATGACGTCCGGGCCTCGCGGAGTGGGCCGGTGGACGCGGCGTACCACCGCGCAGAGTGCGTACGTCCGTGTGCCCCGAACCCTCTTCCCGCGGGCCCCCTGCCGAGCGAGGGAGATCCCCCACGTGACCATCGCGCCAGCCGATCCGGCTTCAGCGACCGAGGCGACCGTGACACAGGCCGAGGCCGAAGCCGACGGGCCGGGGACCGTGTTGCTACGGACCTTGACCGACCTCACCGCCGACCTCCCCGACGCCGACCCCGGCAGGGTCGCCGCCGCCGCGCTGCGCGGCCGGTCCGCCACCGCGGACGAGACGGAGCTGCGCGTGCTGGCCACCGAGGTGGCCGCGGGCCTCATCTCCGACGACCCGGTGTACTCGAAGCTGGCCGCGCGCCTGCTGACGGTCAGTATCGCCGCCGAGGCCGCCTCGCAGGGCGTACGGTCCTTCTCCGAGTCCGTCGCGGTCGGGCATCGGGAAGGTCTCATCGCCGATCGCACCGCCGAGTTCGTACGGGTCCACGAGGACCGGCTCGACGCGCTCATCGACCCCGCCGGCGACGACCGCTTCGGCTACTTCGGCCTGCGCACCCTCCACAGCCGCTACCTTCTGCGACACCCGATCACCCGGTACGTCATCGAGACCCCGCAGCACTTCCTGCTGCGCGTCGCCGCGGGTCTCGCCGACGACACGGCGTCCGGTCCCGCCACAGACACCAGGTCCGTCGACGAAGTGGCCGCGCTCTACGGCCTGATGAGCCGGCTCGACTACCTCCCCTCCTCCCCCACGCTCTTCAACTCCGGCACGCGGCACCCGCAGATGTCGTCCTGCTATCTCCTCGACTCCCCGAAGGACGAGCTCGACTCCCTCTACGACCGCTACCACCAGGTGGCCCGGCTCTCGAAGCACGCGGGCGGCATCGGGATCGCGTACTCCCGTGTCCGTTCCCGTGGTTCGCTGATCCGCGGTACGAACGGGCACTCCAACGGCATCGTCCCGTTCCTGAAGACCCTCGACTCCTCGGTCGCCGCGGTGAACCAGGGCGGCCGGCGCAAGGGCGCGGCCGCGGTCTACCTGGAGACCTGGCACTCCGACATCGAGGAGTTCCTGGAGCTGCGCGACAACACCGGTGAGGACGCCCGGCGTACGCACAACCTGAACCTGGCGCACTGGGTCCCGGACGAGTTCATGCGCCGGGTCGCCGAGGACCGCGTGTGGTCGCTGTTCTCGCCGTCCGACGTGCCCGAGCTGGTCGACCTGTGGGGCGAGGAGTTCGACGCCGCGTACCGCAAGGCCGAGGACGCGGGACTCGCGAAGAAGACCATCCCGGCCCGCGAACTGTACGGCCGCATGATGCGCACCCTCGCGCAGACCGGCAACGGCTGGATGACCTTCAAGGACGCGGCCAACCGCACCGCCAACCAGACGGCCCTGCCCGGCCACACGGTCCACTCCTCGAACCTCTGCACGGAGATCCTGGAGGTGACGGACGACGGGGAGACGGCCGTGTGCAACCTGGGGTCCGTCAACCTGGGGGCGTTCGTGGACACCGATTCCCAGGACATCGACTGGGAGCGGCTGGACCAGACCGTCCGCACCGCCGTCACCTTCCTCGACCGCGTCGTCGACATCAACTTCTACCCGACCGAGCAGGCGGGCCGCTCCAACGCCAAGTGGCGTCCGGTGGGCCTGGGCGCGATGGGCCTGCAGGACGTGTTCTTCAAGCTGCGGCTGCCCTTCGACTCGCCGCGGGCGCGCGCCCTGTCGACCCGCATCGCCGAGCGCATCATGCTCGCCGCGTACGAGGCGTCCACCGACCTCGCCGAACGCAACGGCCCGCTGCCGGCATGGGAGAAGACACGTACGGCCCAGGGTGTCCTCCACCCCGACCACTTCGACGTGGAGCTCGTCTGGCCCGAGCGCTGGGCCGCGCTGCGCGAGCGCATCGCCTCGGTCGGCATGCGCAACTCGCTGCTGCTGGCGATCGCCCCGACCGCGACCATCGCGTCCATCGCGGGCGTCTACGAGTGCATCGAGCCGCAGGTCTCCAACCTGTTCAAGCGCGAGACGCTGTCCGGCGAGTTCCTCCAGGTCAACTCGTACCTGGTGGACGAGCTGAAGAAGCTCGGCCTGTGGGACGCACAGACCCGCGAGGCGCTGCGCGAGTCGGGCGGCTCGGTGCAGGGCTTCAGCTGGGTGCCCCAGGACGTGCGCGAGCTGTACCGCACGGCGTGGGAGATCCCGCAGCGCGGTCTCGTCGACATGGCCGCCGCCCGCACCCCGTTCCTGGACCAGTCGCAGTCCCTGAACCTCTTCATGGAGACGCCGACCATCGGCAAGCTCTCCTCGATGTACGCGTACGCCTGGAAGCAGGGCCTGAAGACGACGTACTACCTGCGCTCGCGCCCGGCGACCCGGATCGCCCGCGCGGCCGGTTCGAACTCCGCCGCCCAGGCGCGGCCCCAGAAGAACATCCCCGTCCAGCAGGCCGCCGACCCCGACTCGGTCGCCTGCTCCCTGGAAAACCCCGAGTCCTGCGAGGCCTGCCAGTAATGACGAAGCGTCACCAGAATCTCCTCGACCCCGGCTTCGAGCTGACTCTCCGTCCCATGCGCTACCCGGACTTCTACGAGCGCTACCGGGACGCGATCAAGAACACCTGGACCGTGGAGGAGGTGGACCTCCACTCGGACGTGGCCGATCTCGCGAAGCTGTCGCCGGGCGAGCAGCACCTCATCGGGCGTCTGGTCGCGTTCTTCGCGACGGGCGACTCGATCGTCGCGAACAACCTGGTGCTCACCCTCTACAAGCACATCAACTCCCCCGAGGCGCGCCTGTATCTGTCCAGGCAGCTCTTCGAGGAGGCCGTGCACGTCCAGTTCTACTTGACGCTGCTCGACACCTATCTCCCCGACCCGGAGGACCGCGCCGCCGCGTTCGACGCGGTCGAGAACATCCCGTCCATCCGCGAGAAGGCCGCGTTCTGCTTCAAGTGGATGGACTCGGTGGAGAAGATGGACCGGCTGGAGAGCCAGGCCGACCGCCGCCGGTTCCTGCTCAACCTCATCTGCTTCGCGGCGTGCATAGAGGGTCTTTTCTTCTACGGTGCCTTCGCGTACGTCTACTGGTTCCGCAGCCGTGGTCTGCTGCACGGCCTGGCGACCGGCACCAACTGGGTGTTCCGCGACGAGACGATGCACATGTCCTTCGCCTTCGACGTGGTCGACACGGTCCGCAAGGAGGAGCCGGAGCTCTTCGACGACGAGCTCCGGCAGCAGGTCACCGACATGCTCCGGGAGGCCGTCGAGGCCGAGCTGCAGTTCGCGCGCGACCTGTGCGGTGACGGTCTCCCGGGCATGAACACCGACTCGATGCGGCAGTATCTGGAGTGCGTCGCCGACCAGCGCCTGACGCGGCTCGGCTTCGCTCCGGTGTACGGCTCCGAGAACCCCTTCTCCTTCATGGAGTTGCAGGGGGTTCAGGAGCTGACCAACTTCTTCGAGCGGCGTCCGTCGGCGTACCAGGTGGCGGTGGAGGGCACCGTCGACCTGGACGAGGACTTCTGACTCTTCTGACTCCTCCGGCTCCGGTCCTCGGCCGAAGCGTCCTCGGCCTCCCTGAGCTGACGGTCGATGCGCCTGTCGTGCGCGATGCCGATCAGTGCGGGGAGGACGAGGACCGCGAGGATCCCGAGGACGGTCAGCATTCCGGTGAGGGCTTCCATGTGTGTATCCATGGACACCACTGTCGCGCCGGTTGCTCCTTACCGTCAGTGGCAGGACTGCCGTACGCCCTCGAATTCCTGCCAGGCCTCGGGCACACTGGCAGCATGCTGAACAACGTGGCCGTCATCCTGCTCGACGGCGTACATCCCTTCGAACTGGGTGTCGTGTGCGAGGTGTTCGGCCTCGACCGCAGTGACGAGGGCCTTCCGGTGTACGACTTCGCGGTCGCCTCGGCGGAAGGCCCGACGCTCAGCACCCACGCCGGGTTCTCGGTCTCCGTGCCGTACGGTCTCGAACGGCTCGAAGAGGCCGACCTGATCGCCGTCCCGGCCGGGAGCAACTACATCGGGCGCACCTACCCGCCCGAGCTGCTCGACGCCCTGCGCCGGGCCGCCGACCGCGGCACGCGGGTGCTCAGTGTCTGCTCCGGCGTCTTCGTGCTGGGCGCCGCCGGGCTCCTCGACGGGCGGCGCTGCACCGTTCACTGGCGGCATGCGGACGAGCTCGCCCGGCGCCATCCACGGGCGATCGTCGAACCCGACGTGCTGTACGTGGACGAGGACCCGGTCGTCACCTCGGCCGGCACGGCCGCCGGGATCGACGCCTGTCTGCACATCGTCCGCAAGGAGCAGGGCCCCGAGGTCGCCAACGCCATCGCGCGCCGCATGGTCGTGCCACCGCACCGCGCCGGCGGCCAGGCCCAGTACGTGGAGCGGCCGCTGCCGCGCTCGCGGTGCGACACGGTCGGCGAGGTGCTCGTCTGGATGGAGCGTCATCTCGACGAGGAGGTGACCGTCGAACAGCTCGCCGCCCGTGCGCACATGTCCCCGCGTACGTTCGCGCGCCGCTTCCAGCAGGAGACGGGCACCACCCCGTACCGCTGGATCCTGCGCCAACGGGTGCTGCTGGCCCAGCGGTTGCTGGAGGCCACCGACGAGACGATGGACGCGATCGCGGACCGCACCGGGTTCGGGACGGCGGCCGCGCTGCGCCACCAGTTCGTACGGTCGCTGGGGACGACCCCGCAGGCGTACCGGCGCACGTTCAGGGGCCCTGAGGCAGCCGCCTGAACGTGCGCCGGCCGCTCGGGCTCAGAGCGGTATGGGCTTCAGCAGCAGCCGGTTCGGCCGCAGCGTGATGCCGACCCGTGGCGCGCCGTTGGACTCGGGCACGTGCTCGAAGCGCCACTTGGACGCCACCGTCGCCGTGATGAGCGTCAGCTGGGCCATCGAGAAGTGGTCACCGGGGCACTTCCGGTTGCCCACACCGAACGGCCTCATCGCGTACTTCGGCACGTCCTTGGAGCGTTCCGGAAGCCAGCGGTCCGGGTCGAACTCCAGGTGCCGCTCGTACGAACGCGGATCGCGCTGGATCGCATACGGGCTGTACACGATGTCGGCCCCGGCTGGAATGCGATAGCCGCCGAGTTCGGTTTCGGTCACCGCCCGCCGCGTCAGAATCCATACGGCGGGACGCAGTCGCATCGTCTCGACGATGACATTGTTCGTGTGGGACAGCTTCCTGATGTCGCCGAATGCGACAGGCCGACCGCCCCCCGTGACGGATTCAGCCTCTTCGCGGATCCTGGCGGCGTGATCCGGGTGTTCGGTGAGCACGTGCAGGAGCGACACGACCATTGAGGCGATGGTTTCGCCGCCGGGAGTGAGTATCGCGACGACCTGGTCGTGGATCTCCTGTTCGCTGATGGGGTCGCCATTCCCGTCCTTCGCCTCCAGCAACGCCGTCAGCAAATCGTCCGGCTTTTGACCGGATGAGCGACGCTCGGCGATGATCTCGTCGACGACCAGATGCAGATCGGCCAATGCTCGGTTGAATCTGCGATTGGCGGGAATTGGCAGCCCATAGAGCGGTCCGGCCGGGATCACCATGCGCCGGTACATGCCGCGGAACACCGTGGCGAGCGCGACGCACAGTCGCTCGGCCCGCTCGTCCATGAACTCGATGCGCAGCAAGCAGCGTGCCGCGACGCGGACGGCGACCCGGAACGCCTCCGACGTACAGTCGATCGTCTCCCCGGGCTGCCACCGTGCGGCGAACGCGTACGCCTCCTCCTCCATCACCGAGGCGTACTCGGGGATGGCCTCGAGCCGGAACGCGGGCTGGATCGTCCGCCGCTGGCGCCGGTGCATCGGCCCGTTGGCGGTCGCCACGCCGTTCTTGCCCAGCAGGCCTTCCAGGGACTCCCACAGGGGTCCGCCGATCTCGTAGGCGGGGCTCAGCGCCAGCGCCCCGGTGAGGGCCGGCGTGGTGACGGCGTACACCGTCTTCGGGCCCAGCCTGAGCCGGACGACGTCACCGTGGTCACGCAGCCGGGCCAGGAAGCCCAGCGGGTCGCGCATCAGTTTCCAGCCGTGCCCGAGGCCCGGGACACCGCCTCCCGCGAGGGGCGGAGTACATGGCTCCGGTATCTGAACGGCTTCCGGCCCGACTGACTCGACGGTCATTTCTCACCTGCCGTTTCGTTGTTGACGTACGGGGGTGTCGACCGGTCGTCCCAGCTGTCGACTCTGTACCGGCCGGACTCGTGGTGGAACCAGTACACGGAACTGAACCAGTTCCGCATATTGAAAAGACAGACCCGCACGGCATCCGCCAATTCCGCACCCTGCGCGGACCCATCGTCGAGTCGGTCGGCGTACCGCAATACCTCCTGTTCGACGACGACGAATTCAGCGATGCCTCCCTCGATACGGCGCCGGACTTCCTTCACGGCCTCTTCCAGCGACATTCCCTCATGATGAATGAGGCTGATTCCGAGATTGTGAACCTCGTCGCCCGCGATTTCCTTGGGGAGCGAACAGAGATCGTTGTACCAGGCGGCGAAATCCTGGCACAGAAGGGCCGCCCGCCGGTATGCGGGATTTCGCAGTACGGCATTGGGGAGTTCGTACTCCGCACTCGGCTCCAGGAGGTCCAGCCAGATCCAGTGCGCGAACGTCAGCCGCCGCAGGACCAGATAGTCCTGGACGGTCGGGACGATACCCACCGTGCGATTGCGGAATTCCCGGTCGTACGCCTCGATGACCGCGTGGAAGTGCCGGGCGAAGCGGGCGTTCCACTTCCTGCTCAGATACGAGTACAGCCGCACCACGCTGTCCGCGAACCCCGCGACCAGGGGATCCTGGTGATGCAGATGGTCCCGGGGGGAGTCGAGGGCCGCGTGCAGCCGCTGCTTGAGCAGCCGCCAGGCCGCGGGCCTTCTGTGGATCACATCGCGGTCGTGGCGGTCGTCCCAGACGAAGAACCACGCGCTGTAGTCCGCTATCGCCTGGAGGACGTCGTCGGGCGCGCCAATGTAGTAGCCCGCCATCAAGTCCGTATAGCACAGCTCATCGGCATATGCCGCGACCTTGTCCGCCGGCATGAGGCGCTTTTCCAGGAGCCAGGCCCGGGTCTTCTCCTGAAGCCTCGGCCAATACGGGTGGAGTTGACGGGGAAACTCGGTCTCGATCACCGGGAGAGAGAGCGCCGGTGGAACCGCGACCGTCGTGTGCGTCGATGTGGTGCTCTGTGGGAAAGCAGGCACGAACAACCCCTCTCAGCCGCCTGTGACGACACGCCCCTCCCGCGCCGGGCGTGCGCCGTTGCATATCCCCGCGCTTCTCATTCAGCACCACAACTGACTGCTGTGGGAACAGATTTGCACCACTCACTACCCCATGGCGCCGAGAACGTCCTCTTGCGTGACTGAATTTAGATCTCCTGCGAGCACATCGGATCGACGCGGGATCCCCTGTACGACGGACAGACGAACGACGCCTGGCCGGGGGAGAGATCCCCGACCAGGCGTCGTCATCCGAAGCTCGGTGGTGGCGTCAGGTGTGGCGTCAGTCGTTGGCCACGACCGGGTAGCGCGGTTCGTTCTCGGCCATCTGCCGCAGCGCGTCCTTGCGTTCGCGCTTGGAGAGCCGGTCGATGTAGAGGTAGCCGTACAGGTGGTCCGTCTCGTGCTGCAGGCAGCGCGCGAAGTAGCCCGTGCCACGCACCTTTATCGGGTTGCCCTTCTCGTCCTGCCCGGTGACCTCGGCGTAGTCGGGTCGGGCGAGCGACGCGTACGCGGTGGGCACCGAGAGGCAGCCCTCGTTGCTGTCGTCCAGGCGGCGCCTGTCCGCGGGCAACTCGACGAGAACGGGGTTGCAGACCACTCCGACATGGCGCCGGCCCTCGTCGTCCCCGCAGTCGTAGACGAAGACCTTCAGGTCGACGCCGATCTGGTTGGCGGCCAGGCCGACGCCCTCGGCGGTGCGCTGGCTGGCGAACATGTCGTCGACGAGCTTGGCCAGGTCGTCGCCGAACTCCGTGACGTCCCTGCACTCCTTGTGCAGCACGGGGTTCCCGACGACCGTGATGGGCCGCGAGGTGCCGCGCTCACGGTAGGCCGTCTCACGCTCCTCACAGTCCTCGGTGTCGATGACGAAGCCGTCGTCGTCCACGGGGAGCACCCCGCTCTGCTCTGTCTCCTGCTGCGCCATGACCGACGTACGCCTTCCTGAATCCTGAGAAAATCTGCGGGCAACAGCCTACGGGCTGCGCTCAGCAGACCTCCTCCAGATCCCGCCAGTCACGGGATTCCGGGCTGTCCGCGACCCAGCCGTCGAGCAGGCCGCGCACCAGTGAGGCGGGCGCCGCGAGGCCGCACTCGCGCTCGGGCACCCACAGCTGCCCGTCGGTGCGGTGGCCGAGCGGGCCGGGGTGGCCGGGTTCGCTGTGGTCGTGCGGGTCCAGGTGCTCGCCGTCGCCCTCGTCGGAGGGCATCCGGGACTCCGAGCACATACGGCACAGCAGCCGCACGGAGGACGACCAGTCCTCGGCGGCGAACCCCGCGTCGGCCGCGAGCCGCTCCAGGGCGTCCCGGTCGTCCTCGGTCGCCGCCTCCAGGAGTACGACCCAGGTGGGGACCGGCGAGGGCGCCCACAGCTCGATCTCGTCGAAGACGGGATAGGCGTGCCCGGCGGCCGTGGTCCGCTCACCGTGCGGGACGCCGTCGTGCAGCACGACCTCGCCCCAGCGCCGCCCGGAGGACGGCAGCGGAATGGACAGCACCTCGATCCGGGCCGGGTCCAGCCTGCGCCCCCACACGACCTCGGCCTCGCCCTCGGGCGACAGCCGTACGGCCGCACTGCCGAGCTCCATCCCGACGGGCTCGCCGGACGCGGTGGCGCCGCCGGGCACTCGCAGCCCGTACGCCTGCCAGGCGCGGCGTGCGAGGGGCCAGTCCTGCAGGGCGGTGGCCGCGATGCCCACGTTCCACCAATCAGGGGCCCCGGTCTCCCGGTCGAGCAGCGCCACGGCCCTGAGTCCGGCCGCTCGCGCCTGCTCCCAGTCGTGCCGGAACTTGTGCAGCAGGGCGAGGTTGAACCAGGACTCGGACAGCCAGGGCTCCAGGTCCGCCGCACGTGTGAGCAGCGCGCCCGCGTCCTCGTACCGACCGTCACCGATCAGCGTGAACGCGCGGTCGGTGGCCTGCCGCCATGAGGCCGAGGGCCGGTGCCGTCCCTTGCCGAAGATCCTCACGATTCCCGCCTGCCAGTTCGTCGAAGAGCGTGCAGCCTCGGGCTGGACTGTGCCCCCTGATGTCCTCTTCCTCGCATCCAACCACGTACGGTCGGACAGGCGCTCATTACCCATGGGTTACCCACCCAAGGGCAAGGTCAGACGACCTCTGGACACCACTGTGGCCGACAACCTGTCCGAAGGATCAGGGTCGGAATACCCATAACTCCGCGGGCGACACTCACCGGCTCTCTCGGCCTGGCGGGGGCCCGGACGCACATCCGGACGGCGACGCCCACGGACACCCCTGCCCGGCGAACCCACGGGCCCTCCCGTCAGGCGCTGTTCATGGGTGTCCGCGGCCTGACGGTGCCTGCCGGCCCTTCCGGCCGGCGCTGTTCACGACTCCGAGTCAGGACTCCTGCGGCGAGGCCGTGACGTCGTGCTCGGGCACGGCCTGGCCGGAACGGATCAGCTCGATACGGCCCATGACCTTCGAGCGCAGGTCGGTCGGCACGTCGTCCTGACCGCAGCACCGCTTGACCAGCTTCTTCACGGCCTGCTCGAGACCGTACTTCTCCAGGCACGGCGAGCATTCCTCGAAGTGCTGCTCGAACTTGGTGCAATCACTGTCGGGCATCTCGTGGTCGAGGAACTCGTAGAGATGATCGAGTACTTCACTGCAGTCCGTCTCGTGCGGCTCTCCGCAGCTCATGACCCCGAGCCTTTCGTTCCGTCCGACTCCCCGGCGCCCGCCGGGACCAGGCCGCGGTCCTTGGCGTAGTCCTCGAGCATGCCGCGCAGTTGGCGGCGACCCCGGTGCAGCCGGGACATCACCGTACCGATGGGTGTCCCCATGATGTCCGCGATCTCCTTGTACGCAAAGCCCTCTACGTCGGCGAGATAGACGGCGATGCGGAACTCCTCGGGGATCGCCTGGAGAGCTTCCTTGACGTCCGAGTCGGGCAGGTGATCGAGCGCCTGCGACTCGGCGGAACGCAGACCCGTCGACATGTGCGACTCGGCGCGCGCGAGCTGCCAGTCCTCGATCTCCTCGGCGGCGGAGCGCTGGGGCTCGCGCTGCTTCTTCCGATACGAGTTGATGAACGTGTTGGTGAGGATCCGGTACAGCCAGGCCTTCAGGTTGGTGCCCTCACGGAACTGGTGGAAGGACGCGTACGCCTTCGCATACGTCTCCTGCACCAGGTCCTCGGCGTCGGCGGGGTTGCGCGTCATACGCAGCGCGGCCGAGTACATCTGGTCGAGGAATTCCAGCGCGTCCCGCTCGAAGCGCGCGCTGCGCTCGGCTGCCGACTCGCCGCTGCCCTGGCCCTCGGGCTGCTCCGACTGGCCGTGTTCGGTCCCTGCGTCGGTCCCAGCGACCGGACCCACCTCCTCCAGAGTCTGGGCAGAACCGAGACCGGCCCTACCAGAATCGGAGGATAGACGACGATCCGGTCCCTCCGCCGCTCGAATAGGGGTGCTCTTCGCCGCGTGCAGCACCGTCCAGTCCAGCTCAGCGCTGCTGCTACGGCTCGGGCAAATGGTCGAACCCATGCGGCGGACTTCCTCTCGTACGAACGGCAAGCACTCGGTGACGAGTACGTCAATCCGCCACAACAGACATCGCCAGCGCAACATTCCCGCACCGTGACCGCAGCTCACTCAAGTGACGCGAGCCACTTCACGACCCCGTCGGTGAGGATCTTCAGCGCCTCGTCCTGCCCGATCTCCGCGCGCTTGGGCACGGCGAAACCGTGATCTCCGTACGGCACCTCGACGAGGTCGTACGCGCCGTACGGGAACTCCGCCGGCTTCCCGAACGGGTCGTTGCCGCCCTGGACGACCAGGGTGGGCACGCCGGCGCCGAGCAGTTCCTCGGCGCGCGACTTCTCCGGCTTGCCCGGCGGGTGCAGGGGGAAGCCGAGCGCCAGAACGGCGCGGGCGCCGAGTTCGGCGGCCGTCCGGCAGGCGACGCGCGCTCCGGCGCTGCGACCGCCCGCGACGACCGGCAGGCCGGGCCGGGCGAGCGCGGGCCAGATCCCGCGCCAGCCGACGTCGAGCGTCTTCGGGGCGGGCGCCAGCTTCTTCCCGGCGACTCTCCAGGGCTGTTCCACCAGGGCGACGGTCACGCCGTGCGCGGGAAGCTCTGCGGCGAGGGCCCTCAGGTCCCGCGCCTCGATCCCGCCTCCCGCCCCGTGGCTCAGCGCCAGCACGAGCCGTGCCTTCTTCGCCTTGTGCCAGGTGACGCGGGCCGTGCCCGCGTCCGTCTCCACGGTCTCGCCCGCGATCTTGTCCACGCGTTTGTTCTGCGTCACATCAGAAGAGTGTGCCCTCTTCGGGGCCCTCCAGCTCCTTCAGCAGCTCCGGCCCGTTGTTGCGCACGTTGCTCACCGCCGAGGAGACGGGGTACGCCCGCATCAGCCCCGGCAGGGGCGGTGCCAGCAGGGAGCGCAGGTCCTCGACGTCCGTACGGGAGGGGTCGAGCCAGGAGTCCCAGCGGTCGGGGGTGAGCATCAGGGGCATACGGGGGTGGATGTCGGCCAGGGCGCGCGGGCCGTCGGCGGGGGCCACCGCGAGGGGCGTCGTCTCCGCCTCGGTCGTGATGACGGAGCATGTGACCCACCAGGCCCGCGGATGGTCGTCCGGCAGCGTCTTGTCCCGCCAGAACTCGTAGAGCCCGGCCATCGCGAAGACGGAACCGTCGGCGGGCAGCACGAAGTACGGCTGCTTGCGCGGCCGCTTCTTCTTGCCCTCGACCTCCAGATCGCGCTCGGCGGTCCCGGTCACCCACTCGTAATAGCCGTCCGCGGGGATGACGCAGCGCCTGCTCGAGAAGGCCCGCCGGTACGAGGGCTTCTCGTGCACGGTCTCCGCACGGGCGTTGATCATCCGCGCGCCGCCCTCGGGGGTTTTCGACCAGGACGGCACGAGGCCCCACTTGAGCCTGCGCAACTGGCGAACCGGCTTCGGGTCCGCCGCGTCCCTCAGAGGACGGTCGAGCACCGCATAGACGTCCTTGGTCGGAGCCACGTTGTAGTCGGGCGCGAGGGTCTCCTCGGGCTCCCACTTCTCGATCTCAAAGATTCCTGCGAGATCCTCTGGCCTACGACTCGATGCATACCGTCCGCACATACGTGCAACACTGCCAGATTCCGCGTCACCCAGAGGAGCCCCCACAGACAATGGAAGCCACCGCAACCACCTCACTGGCCACCCTCTGGGACGAGGTGTTCGGCAGTCAGCCCGACCCCGACACCTGGGTCGTCCTCGCCACCATGGGCGCCGCCCTCGCGTTGATCGTCCCCCAGGGCATCTGGAGGCTCTCGCGCAACGCCATCACGATCGCCCACGAGGGCGGCCACGGTCTGGTCGCGCTGCTCACCGGCCGCAGCCTCAGCGGCATACGGCTGCACTCCGACACCAGCGGCCTCACCGTCAGCCGTGGCAAGCCGACCGGCATCGGCATGATCCTGACCGCGGCCTCGGGCTACACCGCTCCCCCGCTGCTGGGCCTCGGCGGGGCCGCGCTCCTCGCCGAGGGGCACATCACGGCGCTGCTGTGGCTGGCCACACTGCTGCTCGTGGCGATGCTGGTGATGATCCGCAACGCGTACGGCGCGCTCACGATGATCATCACCGGCGGCACGTTCCTGCTCGTCTCGTGGCTGGCCGGGCCCCAGGTGCAGGCGGCCTTCGCGTACGCCGTCGTCTGGTTCCTGCTGCTCGGCGGCGTACGACCGGCCTTCGAGCTCCAGGCCAAGCGCAGCCGCGGCGGCGCGGGCGACTCGGACGCGGACCAGCTGTCACGCCTCACCCACGTCCCGGCCGGAATGTGGCTGTTCCTCTTCCACACGGTGTCCCTGTGCTCACTGATAGGCGGCGGCCGCTGGCTGCTACAGCTCTGACGCGCTCCGTAAGGGGCGCGGGGCTGTTTTCGGACGTATACGGCTCCGCCGCGCGGGCGCGACCAGCCACAACGCTCCCGCACCCGAACGATGGCCTCCTTATACAGTGGGGCCATGGCCCCGAACCCCGCACACACCGCCCTCTGGCCCGCCCCGCACGCGAGCGGAGCCGTCGACGCGACGGTCCACGTGCCCGGGTCCAAGTCGGTCACCAACCGCGCGCTCGTCCTGGCCGCCCTCGCGGCCGAGCCCGGCTGGCTGCGCCGCCCGCTGCGCTCCCGCGACACCCTGCTGATGGCCGGTGCCCTGCGCGCTCTGGGCGTCGGCATCGAGGAGGGCGTCGGTCCGGACGGCTCGGGCGAGGCCTGGCGCGTCATCCCCTCGGGCCTGCGCGGCCCGGCCACGGTCGACGTCGGGAACGCCGGGACCGTGATGCGCTTCCTGCCCCCGGTCGCCGCGCTCGCGGACGGCCCCATCCGCTTCGACGGCGATCCGCGTTCGCACGAGCGCCCCCTGCACGGCGTGATCGACGCCCTGCGCGTCCTCGGTGCCCGTATCGACGACGACGGGCGCGGCTCGCTGCCGCTGACCGTGCACGGCGGCGGGGCCGTGGAGGGCGGCCCGGTGGAGATCGACGCGTCCTCGTCCTCCCAGTTCGTCTCGGCGCTCCTGCTGTCCGGACCGCGCTTCAACCAGGGCGTCGAGGTACGGCACACCGGCTCGACGCTCCCTTCCATGCCGCACATCCGGATGACCGTCGACATGCTCCGGTCGATCGGCGCCCAGGTGGACACCCCGGAGTCGGGCGGCGAGCCGAACGTCTGGCGGGTCACGCCCGGCGCGCTGCTCGGCCGCGATCTGACGGTCGAGCCTGACCTGTCGAACGCCCAGCCGTTCCTCGCGGCCGCCCTGGTCACCGGCGGCCGGGTCGTCGTCCCCGACTGGCCCGTGCGCACCACCCAGCCGGGTGACAAGCTGCGTGAGATCTTCACCGAGATGGGCGGCTCCTGCGAACTGACGGACCAGGGCCTGGAGTTCACCGGCTCAGGCGCGATCCACGGCATCGATGTGGACCTCGGCGAGGTGGGTGAGCTGACCCCCGGCATCGCGGCGGTCGCGGCCCTCGCCGACTCGCCCTCCACCCTTCGGGGCGTGGCTCACCTGCGCCTGCACGAGACGGACCGGCTGGCCGCGCTCACCAAGGAGATCAACGAACTGGGCGGCGACGTGACCGAGATCGCCGACGGTCTGCACATCCGCCCGCGCCCGCTGCACGGCGGGGTCTTCCACACGTACGACGACCACCGCATGGCCACCGCGGGCGCGATCATCGGTCTCGCCGTGCCGGACGTACAGATCGAGAACGTGGCGACGACGGCGAAGACCCTGCCGGACTTCCCCCAGCTGTGGACCGGGATGCTCGGGAACTGACGGGCGGACACGGACCATGCGCCGCTACGGCAAGCACACCGACGAGGACGACATCCGCAGCCGCCCGGGACGCAAGGGCAGCCGGCCGCGGACCAACATCCGGCCCAAGCACGAGGACGCGGCGGAGGGCATGGTCCTCACCGTGGACCGGGGCCGGCTGACGTGCCTCGTCGAGGACCGTGTCGTATATGCGATGAAGGCCCGCGAACTGGGCCGCAAGGCCGCGATCGTCGGCGACCGGGTGTCCCTCGTCGGTGACCTGTCCGGCAAGAAGGACACCTTGGCCCGCATCGTCCGTATCTCCGAGCGGACATCGGTGCTGCGGCGCACGGCTGACGACGACGATCCGTACGAGCGTGTGGTCGTCGCGAACGCCGACCAGCTGGCGATCGTGACGGCCCTCGCCGATCCCGAGCCGCGCCCGCGGCTGATCGACCGGTGTCTGGTCGCGGCGTACGACGGCGGGCTCGACCCGCTGCTGGTGCTCACCAAGTCGGACCTGGCCCCTCCCGACGAACTCCTTGAGCTGTACGGGGCGTTGGGTGTTCCGTACGTCGTGACCAGCCGTACGGAGCTGGAGAGCGGGGAGGCGGTGGACCGCGTGCGCAAACAGCTGGACGGCAAGATCACGGCGTTCGTGGGGCACTCGGGCGTCGGCAAGACGACGCTGGTCAACGCACTGGTGGCGCGGGAGCGACGGCGTTTGACGGGGCATGTCAACGCGGTGACGGGTCGCGGTCGGCACACGACGACGTCGGCGCTCGCACTGCCGTTGCCGGACGACGACGGGTGGCTGATCGACACACCGGGCCTACGGTCCTTCGGACTGCACCACGTGGACCCGTCCCGGGTCATCCAGGCCTTCCCGGACCTGGAGCCGGGGACCGAGGGCTGCCCGCGCGCGTGCAGCCACGACGAGCCGGACTGCGCGCTGGACGAGTGGGTGTCCGAAGGCCACGCGGACCCGGCCCGGCTCTACTCGCTGCGCAGGCTGCTCGCTACGCGTGAGCGGCGGGAGGGCGACTGATCGCCGCGTGACCTCAGTGTTGTTTGCGTCCCCGCCATGACGGTAAAGGCATAATCGCACCAAGCAGGACCCAAGCCATACGAAGCGGTCACGAAGCGTGGGAGGGCATCACATGGCGTGGCTGCTGGTGATCGTGGCCGGATTCCTCGAGACCGGCTTCGCGGTCTGCCTGAAGCTCTCGCACGGCTTCACCCGTCTGTGGCCCACGGTCGCCTTCTGCATCTTCGCCCTCGGCAGCTTCGGTCTGCTCACCCTGGCCCTCAGACGCCTCGACGTCGGCCCCGCGTATGCCGTCTGGACCGGCATCGGCGCGGCCGGCACCGCCATCTACGGCATGATCTTCCTCGGCGACCTGGTCTCCACACTGAAGATCGTGTCGATCTCACTGGTGATCGTGGGCGTGATCGGCCTGCAGCTGTCGGGCGGGGCGCACTAGATGCCGTCCGGCGCGCCAGAGCCTGCCCGGCGCGCCTAGGCAAGCAATGTCCGCCCGCGCCCGCGCCCGCGGCAGCGTCAGTTCATCGCCCGCACGGTCGACAACGTGTCCCGGATCAAGGTGGCGGTCCCGCCCTCCCCGGCCGGGGCGAGCACACACGACAAGCCGATCCGCATCACCAGCTCGCACGCCCGCGCAAGCTCCGCCGACTGGGACTTCGGGGTCCCCGGCGCGGCCAGCACGGCCACGGCACGGTCCCGTACGAGCTGCACGAAGTCCACGGGCGACGGCAACGGCCCGTCGGCCCGCCGCTGCGCCGGAACCGCTGAGGACGACGGTACGGCGGACAGCGTCGGCGAGGGCAGCCGCTCGCCCCAGCACCCGGTGAGCATGGCCCGCACCAGCGCGTTCCCCCGCGCCGCCGCCGCGGTCCACTCCACGGCGGCGACCAGCCGCTCCCGTGGCTCGGCATGGCTCACGAGCGCACGCTCCACGCCCGCGAGATAGGCGTCGGCCTCCCGGCGCACGAGGGCCCGTGCGAGCCCCTCCTTGCTGCCGAACTCGTTGTAGAGGGTCTGCCGGGACACCCCGGCCTCGGCAGCGACGTCGACCATCCGCACGGCGGACCACGGACGCCGTGCGAGCGCCGTGTAGGCGGCGTCCAAGAGGGATTCCCGTGCTGCAGGCATCGTCGCCTCCCTGGGGCGATCGGCTCTGCGCTTCAGAGTTGACGCGCACCGGGTCACTGTCAAGGGCGGCGACGGCGCCGCAGAGGCGCATCGCGCCCGCCAGGGGCGCGGGGATGCGGCATCACGCGGCTGCGCCGCGTGGGTGCGACCAGCCACAGTCGGCCCGCATTTTGGGACGGCGCCCGGCCTTCATTCCGTTTCCCGCGGAGCGATACGGTTCGGTCATGCCCGACTATCGCGATGACCTGCGCTTTGCCCATGTCCTGGCGGACGCCGCTGACGCAGCGACCATGGACCGCTTCAAGGCGCTCGACCTCAAGGTCGAGACCAAGCCGGACATGACGCCGGTGAGCGAGGCCGACAAGGCCGCCGAGGAGCTCATCCGCGGTCAGCTCCAACGGGCACGACCACGGGACGCGATCCTCGGCGAGGAGTACGGCATGGAGGGCACGGGCCCGCGCCGCTGGGTGATCGACCCGATCGACGGCACCAAGAACTACGTACGCGGCGTCCCCGTCTGGGCCACACTGATCTCCCTGATGGAGGCGGGCGAGGGCGGCTTCCAGCCGGTCGTCGGCGTCGTCTCGGCGCCCGCGCTGGGCCGCCGCTGGTGGGCCGCGAAAGGCCACGGCGCGTTCTCCGGGCGCAGCCTTTCCACCGCGACCCGGCTCCACGTCTCGCGCGTCTCGCGCATGTCGGACGCGTCCTTCGCGTACTCCTCGCTGAGCGGCTGGGAGGCGCAGAGCCGGCTGGACGGCTTCATGGACCTGACCCGCGAGGTGTGGCGCACCCGCGCGTACGGCGACTTCTGGCCGTACATGATGGTCGCGGAGGGCTCCGTCGACATCTGCGCCGAGCCCGAGCTGTCGCTGTGGGACATGGCCGCGACCGCGATCGTCGTGACCGAGGCGGGCGGCAGCTTCACCGGCCTCGACGGCCGCGAGGGTCCGCACAGCGGCAACGCGGCCGCGTCGAACGGCCTCCTCCACGATGAGCTGCTGGGGTATCTCAACCAGCGCTACTGAGGCCACCGGCGCCGCCTGGGCGCCAACCGGAAGACGGCGCGCCCCACGGTGTTCGTGCGCGCCCTCTTGTTGACCCTCCCTTTAGCTGCGACTCTGAGAGTCCCCCCACTTGTGAACTTGTGAATCCAGGCGCAAGCCGGATTCCTAGGAGGTGGCTCCATCCATGCTCGTCCGTGACGCCATGAGCACGGTGGTCCTCACCATCGGACCCGCTCACACCCTTCGGCAGGCCGCCGCACTGATGTCCGCGCGCCACGTCGGCGCGGCCGTGGTCCTCGACCCCGACGACAGCGGGATCGGCATCCTCACCGAACGCGACATCCTCAACTCCGTCGGCCTGGGCCAGAGCCCGGACGCCGAGCGGGCCCACGCCCACACCACCACCGACGTCGTCTTCGCCGCGCCCTCCTGGACGCTGGAGGAGGCAGCACACGCCATGACACACGGCGGCTTCCGGCATCTGATCGTCCTCGACCACGGCGAGCCCGTCGGCATCGTCTCGGTCCGCGACATCATCCGCTGCTGGTCCCCCATGCGACAGCACGCGCCGGCCTGAGCAGGGCGGGCATGCGCACAGGCATGCAAGCAGGCAGACAGGCAGGGCGGGAGGCATTGGACAATATCCAAGTCCGGGGAGGTTCTAAAGTCGCACCCATTCGAGGTGGAGTTTCCCTGCTGTTAGGCTCGTCTTTATGAGCGACCTGTTGGAACGCCTGCGCGGACGCGGCTGGCGCATGACCGCGCAGCGGCGTGTCGTGGCCGAGGTCCTCGACGGCGATCACGTCCATCTGACGGCCGACGAGGTACATGCGCGCGCCGTCTCCAAGCTGCCCGAGATCTCCCGCGCGACCGTCTACAACACTCTGGGCGAGCTGGTCTCACTCGGTGAGGTCCGCGAGGTGGCCACGGACCAGCGCGCCAAGCGGTACGACCCGAACGCGCACCGGCCGCACCACCACCTGGTCTGCGCCCAGTGCGGAGCGATCCGCGACGTCCACCCGAGCGGCAACCCACTGGCCGAACTTCCCGACTCCGAGCGCTTCGGCTTCACGATCTCGGGCGTCGAGGTGACGTACCGAGGCGTGTGCCCGAACTGCACGGCCGCCTGATCCGCAGCGGGCCCTCCCCTTCTCGTCCTTCCCGGCCCTTTCCCGAAGCCCCGGCACCTGTTCGGCGCCGGGGCTTCGTGCTGCGGCCGCACGGAATCTCCGCGCACAGCCCTCACAAGTCAGCCGCCCGATCTGATGCGCACACCTTCCCGAATCTGACGACCCGTCATATCGTCAACGGCGCCCACCAGTCCGTACCGCACTCCGCCAGGAGACACCGTGGGAGAGCCGCACCCGAAACTCGAAGCCACCGATCTGAGCCGGACCTTCGGCCGGGGCTCCGCCGCCGTGGACGCCCTGGGCCCGCTGGACCTGACCGTCGCCCCCGGCGAGTTCGTCTGCATCGTCGGCCCGTCCGGCTGTGGAAAGTCCACCCTCCTCCGTATCGCCGGAGGCCTGCTGCGCCCCAGCACCGGTGAGTTGGCGATCCGCACGAGCAGCCCGCGCCCGGCCGCCATGATCTTCCAGGACTACGGGATCTACGACTGGAAGACCGTCCTGTCGAACGTCCGCTTCGGCCTCGACATCCAGCGCGTCCCGCGCCGCGAGGCGAACGCCCGTGCCCGCGACTGGCTCGCGCGCATGGGGCTGGCGGACTTCGCCTCCGGGTACCCCGCCACCCTGTCCGGCGGTATGCGCCAGCGCGTGGCGATCGCCCGCGCGCTCGCCGTGGAGCCCGAAATCCTGCTGATGGACGAGCCGTTCGCGGCACTGGACGCCCAGCTGCGCACGATCCTCCAGGACGAGCTCCTGGAGCTCACCCAGACCACCCGCACCACCACGCTCTTCATCACCCACAGCCTGGAGGAGGCGATCGTCCTCGGCGACCGCGTCCTCGTGATGTCCGCGCGCCCGGGCCGGATCATCGCCGAACGCCACCCGCCGTTCCCCCGCCCGCGCTCCGGTGAGGTCCGTTCGGCCCCTGAGTTCACCGCCCTGAAGAGCGAGTTGTGGGAGCTGCTGCGCCCGGAGGCGGTGCCCGCATGAACACGGCCCTACGCAAGGAACGTACCGATGCGGCGGCGGTCCTGGTCCGCCGCCCGGGCCCAGGGGAGCTGCACCCCGTACGCACCCACCGCAGGCGCCGCACCCTCGAGCTGTCCCTCGCGGTTGCCGTGCCCCTCGTGCTGGTCCTGCTGTGGCAACTGGCCACCGCCCAGGCCTGGATCGACGACCGGGTCTACCCGGCACCGTCCACGATTCTGGCCGACGGCTGGGACCGCGCGGCCGCCGGCGACCTGTGGCCGGACGTACGCGCCACCCTCAAGCGCGTACTCGCCGGATACGCGATCGGCACCCTCTCGGGCTATGCGCTGGGCCTGCTGATGGGCTCGCTCTCCCTCGTACGCGCGGCACTCGAGCCCCTACTGGACGCCCTGTACGTCGTGCCCAAGCTGGCCCTGCTGCCGATCTTCCTGAACATGTTCGGCCTCGGGGAGGGCCCGCAGGTGGCGCTGGTGGCGGCCACGGTCTTCTTCTTCGTGTGGATTTCCACGATGTCGGCGGTGATGGCGATACCTTCCGGCTATCGCGACGCGGGACAGGTCTTCGGGGCCTCGCCCTGGCAGATGTTCCGGCATGTGCTGCTGCCCGCTTCCCTGCCCGCGGTCCTGGTGGGCGCGCGGATCGCTGCGGGCGTGGCGGTGCTGGTCATCGTCGCCTCGGAGCAGATCGCCGCGGCGAACGGCCTGGGCCATCTGATCTTCGACTCGCGCGCGCTCTTCCAGAACGACGTGATGTTCGTCGGCATCGTCTGCGTCGCCGTGCTCGGCGTCGTCTTCTCCGAACTGGTACGGATCCTGGGGCGGTTGCTCACTCCGTGGGCGCCGCGCGACCGCGGGCGGGGGCAGTCATGAGGGTTTCCGATTCTGCAGTCGCGAGGCGTGCCGCATTCGGTGCCGTGCTGGTCGCGGGCTCGCTGCTGGCCTCGATGGGGTGTACTTCTCAGGACTCCGGGGCGGGTGCCGGTCCCGCGAAGCCGCGCACCATCAAGGCGGTGCCGGGCTGCGACGGAGCCAGTTGGACGGACCCGGCCGACCTGTCCGCGGACCGCTCACCCGCGCGCTGTTCCACGGGCGCGCCGGCCCCGCGGCCCCTGGCCGAGACGCGGAAACTGACGATCGCGACGGGCACGCTCAGCGCGGAATATGTGGCTCCGCTCCAAGTGGCCGTGGAGAAGGGAGAGTTCAAGAAAGAGGGCCTGGACGTCACGCTGAAGGTGCTGCCCACGCCCGACGCGCTTCCCCTGCTCGCCAAGGGCGACATCGACGCGCAGTGGGCCGCTCCCGAGGCCGCCGTGATCAACGGCGTCAACGGCGGCTTCGACATCAAGTGGGTCGCCGGGAACTTCTCGCCCGACCCGAAGTCGAAGAGCGGCCTGTGGGTGCGGCTGAAGGACGGCGAGCGCGCGTCCCACGTCCCCATGGCCGGACGCAAGCTCGGCACGATGATCGGCAAGGGGTCGGTCATCGCGTACCCGATGAACACGTCCCTGAAAAAGCACGGCGGCGGCCTCGACAAGATCCAGTTCCAGCAGCTGGGCTCGGCCGACGTGCTCACCGCCCTGCGGAACGGCGGCGTCGACTCCGCCTGGCTCCTCGATCCGGTCTGGCGCAAGGTCGACGGGGACGCCCGCTACGCCTTCCTCGGGGGTCAGCCCGCGGGCGAGCCGCTGGGCGGCATGCTGTTCGGCCCGAACCTGCTGAAGGACGACGTGGACGCGGGGGTCGCGCTGCTGAGGGCGTACATCCGCACGATCAACACGTACTTCGCCGACGACTACAAGAAGGACCCGGCGTTCACAGCCATGCTGGCCAGGCTTCTGAAAACGGACCGTGCGGTCCTGGAGTCGACTCCCTCGCTGCGTATGGACTGGGAGATCCGCTCGGCCACGACGGACCGCCTCCAGTCCGCGTACCGCGCGGCGGGCGTCTCGGAGGGGGCTGCCCTCCCGGAGTCCCGCCTGGTCAACCGCTCGCTGTACGCGGAGGCGGTGGGCCATCGGCCCTGACCTTCCCTTCCGGAACACACACCGAAGGCCCGGAACCCATCGGTTCCGGGCCTTCGGCCTTCAGTAGCGGGGACAGGATTTGAACCTGCGACCTCTGGGTTATGAGCCCAGCGAGCTACCGAGCTGCTCCACCCCGCGTCGGTGAACTGAACAGTACGTCAACACCAAGGACCACTGCAAATCGCTTTCACCGTCCCCGGGCTGCGGGGCCGGAAAGCCGCCCCAGCAGCCCCCGCAGCCCCGGCAGCCCTGGAAGCCCCGGCCGCCTCAGGCGCCCCCTCAGGCGGACAGCTCCTCCTGCAACGCATCGCGAAGCCGGGCCGCACGTTCGGCGACCTCAGAGGGCCCGAGTGAGACCGCCCGATCCGCCCAACGCTGCCCTTCCGCGAGCTCTCCCCGACGCGCGTAGACCAGCGCAAGCCGCAACGCCGCCCGCCCATGCCCCGCATTGGCGGCCCGGGTCCACCACAACGCGGCCTCGGGCTCGCTCCCCTCCCGGGCGAGCAGCAGCCCAAGGTTGAATGCGCCGTTCCGCGATCCGGCCTCCGCCGCCTCGCGATACCAGCGCGCCGCCTCGACCACGTCCCCCCGCGCCGACGCCAGCATCCCGACCCGCACCTGGGCCCGCCGGTGCCCCTGAGAAGCCGCGCGCTCGTACCACTCCTCGCACTCGCTCCTCTCGGTCGCCGGCTCCCCCAGCTCGTGCGCGGGCGGGGTCGGCCGCCGTGCGTCGAGCACCGCGGCGAGCCGATACGCGGCCTCCGCGCTCCCGCCGCCGGCGGCGCACCGCAGATGCCGCTCGGCGGCGCGATCGTCGCCGTCACGCAGCCGCGCGATCCCGACCTGGAGGGCGGCCTCGGTGTGTCCGGCGGCGGCGGCCCGCTCGTACCACCGCAGCGCCGCGTCCTCCTCACGCCGCCCCGCGTGCAGGATCCCGAGGTTGAAGGCGGCGTCGACGCTGCCGGACTCGGCGGCCTTGGAGAACCACGGCTCGGCCCCGGCCGCGTCGCCGACCTGCAGCAACAGGATCGCCAGCGCGTTCGCCGCCTCACGGTGTCCCGCGTACGCCGCGCGCCGGTACCACTGCTCGGCCTGCCCGGTCCGCCCCTGCTCGGCGCAGAGCAGCCCGAGGTTGTACGCGCCGTTCACATCTCCGGCGTCCATCGCGGCGCGGTACCAGCGCTCGGCGGTCTGCGTCTCGGCGCGCTCGGCGTGCAGCGCCCCCAGGGCGTTGGCGGCGTTCCCGTCGCCGTCCTGGGCGGCCCGCAGCCACCACACGGCGGCGCTCTCGGTGTCGCCGGCGTCGCGCAGCAGGAACCCGAGCGCACAGGCGGCCCGCGCCTCGCCGTCCTTGGCGGACGTCAGATACCAGCGCCCGGCCTCCTTCAGCTCCCCGCGCTTCTCCAGGATGGCCCCGAGGTGCAGCGCTGCCCTGCGGTGCCCCCGCGCGGCCGCCTGCCGGTACCACTGCTCGGCCTCCGCGCAGGCGGACATCCCGGCCTTCGACGGCCCGGCGTTGGACGACCCATCGCTGGACGCCCCATCGCTGGACGACGCAGCTTTGGACGACCCGGCCTCGGACAGCTCCGCCTCAGGGACCCCGGCATCCGACGACCCGGCCTCGGGCAGCCCCGCATCCGGCCCCCCGGAAGAGGACGCCTCAGCATCCAACGCCCCTGCAAGGGACACCGCGGCATGGGACATCCCTGCACCGGATACCCGTGCATCGGATCCCCCTGCATCCACCGGCCCGGTGTCCACCGACCTGGCATCCACGACACCGCCGTCAGTGCCCCGCTTCCCCGCGCTCTCTCGGGCGGCCCGCCGGTCCAGCGCGCGGGCGAGCCGGTACGCCGCCTCCCGGTGCCCCCGCTCGGCGGCCGCCCGCATCCACTCCTCGCCGGCGGCGGCGTCGCCGCGGTGCTCGAGGAGGTCGGCGAGCGCGTACGCACCGAGGACGTGCCCCTGCTCGGCGGACTGGCGCAGCCAGTACTCGGCGGCGGGCTCGTCCCCGCGCTCACGGTGGTGGCGTCCGAGCGCGTGCGCGGCGGCCGCGGATCCGGCGACGGCGGCGATCCGCCACCAACCGGCGGCCTCGTCGGCGTATCCGCGCTGGTGCAGGAGGACACCCAGGTTGTTGGCGGCGGCACGGTCACCGGCCGCGGTGGCAGCACGAAGCTGAGGCTCGGCTCCGTCGAGATCGCCGCGGCGGAGCAGCATGGCTCCGAGGACACTCATCGCCTCGACGTCGCCGGCTTCCGCGGCGAGCCGTTGGCGTGCCTCCTCCACAGCCTCGCCGGCCTCATCCCGGTCGGAAGGCTGCACAAACCGCCCTGTCTCCAACAGAGTTGCCTTGTCCCCCATAACGTCCATCGTCGCACCACCTGCAACCTGGGTACACCTGGTATACCGCAGTCAGTGAGGTCACTACAGCGTTTTGTCGACTTGCCCACAGAGAGACAAGTGAAACACAGTTTCCCCAACTCCCACCCCAAGGCGCGGCCTTCGTCACGACGGCACTGGTCAGCCAGCGGAACCCAGGAACGATCCGGACATGACGAAGGGCCCGAATCCCTTGAGGATTCGGGCCCTTCGTCTTCAGTAGCGGGGACAGGATTTGAACCTGCGACCTCTGGGTTATGAGCCCAGCGAGCTACCGAGCTGCTCCACCCCGCGCCGTTGTTCTGCAACCGTATCACGGCGCGGGGGTGGGGTTTTACCGCCCAGCTGCTCGGCGGCTACTCAGCCGCTTCCACCACTCTCTTCACTGTTGTTGTCGCTGTTGCCGCCGCTCCCACCACCGGTGTTGTCGGCCTGGGACTGGGCGTCCTCTGCCCGCTGCAGCGCGTCCTCAAGATCCTTCTGCGCGCGGCCGTACGCCTCCCAGTCGCCCTTCTTGAGGGCTTCCTGGCCTTGGCTGTAGGCCTTCTGGGCGTCGTCGAGCGCCTCTTGGACCGTCGCGTTGCCCGTGGCCGGCGGTGGCTTGGTCGTGTCCTCGTCCGGTGGCTCGGGAGTCGTGCCCTCCGTACCGAAGACCTTGTCGAGCGCCTCGCCGAGCGTGTCCTCGAAGGCGGTGTTGCCTCCGTAGGTCACCAACACCTTGCGCAACAGCGGGTACCTGAGTCCGCCACCCTTGACGTAGACAGGCTCCACATAGAGCAGTCCTCCGTCGAGCGGGACCGTCATCAAGTTGCCGTACTCGACTTGCGAGTCACCACCGCTCAGCAGCTTGATGGACTCGGCGATGGACGGCTCGGAGTTGAACTGGCTCTGCACCCGTTTCGGTCCGTCGATCGTTCGGCCCGTCGGCAGCTTCAGAATTCTGATCTTGCCGTAACCGGGCGTGCCCGCCTCGGCGTTGACGGACATGAAGGCACTCAGGTTGTCCCGGCCGTTCGGTGTGAGCGTCGTCGTCAGCGAGAAGGCCTGGGCCTGCTCACCCGGCATCTTCATGCTCAGGTAGTACGGCGGCACGGCGTCGCCCGATTTGTTCGTCGGGTCGTCCGGGACCTGCCACACCTCACTGCCGCTGAGGAACGTCGTCGCGTCCTGCACGTGATAGCGGGTCAGCAGCTCGCGCTGGACCTTGAACAGATCCTGCGGATACCGCAGATGGTCCATGAGGGTCTTCGGGATGTCGGCCTTCGGCTTCACCGTCCCGGGGAAGGCCTTCTTCCAGGTCTTCAGTACCGGGTCCTTGGTGTCCCACTCGTAGAGCGTGACCTTGCCGGTGTACGCGTCGACGGTCGCCTTCACCGAGTTGCGGATGTAGTTGACCTGGTTCTGCTGGGCCACCACCGCCCGCTGGTTGTTGGCAGCGGTCAGGGAGTCGGCCGTCGTGTCGCCGAGGGTGGTGCGGGAGGCGTACGGATAGCCGTTGGTGGTCGTGTACGCGTCGACGATCCACTGGATCTTCCCGCCGACGACCGCCGGGTAGGCGTCGCCGTCGATGGTCAGCCAGGGGGCGACCGCCTCGACCCGCTCCTTGGGGGTGCGGTTGTAGAGGATTCGCGAACCCTCGCCGATCGCACCGGAGTACAGCATCTGCGGCTCGTTGAACGCCACCGCGTACGCGGCACGGTTGACCGGGTTGGAGAGGTTGACCCCGCTGTCGCCCTTGTAGCTGGTGGTCTTCTCGCCGCTGTCGTCCGAGTAGTCGATCTCCTTCTGGGGACCGCCGACGATCGAGTACTGGGTGGTCTTCTCCCCGTAGTAGACCCGCTGCTGGTACTTGCCGAGGTCGCCCTTTGACGGCAGGTCGTACTCGGTGAAGACCGGGCGACCCTCGTTGTCGGCCGAGGTGCCCTCGGCCGTGACGGCGCCGTATCCGTGCGTGTAACGGAAGTGGTCGTTGATCCAGTTGTTCTTCGGGATGCCGTCGAGGTTCAGCTCGCGCAGACCGATGACCGTGTCCTGGTCCTTGCCGTTCTTGCTGTACCGGTCGACGTCCAGGTTGGTCGGGAACCCGTAGTAGTTACGGACCTGCTGGAGCTGCTGGAACGTCGGGGACACGACGTTGGGGTCCATCAGGCGGATGCTCGCCGTGGCGTTGGCGTCCTCGCGCAGCTTGGTCTTGTCGTCGGTGTCGCTCGTGCCGGCGTAGTCGCTGACCTGCGTGCCATCGATCCCGTACGCATCGCGGGTCGCCTTGAGGTTCTTGTCGACGTACGGCGCTTCCTTGGCCTGCTCGTTGGGCTGGACCTGGAACTTCTGGACGATCGCCGGGTAGAGACCGCCGATGAGGATCGCCGAGAGCACCATCAGGCCGAAGCCGATGACAGGCAGCTGCCAGGTGCGCCGCCACAGGGTCGCGAAGAACAGCAGGGCGCAGATGATGGCGATGATGAACAGGATGGTCTTGGCGGGCAGATACGCGTTCGCGTCGACGTACCTGAGGCCCGTCCAGTTGCCCGTCGCCTTGAAGTCACTGGACTTCACGGCGAGTCCGTACCGGTCGAGCCAGTACGCGACCGCCTTCAGCGCGACGAACAGGCCCAGCAGCACCGAGAGATGACCGGTGGCCGCGGCCGTGGCACGCGCGCCGGGGCTGGTGACCCGCAGTCCGCCGTACAGATAGTGGGTCAGCGCGGCGGCGATGAGGGACAGGATCGCGGCGGCGAAGCCGAAGCCCAGCAGGAAGCGGTACCAGGGCAGGTCGAAGGCGTAGAAGGCGACGTCGAGATGGAACTGCGGGTCCTTCTGGTTGAAGGGAACGCCGTTCACCCACATCAGCCACGTACGCCACTGGCCGGCCGCGGAGGCGCCCGCGATCAGCCCGACGAGGGCGGTGATCCCGAGCAGGATCCACTTCTTGTACGGAGCCACACCCATGCGGTAGCGGTCGAGGCTCTGCTGCTCCATCGACATGGCGCTCAGCGGCGGCCTGAGCCGGTGGGCCAGCCAGACGTTCACGCCGACGGCCATGGCCATCAGCAGTCCGAAGACGAAGAACAGCCCGATCTTGGTCCACAGGGTCGTCGTGAAGACGGATGAGTACTTGACCGACCGATACCAGAGCCAATCCGTCCAGAACCCCGCGAACATGACGAACGCCATGGCCAGCACGGCCAGGACGCCCAGCGTCATGAGCAGAGTCCGGACGCGTCGGGACGGTCGGCCCACTCTGATCCGTGGCCCCGTCGGGCCTCCGCCGCGGTCCGGCATCTGGAAAGCCAAGGTGCGCACCTCGAAGTTCGCTGTTGGTGTCTTGGGCCCGGCGAGCGCGGGGCCACATCTATGCAACTTACTGATGCTTTACTCGGTTCCCGGTTCCGGGGTCGAACGAGGCAGGATTGTGACCATGTCCAACACCGCCTCCACAGGCACGCCCATGGCGGCCGGCCCTCTGACCCGCGCCGTGCTCGAGATCGACGAGTACGTCTCCGGACTCGGCTGGGACCAGCCCGCCCGACTCTTCGCCCTCGTCGACACCGCTCAACTGCGCTCCCAGGAGCCGGGTCTCGCGAAGCGCCTCGGCATCGGCGACGACGCGGCCGACGGCGCTCTCACCCCCATCGAACAGGACGAACTCCCCGCGGGCACCCCGCTGGACGAGTTCCTCGGCACCATCGCCTGGCCCGACGCCGTGGCCGGCTGCGCCCTGTCCGTGGAGCGGCTGATGCTGCCGCCGTCCGCGGAAGCGTCCGTACCGGACGGCCTCGACGAGGAACATCTGGCGAAGTGGGTCGCCGAGCACCCCGAGCGCCAGGAGGTCCGGATGACCGTCGCGGTGCTGCGCGGCGGGAAGCGCGAGTCGGCGCTGCGGCTGCGCGAGAAGGACTCGGCGACCGAGGTCCTCACCGGGTCCGACCTGGTACCGGGGCTGGCCGAGGCTCTGACGGCGACGTTCGCGGAGTAGTACTGCTGGGGCCTGTGTCGACCTGGCCGTGATCCGCTGGGGAGCACCTGGCTCTTGGTGCGGCAGCACCTAGCTCTTGGTGCACTCGGGCAGGTCGGCCGTGTCTCCGCCGCGGATGTCCTTGAGCGCGTTCATCGCGTCGTCCATGGTGTCGACCTTGACGAGCGTGAGTCCCTTGGGGATGTCGCGGGCGGCGGCCGCGCAGTTGTCCTTGGGCGTCAGGAAGTACCGGGCGCCCTTCTCGCGGGCGCCGACCGTCTTCATCTCGATGCCGCCGATGGGGCCGACCTTGCCGTCGTCGTCGATGGTGCCGGTGCCGGCCACGAACGTGCCGCCGGTGAGGTCACCCGGGGTGAGCTTGTCGACGATGCCGAGGGCGAACATCAGGCCTGCGCTCGGCCCGCCCACATCGGCGAGCTTGATGTCGATGGCGAACGGGAACGTGTGGTCGGTGCCGGCCGCGATGCCGACGATCGCGCGCTCCTTACCCTCGTCGTTCGACTTCGTCGTGGTGATCGTGAGGTTCTCGGTGCGGGTGGCCGTCTTGTTCGCCTTCTCGGCGGCGGCCTGCTCCTTGGCGGGCACGATGGTGAAGACGACCTTTTCACCCGGCTTGTGCTTGGTGACCAGCTTGGCGACCTCGTCGTACGCCTTGACCGGCGTACCGTCCACGCTCTTGATCACGTCGCCCGCGTGCAGCTTGCCCTCGGCCGGACTGTCCTTGAGCACCGAGGAGACGATGGTCCAGGACTTCACCGGGATGTCCAGCTCCTCGAGGGCCGCGACCTTGGCGCTCTCCTGGGACTGGCTGAACTCCTCGGCGTTCTCCTGCGTCGACTGCTCCTCCGTCTTGCCGTTGGGGTAGAGCGTGTCGTGCGGAACCACCTTGTTGTCATGCGCCAGCCAGCCGTACACGGCCTCGACAAGGTTCATGTTGTACTCGGCGCTCGTGACCCGGACCGTGGTCATGTTGAGGTGACCGGTCGCCGGGTAGGTCTTGCGACCGGAGATCTGAAGCACCGGCTCGCCGTCGTGATCGCCGAGCGTGTTCACCGTCGGGCCCGGTGACATCTCCGAATACGGCACTTTGATGAAGACTCCCGCGCACAGGAGCGCGATCAGCATCAGGGTGGAGGCGAGCATCGTCGCGGTGCGGCGTGGCATGGAACGACAGTACGGGACCACCCTGTAAGCGCACCGTCGGGGCCGCCCGTACGGGGCCTCAGGGACCGGTCAGGCCTGGTCAGGCGTCCGTGTGCGACTTCTCCATGGCCTCACGGAAGCGCGTGTAGCCCGCGAGCTCGGTGCCGTCACCGGACGTCTTCCTGTTCCGGCCCACCCAGGTTCCCCACAGTCCGGCACCGATCGCAGCCAAAAACGGAATCAGCAACCACGCGAGCACCGCCATGCCGACCTCCCAACCCCATGAGCGACCGCAACTGACTGATCAGCAGATTAACCATCCACCTGGTCAACGCTCACGGCAGGGGTGGGGTTACGCAACCGGAAGACGGGCGCGTACGGATCAGCAGGCGCCGACCCATTCCTCCGTACCGTCGGAGAACTTCTGGTGCTTCCAGATGGGCACTTCGTGCTTCAGGTCGTCGATCAACTTGCGGCAGGCTTCGAAGGCCTCGCCGCGGTGCGGGCAGGAGACGGCGACGACGACGGCAAGGTCGCCGACCGCGAGGTCGCCGACCCGGTGAACGGCCGCGAGCGCCCGCACCGGATACTCGGCGACGACCTTCTCCGCGATCCGCCGCATCTCCGACTCGGCACTGGGGTGGCAGGAGTAGCCGAGCGCGTCTACGCCCGCTCCCCCGTCGTGGTTCCTGACCGTCCCCACGAACAGCGCGGTCCCTCCGGCGGCCTCGTCCCCGACAGCACGGAAGACCTCGTCCACGGAAAGGGCCGTCTCCCGGATCGCCAGCAGCTTGATGGGATCCGGCGCCGCCTGTTCACCTGGATGACCGTTCGTCTGTTCCATACGCCCATCGTGCCCCACCCCACCGACAACACGGAACAGCGCTCCAGGGGTCGGCCGCCACGCGCGCGTGCCGCCCGGCGCCCGGGGCGCGGCGTCCGGGGCGCGGCGTCCGGCGTCCGACGTCCGGGGGGGCGAGGCCC